>JBJTJV010000084.1:0-2301 GCA_046352645.1 Chloroflexota bacterium | reverse complement strand
CTGCTCGCTCTGTTCCCGACACGCATCGGCCATCTGCTCGCCGGAGCTGCGGGACTCGGCCTGCGCGTCGCCGACGCCCTCGGCGGTCATGCGGGAGGCGCGGCCGTTCGCCTCGTCGCTCGCCGATCGGCCGTGCGTGTCGGACTCCCGGGTGGCGCGGGCCTCCTGCGTGGCGGCGGCGCTCTCGATCTCGCCCGCGGCGGTGTCGCCGGCGGAGCGGATGTGGTCCTGGCCGTTCGCTCACTCGTCGCCGGTCTGCGCGGCCGCGTCGTCCCGCCCGGCCTGCGCCTCCGCGCGGCCCTCGTCGCGACGCGTCCGCAGGGCATCGTTGGTGGTGTCCCGCCGCTCCTCGACCGCGCGGGCGCGCTCGTCCGCGCGCGCGTCGACCGCGCCCGACGCGTCGGCGACCGCGGTGCTGACGCGCTCCTTGGCGGCGTCCGCGCCCTGGCGCAGCGCGTCCGTCGAGCGCGTCGCCTGCTCCCGGATCCGGGTGCGCGTGAGGTCCAGCGACGCGGTGAGCTGGTCCAGCAGCGCCGTGATCTCGGCGCCGGTCTCTCCCGTGGCGGCGGCCTCCGGGGCGGGCTGGTCGATGGCGCCGCCGCCGGCAGGCACTTCCTCGGCCTGGGCCTCCGGCTGGACGGCCTCGACGGGGGAGGCCGGGGCGGTCCCGTCGGTTGTGGGTGCTTCGGCGCGGGTCTCGGCGGTCTGCGGCGCGGTGCCGCCGGTCTCCACGCGCTGCTCGGGCGCATGCTCGCCGCCGGCCTCGGCCGGCCGGCGCGGCGGTCGGTCGGCGCGCCGTCGCGCGAGCTCGTCGCGGGCAGAGGGCGGCTCCTCGCGCGCCTCGCGACGGAGGATCGGAGCCGCGCCGGTCGGCGGGCCGCGGGTGCGGAGGCCGGCGCCGGGGGCGTCGCTGGTGTCCCGCCGGCGGCACGATTCCGACAGAATTCTCCGCCGGGGGGGTTGACGGTCCACCGGTGACGGAGGTCGCCCGTCCGGACCGACGGCCGTCCGACACCCCGACGGCGCCCGGGCAAGGACGAACGCCCTGAACCTCGCGGCACGGCGCATGCGTGCGGCCGCGCGTCGTGTCCTGCGTCGTCGAGCTCCGGGGTGCCGCCACCGACCTGCTCCACCCCGTGGTGCGGGAGGGGCTCGCCACGCTGCGCGGGGCGCTCTCGGCCGTGGGCCGCTCCCTGCCGCGGCATGTCCAGAACGAGCTCGAGGGGTTCCTCGGGTGCGGTGATCCGGCCAACGGTTTTGCGTGGCTGCACGGCAAGGGGTGCGACCCCCACCGGCTGGTGACCTTCGCCTGCAAGGGCCGCGGGTTCTGCCCCCGGTGCGGCGGCCGCCGGATGGCGGCCACCGCGGCGGGGTGGATGGAGCGCGTGCTCCCGCATGTCGCGACGCGGCAATGGGTGGTGACGGTGCCCTGGAAGCGCCGGTGGCTCCTCGCGCGGCGCCCCGAGCGGGCGCGCGGCGTCCACAGCGTCGCCCTCCGCGCGATCGAGCGGTGGTACGGGGAGGCCGGCGGCGCCCCGAAGACCGGCCGGACGGGCTCGGTCACCGCGACCCAGCGCTTCGGCTCCGCGCTCAACCTGAACCTGCACTTCCACTGCATCTTCCTCGACGGCATCTACACGCGCGGTGCGGACGACCGCCTCTCCTTCCGCCGCGTGGTGCCGCACACCGAGGACATCGAGCGCCTCGTCGTCCGCATCGCCGAGGCGTGCGAGGCGTGGCTCTCCCGCCAGGGCTTCGGCGACGAGGACGAGGGAGACGCCGACGACGGCGACGACGCCCAGGCCGTGATCCAGCAGGCCTCCCTCCTCGGGCAGGCGGCCCTCGGCGAGCGGGCGGGCAAGCGCGCCCGGCGCGTGCAGGTGCTGGGCGGCAACGCGCTCGCGCTTCCGCCCCGGTGCGCGAACGTCGCCGGCTACAGCCTGCACGCGGGCGTGGGCTTCAAGGCCACCGACCGCGCCGGGCTGGAGCGGCTGTGTGGGCACATCCTCCGTCCCCCACTCGCGAAGGACCGCCTGCAGCGCCGCGAGGACGGCAGCATCGCGGTGGGGCTCAAGCGGGTGTGGAGCGACGGGACCTCGGCCCTTGTCTTCTCTCCGGCCGAGCTCGTGGAGCGCCTCGTCGCCCTCGTTCCCCCGCCGCGGGCGAACCAGGTCATCTACCGGGGCGTGCTCGCCGCGAACGCGGCGTGGCGCGCCGAGGTGGTTTCCCGCCCCCCCCCCCCCGACCCCGGGGGGGGCCCGGGGCGGGGGGGCCCGCGGGGCGCGCCGCACCCCCCGCGGG
>JBJTJV010000083.1:0-11553 GCA_046352645.1 Chloroflexota bacterium | reverse complement strand
CCTCGGGGCGGCGGCGGGCTGCATGGGCGGATGCTAGCGGGCGGCGGGCAGGTCCGGCGCGCTACGATGCGCCGGTGAGCCATCAGCCGCGCGCCCTCGTCACGGGCGCCTCCTCGGGGATCGGGTGGGCCGCGGCGGAGGCGCTGCGCGACGCCGGATGGACCGTCACCTGCCTCGTGCGCCGGCCCGTCGCGCCCGTCGGCACGGAGGTCGTCCTCGGCGACGCGGCGGACGTCGAGGCCCTTGACCGCGCGGTCACCACGGCCGCGCCGGATGGCCGCCTCGACGCCCTCGTATGTGCGGCAGGGACCCCGCCGAGCGGGCCCTGGGACGATGCGGACCACTGGGCGCGCACGATCGCCGTGGACCTCACCGCGCCGTACGACGCCGCCCGCGTCGCCTGGCCTGCGCTCCGTGCCGCGGGCGGCTGCGCGATCCTCGTCGGTAGCATCGTGGGGACGACGGAGGGCTCCGGGCGCTCGCCGGCATACGCCGCGGCGAAGGCCGGCCTCGAGGGGCTCGCGCGCTCGCTCGCGGTCGTCGGTGGCCCGGACGGTGTGCGCGTGAACGTCGTCGCGCCGGGCGCGATCGACACGCCCTTCGACCCGGCCGCCTTCCCGCCCGCGGACCGGCCGGACGTGCCGCTCGGCCGGATGGGGACGGCCGCCGAGACCGCGGCCGTGATCGCGTTCCTCGCGTCGCCCGCCGCGCGCTACGTGAGCGGCGCGGTCTGGACCGTGGACGGGGGCCGGAGCGTCCTCTCGCCGGCCGCCGCCGCGGCCGCCGGGGTGGCGAGGACGCAGCGCGACCGGTGACCCACGACCCGGGCGCCTCCGGACCCGCGGCCGGCAGCGAGGCCGGCAGCGAGGCGGCCCCCGTCGCGGTCGGCCCGTGGACGCGCCGGACCCGCCGGGTCGCCTACGTCAACCCCTGGCTGACGGTCTGGCACGACGAGGTGGACCGGCCGGACGGGAGCGCGGGCATCTACGGGGTCGTCCACTTCGCGAGCATCGCCGTGGGCGTCGTGGCGATCGACGCGCAGGACCGGGTGGCGCTCGTGGGCCAGCACCGCTACACGCTGGACAGCCATTCCTGGGAGATCCCCGAGGGCGGTGCGGACCCGGCCGAGGGTGCGCTCGCGGGCGCGCGGCGCGAGCTGCAGGAGGAGACCGGCGCCGTCGCACGGAGCTGGCGCGTCCTCGGCACCGCGCACCTCTCGAACTCCGTGACGGACGAGGCAGCGGTGCTCTTCCTCGCCACGGACCTCGTGCTCGGCGCGGACGCGCGCGAGGCGAGCGAGCACGACCTCGCCTGTCGCTGGGTCCCCTTCCCCGACGTCGTGGCCATGTGCCGCGACGGCCGCATCACCGACGGGCTCACGCTCATCGCGATCGGGTGGGCCGCGCTCGACCGGGCGGGCGTCACCGCCCCGCCCGGCGTTGACACCGATGCTGCCGGTCCGGTATCGTCCGGCGAGCGATGAGCATCTTCACCTGGTTTTACGCCTAGCGGGTACGGGGCCGCCGAGCATCGCTCGGCAGCAGAGGACCTCGTGCCCGCAACGCAGGCGCCGCAAGGCACCTGCGTTTTTTGTTCCCCGGGGCGGGCAGGGACGGTGGGGAAGGAACGGAGACGACGATGATCGTGGTGATGCGGACCGGCGCGGACCGGGCGGAGATCGCGGCCGTGGAGGCTGCCATCCGGCAGATCGGCGGCCTCGAGCCGTTCCCGGTCGTGGGCAAGGAGCGCACGGTGATCGCCGTCGTCGGCAAGGACGATGAGCGCGCCCGGCCGGTCGTCGCGGGGCTCGCCGGCGTGGAGGAGCTCCTGGCGGTGAGCAAGCCGTACAAGCTCGCGAGCCGCGAGCACCATGCGGAGCGCACGGTCGTGCGCGTCGGCGACGTGGAGATCGGCGCCGGTGCGCCGCTCGTCGTGATGGCCGGCCCCTGCTCGGTGGAATCGCGCGAGCAGCTCCTCGCGACCGCCCGCGGGGTGGAGCGGGAGGGCGCCCGGATCCTCCGTGGCGGCGCCTACAAGCCGCGCACCTCGCCCTACGCCTTCCAGGGCCTCGGCGTCGAGGGCCTCAAGCTCCTCGCCGAGGCGCGCGAGGAGACCGGCCTGCCGATCGTGTCGGAGATCATGGATCCGGCCGAGGTCGGCATCTTCGAGCAGTACGTGGACATGCTCCAGATCGGCGCCCGGAACATGGCGAACTTCACGCTCCTCAAGGCGGTGGGGCAGTCGGGCACGCCGGTGCTGCTCAAGCGCGGCCTCTCGTCCACGATCGAGGAGCTGCTCATGGCCGCGGAGTACGTGATGGCCGCGGGCAACCCGAACGTCGTCCTCGTGGAGCGCGGCATCCGCACCTTCGAGACCGCGACCCGGAACACCCTCGACCTCAACGCGGTCCCGGTGCTGCACCAGCGCACGCACCTCCCGGTGATCGTGGACCCGTCGCACGGCACCGGCTACCGGCCGCTCGTCCGGCCCCTCTCCGTGGCGGCCGCGGCCGTCGGGGCGGACGGCCTCATCATCGAGGTCCATCCCGAGCCGCCGAAGGCGTGGTCGGACTCCGAGCAGCAGCAGACGTTCGCGGAGTTCGGCGAGATCATGGACGACCTCCGCCGCTTCGAGTACCTCAAGGACCCGACCGTCCCGACCTGGCGACCCGCCCTCGTGCCGCCCCAGGAGATCGAGCGGCTGCGGGGCCGGATCGACGACATCGACCAGCGGATCGCAGCGCTCGTGGACGAGCGGGCCGAGCTCGCCGTCGCCGTCCAGCAGTCCAAGGGGACGGAGGATCACGGGCACGACGTCTCGCGCGAGCGGGCGCTCATCGAGCGCGCGACGCGCACCGAGGGCGGCGTCCTCACGGACGAGGAGCGCGGACAGGTCTTCCAGGCGATCGTGCGCGTCTCGCGCGCGGCCCAGCGCCGCGTGGCGTCCATCCCGGCCACGGATGCGGGGAAGGGCGGGACGAGCGCGTGACGGGGGACGCGGCCCCCCACGGGGGCGGCACGCCGCTCCGCGTCGGGCGGGCCGCGCGCCTCGCGGGCGAGATCCGGCTGCCGGGCGACAAGTCGATCGGCCACCGGGCGCTGCTCTTCGGCGCGCTCGGGCACGGCGAGGCGGAGGTCACGACCTTCCGGCCCGGCGCGGATGTCCGGAGCAGCGCGGCGGCCCTCGGCACGCTCGGTGCCGTCCTGGCGACCGACCGGGCCGCGGACGGCACGGTCCGCTACCGCGTCCGCGGCGGCGGCACGCCGGACGCCGCCGTCCTCCCGGGTGTCGGCGGCGAGACGCTCGACTGCGGCAACTCCGGCACCACGATCCGGCTCTTCTCCGGCGCCCTCGCCGGTCGCCCGGCCCGCGTGACCCTCATGGGCGACGCGTCGCTCTCGCGCCGGCCGATGGAGCGCGTCGCCGCGCCGCTCCGCGCCATGGGTGCGGGCGTCGAGACGGCGGACGGGCGCGCCCCGCTGCGGATCGCCGGGGCCCGTCCGCTGGCCGCGCTCCGCCACGAGCTCCCGGTCGCGAGCGCCCAGGTGGTGGGCGCGATCGCCCTCGCGGCGCTCGCGGCGCCCGGCAGGACGACGATCGTGAGCCCCGGGCCCACGCGCGACCACACCGAGCGGCTCCTCGGCTGGCTCGGCGTGCCGATCTCCCGCGACGGCTTCGTCACGACCATCGACGGCGGCCGCGGCTTCGCGAGCCGCGACGTGGACGTCCCCGGCGACATCTCGTCCGCGGCGATGTGGCTCGTGGCCGGTGCGCTCCACCCGGCCGGGCATGTGCGCCTGCGGAACGTCGGCCTGAACCCGTCGCGGACGGCCATCGTGGACGTGCTGCGCGCGATGGGGGCGGACATCGACGTCGAGCCCGGCGCGCCCACGGGCCCCGAGCCGGTCGGCGACATCGTCGTCCGGGGCGGGCGGCGCCTTCGGGCCGTCTCCCTCGCCGGCGCCGCCGTGGCCGACCTCATCGACGAGCTCCCGGTGCTCTCCATCGCGATGGCCGCGGCGGACGGCACGAGCGAGGTGCGCGACGCCGGCGAGCTGCGCCACAAGGAATCCGACCGCATCCGGCTCGTCGTCGCGGGGCTCGGCGCCATCGGCGCGTCGGCCACCGAGCTGCCCGACGGCTGGCAGGTCCGGTCCGGACCGGCGCGCGACGCCGCCATCGTCACGGACGGCGATCACCGGATCGCGATGGCCTTCGGGCTCGCCGCCGTCACCGGCGTCGCGGGCACCGTCACGCTCGACGACGGCGAGTGCGTCGACGTCTCCTACTCCGGCTTCTGGGACGACCTCGCCGCGCTCGCGGGGACCGCCATCACCGAGCGCACGCAAGGGGATCGCCCATGACCCGGCTCCGTCTCCTCACCTCCGGCGAATCGCATGGCCCCGCGCTCTCCGGCGTCCTCGATGGGCTGCCCGCGGGGATGCCGGTCTCCACCGACGAGGTGAACCGCGACCTCTGGCGCCGCCAGCAGGGCTACGGCGCGGGCCTGCGCATGACGATCGAGCAGGACGCGGTCAGCTGGACGGCGGGCATCCGCTTCGGGCGGACGCTCGGCTCGCCGGTCGGCTTCACGATCCCCAACCGCGACTGGGAGAAGTGGACGCGCCGGATGTCCGTGGAGCAGATCCCCGTGGAGGACCAGCCCAAGCCGATCGTCATGGCCCGTCCCGGCCACGCCGACCTCGCGGGCGCGATCAAGTACGACACGGACGACATCCGCGACGTCCTCGAGCGGGCGAGCGCGCGCTCCACCGCGCCCCGGGTCGCCGCGGGCGCGATCTGCCGCCAGCTCCTCGCTGCGTGCGGCGTGCGCATCTGGAGCTTCGCCGACCAGATGGGGACGATCCGCGCCTTCCCGGACACGATCGACACCGCCGAGGCGGTGGAGCGGGTGCCGGCGGGCTGGCAGGCCCGCGACCGCGTCGAGCCGAGCCCGCTGCGCTGCCCGGACCCGGCCGCGGAGGCGGAGATGATCGCCCTCGTGGACGACTGCAAGGCGAAGGGCGACACGATCGGTGGCTCGTTCATCGTCGTCGCGGAGGGGATGCCGATCGGCGTCGGGTCGAACGCCGAGTGGGACCAGCGCCTCGATGCGCAGCTCGCGGGCGCCGTGATGGGCATCCAGGCCGTGAAGGGCGTGGAGATCGGCATCGGGTTCGGCGTCGTCGAGCGGCGCGGCACGGCGGTCCACGACGAGGTGATCCCGGGCGAGCCCGGCTGGCGCCGTCGGACCAACCGCGCAGGCGGCACCGAGGGCGGCATGAGCAACGGTGCCCCGATCATCGTCCGCGCCGCGGTGAAGCCGGTCGCGACGCTCCTCCGCCCGCTCGACTCGGTGAACCTCCTCGACGGCACGTCGGAGCGGGCGCACATCGAGCGGAGCGACGTCGCGATCCTGCCGCGGGCGGCGGTCGTGGGCGAGATGACCGTCGCGTTCATCCTCGCGGACGCGATCCTCGCCACCTTCGGCGGCGACACCCTCGGCGACCTCCTCGCGGCGGTCGATCGGCGGCGCGAGCGCTCGCGCGGGCCGCGCGGCGAGCGGCGCGTCCACGGCACGGGCGACATCCTCCCGGACAACGCGGCCGAGGCCGCGCGGCCGGTGCCGGGCGCCGATGCCTGATCCGGCGGTCGCACCGCTCACCTTCCGGCTCCTCGGCGAGGGGATCGCCTACTCCGTCTCCCCCGCGATGATGGCGGCCGCCTTCCGCGCGCTCGACCTGCCGCACACGTACGCGATCGCGGACGTCCCCGAGGCGGGGCTGGACACAGCCGTCGCGGCGCTGCGGCTCCCGGGCGCGGGCGGCGCGAACGTGACGACGCCCTGGAAGATGGCCGTCGCGGAGCGCTGCGACACGCTCGGGCCGGATGCGGCGCTGCTCGGCGCGGTGAACTGCGTGGTGCCGCGCAACGGGCGGCTCACCGGCCACAACACGGACCTGCCCGCGCTCGTGGACGAGCTCACGGCGCTCTGCCCGGACGGGGCCGGCCGCGCGGTGCTCCTCGGTGGCGGCGGTGCGGGCCGCGCGGTCGAGGTGGCGCTGGCGCGTGCCGGCGCGACCGAGGTGGTCCGGATCCAGCGGCGCGACGGCA
This sequence comes from Chloroflexota bacterium, assembly GCA_046352645.1. GTDB lineage: Bacteria > Chloroflexota > Limnocylindria > Limnocylindrales > CSP1-4 > JAFMJV01. The sequence goes on along the minus strand of JBJTJV010000083.1, from coordinate 5,439 downwards.
CCTGGGCGCACCTGGCCGACGCGCTGGCGGGTGCCGACCTCGTGGTGAACGCGACGCCCGTCGGGACCGCCACGGAGGAGACGCCCGTGCCCGCGGCGTACCTGCGCCCCGACCTGGCCGTCTACGACCTCGTCTACCGTCCCAGCCCGACGCGCCTCGGCCGCGACGCGCGGGCCGCGGGCGCCCGGGCCCGCAGCGGCGCCGGGATGCTCCTCGGCCAGGGCTGGCGGTCCCTCGAGCTGTGGCTGGAACGCCCCGCGCCGGTCGCAGCGATGCGCGCCGGGCTGATCGACGCCCTCGGCGGGTCGGCCGATGTCTGACGCGCTCGTCCTCGTCGGGCTCCCCGGCAGCGGCAAGAGCGCCGCCGGCCGCCGGGTCGCGGCCCTCCTCGGCCGGCCGTTCGTGGACCTCGACGCCCGGATCGCGGAGCGCGAGGGGCGGACCTCGGCGGAGATCATCGCCGCGGACGGCGAGCCCGCCTTCCGGCGCTGCGAGGCCGCCGCGGTCGCCGAGAGCGTGGCGATCCCCGGCGTGGTCATCGCCACGGGCGGTGGCGCACCGATCGACCCGCTGAACCGCTGGGCGCTCTGGGGCGCCGGCCGCGTCGCCTGGCTCGACGCGCCGGACGCGGTCCTCCTCGCGCGGCTCGCCGCGGACAGCGTGCCGCGGCCCCTCCTCGCGGGTGATGCCGCGGGCGCGCTCGCTGCGACGCGCGCGGCGCGGGAGCGGTACTACGCGGCCGCGGACGTGCGCATCGACGGGGACGGCCGGACGCCGGACGCGATCGCCGCCGAGCTCGCCGCGCTCAGGGAGCAGCCGCGTCCGGTGGCGCGACGCCTGCTCGACGCGCGCGTCCGACGCGACCACCCGATGGGGCCGCGGACCGCGCACATCCTCTACGGCCGCGACCTCGACGCGACGACGCTCACCGCCGCGCTCGCACCGTTGAGCACCGGCGCCCCGATCGTGGTCGCGGACGAGCGCGCCGCGGCCGCGCTCCCCGGCCTCATGGACGCGCTGCCGGACGCGCGCCGCCTCGTGATCCGGGCCGGCGAGCGGCAGAAGCGCCTGCGCACGGCGGAGGCGCTCCTCGAGACCGCGGCGCCGCTCGGCGCCGCGCGCGGCGACGCCTGGATCGCGGTGGGCGGCGGCACGACGGGCGACCTCGTGGGGACGGCCGCCGCGCTCTACTTCCGCGGTGCGCCGCTCGTCCAGGTGCCGACCACGTGGCTCGCCATGGCCGACGCGTCGATCGGCGGCAAGGTCGCGGTGGACCTCTCCGCGGCGAAGAACAGCGCGGGCGCCTTCTGGCCGCCGGTCGCGGTGATCGGCGACGTCGCGACGCTCCGGACGCTGCCCCGGGCCCGGCTCCTCGACGGGATGGGCGAGAGCCTGAAGTCCGGCCTCATCGGCGACCCGTGGCTGTGGGATCTCGTGGAGACCCGCGGCCGGGCGGCCCTCGCGGACGACGAGGCGGCCCGCTATGCGCTCGCGGAACGCGCGGCAACCCTGAAGATCGGCGTCGTGGACCGGGACCCGTTCGAGGCGGGCGAGCGGCGTCAGCTGAACCTCGGCCACACCCTCGGCCATGCGCTGGAGATCGAGAGCCGCTACCGGCTCGCGCACGGCCAGGCGGTCGTCCTCGGGCTGCGCGCGGTCGCCGCGATCGCGGCCGACCGCGGGGCGGATGCCGGGCTCGCGGAGCGCATCGACACGGTCGTCGCAGGCCTGGGCTACCGGATGACGCGGACGTTCGACCCGGGCGCGGTGAAGGCGGCGCTCGCGGGGGACAAGAAGCGCCTCAAGGGGCGGCAGCGCTGGATCCTGCCGATGGGCGTGGGGCGGATGCTGGAGGTGGACGACGTGACGGACGCGGAGCTCGAGCGCGCGATGCGCCTCATCCACGCGGAGGGACGCTGATGCGCATCCTCCTCCTCAACGGCCCGAACCTCGGTCGGCTCGGCATGCGCCAGCCGGAGATCTACGGGAGCACGACGCTCGCCCAGGTCGTCGAGGGGGTGCGGGCGCGTGCCGCGGCAGCGGGCGCGACGGTGGACGCGCTCCAGTCGAACCACGAAGGCGCGCTCATCGACCGGCTCGAGCAGCGCGACTACGACGCGGTGATCATCAACCCGGGGGCCTTCGCGCACACGAGCTACGCCCTCCACGACGCGCTCCTCGCGTCGGACATGCCGGTGGTAGAGGTCCACATCACGGACGTCCGCCACCGCGAGCCCTTCCGGCGCACGAGCGTGCTCGAGCCGGTGGTCGCCCACGAGATCATCGGCCACGGGGTGGCGGGCTACACCGAGGCGGTCGACTGGCTGCTGGCGCGCGGCCGGGAGGTCGAGGCATGACCGACGCGGACGGCCTGCTCCGCGCGGGCGGCATCGTCGCCACGGCCCTCGCGGCGGACACGCTCACGCCCGTCTCGGCCGCGCTCCGCCTGCGCGACCGCCTGGCGTTCATCCTCGAGAGCGTGGAAGGTGGCGCCCGCTACGGCCGCTACTCGCACGTCGGGGTGCGCGGCCGGATGCTCACGGTCGAGGGCGACACGGCCGTCGTGCGCGACCGCGACTACACCGAGCTCGAGCGCTTCACGGCCCACGACCCGCTCGAGGCGCTCCGGCGGATCCTGCCGGCCCCCGTGGCGGACGACCGCTTCCCGTTCCCCCTGAGCTCGGGCGTCGGCTACCTCGCGTACGAGGCGGCGGCGCGCTGGGAGCGGCTGCCCGTGCCGGACGCGGACCCCGTCGGCCTGCCGCTCGCGGTCTTCCACATCCCCGACGTCGTCATCGCCTTCGACCACCTCGCGCAGACCGCCACGCTCGCCACGCGCGACACCCCCGGCGCGGACGAACGCCTCGCCTTCGTCGCGGACCGCCTCGCGCGCCCCGTCGCGGACGAGGCGCCGGTGCGCCTGGGGCCGCCGAGGACCCGCGCCGCCCGGCCGAAGCCGCCCGCGACCGACCCGCGCTACGAGGCATCCGTGCGCGCGATGGTCGAGGAGATCCACGCCGGCGAGATGCTCCAGGCGGTCCCCGCGCGGCGGTTCACCGTGCGGAACCACGCGCCCGCGCTGACGGTCTACCGGGCGCTTCGGCGGATCAACCCCTCGCCGCATCTCTACGCGGTGGACCTCGGCCCGGGCCGGGCGATGCTCGGCGCCTCGCCGGAGCTCCTCGTGCGCGTCAAGGACGGCGAGATCGCGACCCGGCCGCTCGCCGGGACCCGGCCGCGCTCGGACGATCCGGTCCGCGACGTGGAGCTCGAGCGCGAGCTGCTCGCGGACGCGAAGGAGCTCGCCGAGCACGCGATGCTCGTGGACCTCGCCCGGAACGATGTCGGCCGCGTCGCGACCGCGGGCAGCGTGGAGGTGCCGCTCCTCTACGCGATCGAGCGCTACTCCCACGTGATGCACATCGTCTCGGAGGTGCGCGGGCGGCTGCGCGCGGGCTGCGACGCCTTCGACGTCGTCCGGTCGACCTTCCCCGCGGGGACGCTCTCGGGCGCGCCGAAGGTCCGCGCGATGCAGTCGATCGCGGAGAAGGAAGGCGAGCGGCGCGGGCCCTACGGCGGCGCCGTCGGCATCTTCGCCCCGGACGACGTGGAGGCGGCGATCACGATCCGGAGCGTGGTGCTCCGCGACGACCTGGCGTTCGTCCACGCGGGCGCGGGCATCGTGGCGGATTCGGTGCCCGCGAGCGAATCGGCGGAGGTCGCCGCGAAGGCGGGCGCGGTGCTCGCCGCGCTGGCGGAGACGGGTGCGGACATGCGCGCCCTCACGGACCCGGAAGGAGACCCACGATGAGCGGCAGCCGGATCCTCCTCCTCGACAACTACGATTCGTTCACCTACAACCTCTACCAGTTCCTGTGCATCGCAGGCGCGCAGGTGCGCGTGGAGCGGAACGACGAGACGACCGTGGACGCGGTGGCCGCGGCAGGCTGGGACGGGATCGTCATCTCGCCGGGCCCGTCGCGGCCGGAGAACGCGGGCATCTCCGTGGAGCTGATCCGGCGGGTCGGGCCGACCGTCCCGATCCTCGGCGTCTGCCTTGGCCACCAGGCGATCGGCATCGCCTACGGCGGCGAGGTCGTGCGCGTCGAGCCCGTCCACGGGAAGCGCTCGCCCGTGGAGCACGCGGGCGCGGGCGTCTTCGCCGGGCTCCCCTCCCCGCTCGACGCCGGCCGCTACCACTCGCTCGCGATCGAGCGGTCCAGCCTGCCCGCCGGGCTCGAGATGACCGCCTGGTCGCCGGACGGTCTGATCATGGGCGTCCGCCACCGGGAGCACCCGGTCGAGGGGATCCAGTTCCACCCCGAGTCCATCCTGACGCCGCAGGGACCGGAGATGATCGGGACGTGGCTGGCGCGCCTGCCGGGCGCTCAGCGGTAGGGGTAGAAGCCCGCGCCCGACTTGCGGCCGAGCCTGCCCTCCGCGACGAGCCGCCGGAGGATCGCGGGCGGAGCATGGTGCGGCGCGCCGAGCTCGGCTGCCTGGATCTCCATGATCGAGAGCAGCACGTCGAGGCCGATCCGGTCCGCGAGCGCGAGCGGCCCCATGGGATGCCCGAGCCCGAGCCGCGCGCCCGCGTCGATCGCCTCGGCGGTCCCGACGCCCTCCTCGAAGGCGCACATCGCCTCGGCGAGGAAGGGCATGAGCATCCGGTTCACGAGGAAGCCCGGGCGGTCGGCGGAGAGGATCGTCTCCTTGCCGAGCGTCACCGCGAGCCCACCCACCGCGGCCGCCGTCGCGTCGTCGGTCTCCGGCCCGCGCACGACCTCCACGAGCGGCATCGCGGGGACCGGGTTGAAGAAGTGCATCCCCGCGACCCGCGGCCGGCGGGCGGGCGCGACCGCCTCCGCGATCCGGCCGATCGGGATGGACGAGGTGTTCGAGAGGAGCAGCGCGTCCGGCGGCGCGGCACGGTCGAGCGCGGCGAAGAGCGCGCGCTTCGCGTCCGCGTCCTCGACGATCGCCTCGATCGCGACATCGATCCCCGCCGCGGCCGCCGCGAGGTCCGCGACCGGCGTGACGCGGGCAGGCGCGGCAGCCGCCACGTCCGGCGCGACGAGCCCGCGCTCCGCGGCCCGGGCGAGGTTCTCCGCGATGCGCACGGCCCCCGCGGCCGCGCGGGCCGCCTCGGGCTCGTAGAGCCGCACCGTGCGGCCGGCGACGGCCGCGACCTGGGCGATGCCGTGGCCCATCGCCCCCGCGCCGCAGACGAGGATCGGGCGCACCGGCGCGCCGCTCACCCGGCGAGCTCCCGGAGCAGGTCGTCCGCCGCGCTGTAGGGGTCGCGGAGGTGCGCCGCGACCGCGGCGATCGCGGCGTCCGTGGCCGCGCGATGGGCGGGCGCGTGCATCCGCTCGCGGAGACGCTCGGCGAGGATGCCCGCGACCTGCGCCGCGGCCCGCGCCCTCCGCGCGGCCGCGG
>JBJTJV010000082.1:0-14563 GCA_046352645.1 Chloroflexota bacterium | reverse complement strand
GGGCAGCGCTGGTACATGGTGCGGACGTTCGTGTTGTCGCCCGAGCCGTCCGACCGCAAGGTCGGCGTGATGCTCGTCACGATGTTCTGCGGGGCGGGCCTCGCGATCACCGTCCTGGGCGCGTTCTTCCGCGGTCCGGGCTATGCATGGACCCTGCCATGGCAGGGTCTCTACTTCGCGCTGTAGGCGGACGGACGAGATGGGGAACTGGAAGCTCACCAAGGCCCAGGAGCCGACGGCGCTCACGCGCGACGTGCTCCGGGAGATGCGCAACGGCCGGCCGGCCGGCCTTTCGCGTCGGCAGCTGATCCGCCGCTCGCTCGGCGCAGGCGTCGGCCTCTGGCTGCTCGAGGTGCTCGGTGGCACGCTCGGCTTCCTCTGGCCCAACCTCTCCTCCGGCTTCGGCGGCATCATCAGCCTGGGCACGGTGGACGCGGTCGCCATGAACGCTGCCGCCCCGGGTGCCTCGCTCAAGGACGGCGCACCGTCGTACTTCTCGGATGCGCGTGCCTTCATCTCGCTCGTGGACCCCAACCTGGGCTTCATCGACGGCGACAGCCCGGACGGCTCGGGCGACAACACGAACGTCCGCACCATGTACCAGCGCTGCCCGCACCTCGGCTGCAAGCCCAACTTCTGCACGGTGAACTACTGGTTCGAGTGCGCCTGCCACGGCTCGCGCTACGACCGCCTGGGCACCAAGGTGCTGGAGTACGGGCCGGCGCCCCGTGGGCTGGACCGCTTCGCGCACACCGTCGCGGGCGGCGTGCTGTCGATCGATACGAGCAAGATCACGCTGGGGCCGCTCCCGGTCGCCATCGGGCAGCCGGGCCTCATCCCCGCTACGTCTCCGTCGGGGTGCATCTGACATGAGCGACGATCGGACCGGCCGGGAGCTCACGCCCCGTGACGAGGACCTGCCCATCGCGCCCGTGCAGGGCGAGCGCTCCGAGGTCGAGCGCTTCTCCGCGGGCCCCCGCGCGCACCAGGTCGGCCTGACCGAGGAGCGTGCCGCGCAGGTGGTGCGCCAGAGCGGCAACGCGCGGAGCATCGCCTTCCTCGCGTTCCTCCTCATCAGCCTCTTCATCCCCGTCTACTGGTTCTATGACATCGGGATCCCCGCGCTCGGCGCGGAGGGTCGGATGGAGAAGACCAAGGAGACGCAGCAGGTCACGGACGTGAGCCGCGGCTACGCGCTCTACCTCGCGAACTGCTCCCGCTGCCACGGCGAGAACGGCGAGGGTGGCGTCGGCCCGCCGCTCAACAGCCAGGAGAAGCTCTACAACGCGGTGACCGCGGACGGTCGCGTCGGTACCGGTCACTACAACCCCACCTATCTCCACCGCGTGCTGGAAGTGGGCGGTCGCTACGTCTGCGGCGATGCGAACAGCATCATGCCCGCGTGGCTCCAGCCTGCCGGGCCGCTGAACTACCGCGAGGTGGAGGAGCTCATCGCCTTCGTCGTGGCGAGCAACGAGATCGAGTGGACCTACCCGCCCGAGGGCGGCCATCACGGCGGCGATGCCGAGCACTCGGAGCCCAGGACCATCCGCGGCTGGCGCGATCCGTCCTGGACGCCCGCGCCGGGCGCGCCCACACCGCCCGCCTGCTGGCGCAACCCGAGCGGTCAGGTCGGCGGAAGCGCACCCGCCGCCGCCACGAGCGCGAGCGCCGCGATCGAGAACCCCGGCACCCCGGACGCGCCCCGCGTCATCAAGATCGAGGCCACGGCGGCGCTGGAGTTCCTCGGCGAGGACGGGATGAAGATCGCGAACATCCCGGTGAAGGCGGGCGAGACCGTCCGCTTCGAAGTGGACAACACCGCCGGCTACTCCCACAACATGCACATCGGGACGGACGCGGAGCTCGCGGGGAACACCCCCGGTCTCCCCGGCATCCCCGACTGGAGCACGGGGGTCGAGACGTACGACTGGACGGTCCCCGCGGAGGGTGAGCTGAAGTTCGGGTGCACGGTGCCCGGGCACTACTCGCTCATGCAGGGCAACTTCGAGATCCAGGCCTGAGGGAGGAGACGGTGGCACAGCAGGCACTCCCGGCAGGCGCGGGCGGCAAGCGGGCGGTCTTCGGGCTGCTCGACGCGAACGGCTGGGGCTGGGCGGGCATCAAGGCCCTCTTCTGGTTCCTCCTGACGATCTTCCTGCTCGGGTACATCCCGAACATCGCCTACTACTTCACGGTGAGCAACACCGTGGACGTGGGCTACAACTTCCTGTCGTTCGTGAACTGGTGCCCGGCCGGCAACAAGGACCTGCCCTGCCCCGCTCCTGCCGGCGCGATCGTGCCGTGGGAGGAGAGCCCGGACGCGCTCGCCATGCCTGCGCCGCGGTACGGCGCCATGGCGATCCAGTCCGGCACGCACCTCTACCTCGTGGGCGGCATCGTGGACGGCATCGTCGTGGGCGATACGCTCGAGACGCTCGCGTCCCTGGACGGGAACTACCAGCCGTTCATCGCGGGCCCCGCGCTCCCCGCCCCCCGCGCGGACGCGGCCCACACGAGCCTCTCCGGCGTCCCGTACGTCATCGGCGGGCTCGACGCGCAGGGCGTGGCCACGACCACGGTCTTCATCGGCACCCTCGATGAGGGGCGTGTCACGGGCTGGCAGCCTGCGGACGGCCAGGACGGCCGCCCGGACCTCACGCTCCCTGCGGGCATCTCCGGCGCGTCGGCCCTCGCCGGCCCGGACGGCCTCTGGCTGATCGGCGGCCGGACCGCGGACGGCGTCTCCGCGGATGTCTGGCGGAGCACGTACGCCGAGGGCACCACGACGCTCGGCCCCTGGACCCTCCTCGAGGGCGCGTCGCTTCCGGCGCCCCGCGCGGACGCCGCGGCGGCCATGGTCGGCGAGACGATCCTCGTGGCCGGCGGCACGGATGGCCTCGCGGCCACCGACTCGCTCTTCAAGCTGCATCTCGCCGGGGGCGCGCCCATGACGGACGAGGTGAGCGGCGAGATCGAGGGTTGGGAGACCGCCGAGGGTGGCGAGAAGCTGCCCGGCGCCCGCGCCCAGGCCGCGTACTTCAACCAGAGCGGCACGCTCTACCTCATCGGCGGCGTGGACGCCGCCGGTGCGCCGCAGTTCAGCTCTGTCTGGGGCATCACCGGGGCGGACGGCCACGTCGCCTGGCACTACCTCGACCAGTCCAACCTCACGGTGCCGCGCGCGGATGCGAGCGTGGCCGTGGTGGGCGCGACCGCCTTCCTCTTCGGCGGCACGGACGATGCCGGTGCCGCGCAGGACGGTGCGTTCCGGGCCGATCTCGCGCCCGAGCCCCCGTTCTATCGCCTCGGGCTCTTTGGCGCCACGCTCCCCGGCCTCTCCATCAAGGGCGAGATCGGCCAGCAGCTCGGCTACATCAACGCGATGACCGCGGGCATGGTCCACTTCGGGATCCTCGTCGCCATCGGTGTCGCGTACTCCCACCCGCGCGGCACGCGCCGCTTCATCAACCGGATCACGCGCGGCAAGGTCCGCCTGGATCCCGAGGATGAGCAGCCTGCCTAGCCCGGTGCGACTGCCCCGGGCAGAGCGGCGGCCCTAGCGTGTCAGGGGGGATCACGCCGGAGCGGCGTGCGCTGATCGAGGCCTACCGCAGCGGCTATGCGGCCGTGGACGTCGCCCTCGCCGGCATCACGGACGCCGACCTGGACCGTCCTGCGGCCGAGGGCGGCTGGACCGCGCGCGACGTCGTCCACCACCTCGCGGACAGCGAGACGAACGCGTACATCCGGCTGCGTCGCCTTGTCGCGGAGGAGCGCCCGGAGATCGTGGGCTACAACGAGGAGCTCTGGTCCCGCCGCCTCCACTACGACCGCCCGATCGGGCCCTCGCTCGCCGTGCTCGGCGCGGTCCGCCTTGCGAGCCTGCAGCTGCTCGAGGTGCTCACGCCGGACGAGTGGGAGCGCGCCGGGACGCACAGCGAGCGCGGCACCTACGCGGTGGACGACTGGCTGCGCATCTACGCCCGCCACTCCCACGAGCACGCCGAGCAGATCCGCCGCGCCCGCGCCGGCCGCTGAGCCGCGTCGGCCGCTGAGCCGCGTCGGCCGCTGAGCCGCGTCGGCCGCTGAGCCGCGCCGGCCGCCGAGCCGCCGCGCCCCGCGCCTTCCCGCGCGCCCCGATCCGCGCCGGGGTCAGGCGCCCGCGCCGAGGAACCGCTCGATCAGGCGCCGGTGCCAGAAGAAGCGCATCGCGAAGAGCCACACGACGGACATGCCGATGACGACGCCGGCGTGCGTCAGCGGCAGCGTCCGCAGGTCGAAGAACGTGCGCGCGAGCGGGATCGCCAGGAGCACCGGCAGCGCGGCCATGAGCAGCAGCGCCAGGTAGAACGGCCGCCGGTCCCCGACCGGCTCCCCGTCCGGCGCCCACCAGCGCCACGGCGGCTCCACGAAGATCACGAGGACGAGCCCGACGATGATGAGGAAGAGCGTCACGGCGGTGTGCGCGATCGGGAGCGCAAGGAGCAGCGCGGTCTCCGGGTCCACCTCCGGCCCCAGCCGGAGGAGCTCGAGCTCGAGCACCCCGTAGAAGACGACGAGCCCGAACAGGCTGGACAGCACCGCCGCGGGCACGACGAAGCGCAGCAGCGGCTTCACCAGCCCTTCCCGCGGGCTCGGCCCGGGACGCGCCCAGAGGACGAGCATGACCGTGGGGATGCCCACCGTCATGAGCGTCACGATCGATCCGTTGCGGATCGAGAGCGGGAAGAGGCCGATCATCATCGATGAGACGATGAGCAGCGCCACGGTGCTGATGCGCGCGAGGAAGAGCTTGAGGATGTCCTGCATCCCGTTGCGGATCCGCTGGCCCTCCAGCACGGCCGGCGCGAGCGACGCGAAGGAGTCGTTCGTGAGGATCAGGTCCGCCACGCCGCGCGTCGCCTGCGACCCGCTCTGCATCGCGATGCCCAGGTGCGCCTTCTTCAGGGGCAGGACGTCGTTCACCCCGTCGCCGATCATCGCCACGTAGTGGCCGTTCGCCCGGAGCGCGTCCACGATCCGCTCCTTCTGCTGCGGCGTGATCCGCCCGAAGATCGTGGTCTCCTCGACGGCGCCCCGGAGCGCGGCATCGTCCAGCGCGTCGATCTCCGGGCCGGACAGCAGCCGCAGCTCCGGGCCGAGCCCCGCCTGGCGCGCCAGCGCCGTGACCGTCTCCGGGTCGTCCCCCGAGATCACGCGCGGGCTGACGCCGGCCGCGATGAACGCGTCCAGCGCCTCGCGCGCCTCCGGCCGCAGCTCGTCGCGGATCGTCACGAGCCCGAGCGGCACGATCCCCGCGGGGAGCGTGGAATCGTCGCCCGCGTCCACGAGGTCCGTGGCCGGGCCGGCCGCCACGAGCAGGACGCGCAACCCCTGGCGCGCGAGGACGCGCACGCGCTCCTCGATCGCGTCCCGGGCTGCACCGCCGTCCGCGTCCGCGCAGAGCGGCAGCAGCATCGTCGGGGCGCCGAGGGCGACCGTGCCGCGCAGCGGCCCGCCCGGCGCGTCGGGGTCGTCCAGGGCGACCGCGCTCCACTTCCGGGCCGACGAGAAGGGCACTTCCGCGACCGCGCGCCGTCGGCCGGCATCCAGCCCGGCCGCGATCGCCTCGCTCGTCTTGTTCCCTGCCTCCGCGCTCGCCACCGCGGCCGACAGCCACGTCCGGAGCGGCGCCTCGTCCGCACCGAACGGGTGGAGCGCGTCCAGCACGAGCCGGTTCGCGGTCAGCGTCCCGGTCTTGTCCAGGCAGAGCACGTCCACGTGGCTGAGCGATTCCACGGCGTTGGACTGCTGCACGAGCGCGCCGTAGCGGATGATGCGCACGGCCGCGAGCGCATACGCGATGGAGATCGAGACGAAGAGCCCGTTCGGCACGAGGCTCGCGAGGATGCTCGCCTGGCCCACCGCCTCGGGGAGCGGGATGAAGCGGATGACCGCGTTGAAGATGACCATCAGCTCGAGGTAGACGACGATCAGGAGGACGATCCGGATCGCGAGGTAGACCTCGGACTGGAGCGGCGTGAGGATGCGCCGGAAGGTCCGCGCGCCGCTCGTGATGCGGTTGGCGAGGCTGTCATCCCCGACGCGCTCCGCGACGTAGCGGCCGGAGCCGGTGACGGCGAAGCTGCCGGAGTAGACCTCCGTCCCGGCCTCCTTGCCGATGAGGTTCGACTCGCCGGTGAGCTGTGACTCGTCCACCTGGAGGCGACCGGTGACGAGCCGCCCGTCCAGCACGATCTGGTCGCCTGCGCCGATCTCCAGCAGGTCCCCCACGACGAGCGCGTCCGGCGGCACGTCGTGGGCGGCGCCGTCGCGGATGACGCGGGCGGTGGGCCGATGCAGCAGGGCGACGCGATCGAGCGTCCGCTTGGCGCGCACCTCCTGCACGACGCTGACGACGATGTTCGTGCTGATGACGCCGAGCGAGACGACGGCATCGATCGGGCGGCCCACCGCGACGAGCGCGAGGCCGAGCAGGAAGAGCACGTTGTTGATGAAGGTGAAGACGTTCTCCGTGACGATCTCGCGGTAGGTCCGCGTCGTCGGCGGCGGGGGCGTGTTCCCCTGGCCCGCGGCACGCCGACGCGCGGCCTCCACGGCAGTCAGACCGCGTTCGGGATCCGTGTCCGGGAGCGGGGCGGGTGACGTCATTGGGGGGAAGGCTACCTGTCCGCGCTCACCGCCGTCTGCACCGGTCGCACGAGGCCGTGGAGAACCCGCTGCCCCGCTCCCCCTACGGCTCGCGGCGAGCGAGGATGCGGGTCGCTTCCGGGCCCGTATCCATGGACACGATCCGCAGCCCCGCAGCGTGCACGTCTGCGCGCAGCGTCGCGGCCGCATCCGGCGCGCACGCCGCGAGGAGGATCCCCCCGGTCGCGACCGCCGCCCCAAGCACCCGCGCATGCGCGCTCGCGTCCGCATCCGCCACGACGAGCGTGAACGTCCGTGCCGGGAGCCGCGCCCCGTCCGCGGCCGACACCACGACCCAGGCGAACCCGGCCGGCCGCACCTCCGCCCCCGAACGCGCCGGCGACCCGCCGCCGCCGACCCAGGCCGCCCGGCCGCCGGGCGCCCGCCGGGCGGCGTCGCGGATCCGTGCCAGCGTGGTCGCCGCCTCCGCCGCGCGCGCCTGCAGGCGTGCCTCGGCCGCCGCGTCGAGGACCGCGCGGAGCGTCGCGATCGCGGCCGGGGTCGCGCCGTCATCGATGCCGAGGTGGACGGCGCCGGCGTCCAGCCAGCGGGCGGCGGCCACCGCGAGCGGGTCGCGCGGCGCCGCCGCCGTGTCGCGCGGCTCGGCGTCCGGGGCGTCGTCGGCCTCCGCCTGGGCCGGCGTCGCGGGCTCGGCCGGCGCCGCGGCCCCCGCGGCCCCCGCGGCCCTGAGCGTCGCGAGGACGCCTGCGGGCACCGGCGCCCCGGCACGTACCTGCGCGAGCGCCGCCGGGACGAGCGCCGCCTGCGCGGGCAGGAGGAGGAGGGCTGCCGCGCCCGCGTGCGCGAGCGTCTCCGCCCAGGCCGCGGGATCCGTGCCGTCCGGCAGCCGCGGATCGGCCGGCGATCCGCCGAGCGCGCCCGTCACCCACGGGCGCAGGCCGTGCTCGGTCGCGGCCTCCGTCGCGGCCCGTGCGCCCGCGAGCGTGCGTGCCGGGCCGACGAGGACGAGGTCCGCCCCCGCGTCGCCGAGCAGGCCCGCCTGCGTCCGCAGGTCGCGGGCGACCGCCACGTCACGTGCCGCGAGGCGGCCCGTCCCCGGCTCGTCCGTCGCATCGAGCGCGGGGAGCCAGCCGGCGACCCGGACGGGCGGCAGCGCCGCGAGCCCGGGCCCCGGCGCGTGCCCGGCGGCGTGGGCGGCCTCCGCCGCGGCCTCCGCGGCACGCGCACGCGCCTCCGCGCCGACCTCGGCAGCCTCGCGCGCGACGCGGACAGCCGCCTCCGTCCAGGCGCGCGCACGGCGCGTCTCCCCCACGGGCAGGAGGGCGCGCCGGTGCGTCAGCCAGGTCGGCGCCACGAGGGTGTCCGCCCCGGCAGCGACGAGCGCGGCAAGGACGGCGCGGGTCTCCTCCGGGGCGCGGATGTGCGGCGGCTCGAACCAGCGCGGGACCGCGGGGTCGGGACGGGGCGCGTGCCGCTCGGGGCCCGCCGAGCCCGCGCTGAGGCGGGGCGCGTCCGGCTCGCCGGGGTCGCTCACGCGCCCGGGTCGGCCTCGGGGTCCGCGGGGTCGGGGAGCGCACCCTCGCCGGGGGCGAGCGGGCCGATCCGCGTCGGCAGGCCGGCCGCGCGCCAGGCGCCCATGCCGCCCGCGACGTTCGCCACGTCGGTCCAGCCGTTGCGCAGGAGGTAGTCCGTCACGGACGCGCTCCGGCCGCCGGACTGGCAGATGACGAGGATCGGCCGATCGCGCGGAAGCCGGTCGACGCCGCCCATGAAGCGCGAGAGCGGCAGGTGGGCGATCCCCGGGGCGCGGTAGCTGACGAGCTCGTCGTCCTCGCGGACGTCGAGGAGGAGCGGCGCTGGGTCGTCCCCCTCCGCGTCGGTGCGGCGCTGGGCTTCACGGACGTCGACGGTGGGCAGGTCGTGGGCATGCATGAGGGCAGAGCGTACACGGGGCGCAGGCGGTGCCGCCCGGGAGCACGGCGGGTCCGTGCCACGTCCCCCGGGTGGGTCGGCCCCTGTGAACGGGCCGATCGGACCGCGGACGGAGGCTTCCCCTCTCATGTACCCTCGGCCGAGTCGTGCCGGGCACGCCCGCCGGCCGATCGCATGCAGTCACGTGCGACGGGACGGGGCGCGAGGGGTCAAGGGATGGACAGGAAGTCGATGGGGGTCACGATCGTCGCGAGCATCGCGCTCGCGGTGGCGGTCGGGCCGTCGCTCGTGACCGTTGCGCACGAGGGGATCGGGGACCCGGCACGCATCCACGCCTGCGTCGGCGCGGACGGCATGCTGCGGCGCGCGCCCACGAACGCGGACGCGAGCTGCCCGGGCGGCCAGCAGGCGCTGCACTGGAACCGCCGCGGCCCCCGCGGGCCGCAGGGACCGGAAGGACCCCAGGGCCCCAAGGGCGACCAGGGCGACCAGGGCGACCAGGGTGAGCGCGGTCCCAAGGGCGAGCAGGGCCCGGCCGGGGTCGGCACCGTCGATGTCGTCACCGCCACGGGCGCCAACGGCGTGAAGACGGTCGACGTCTCCTGCCCGGCGGACCACCAGGCGATCTCCGGCGGCGCGAGCGCCACGGAGAACAAGGCGATCTCCAAGTCGTACCCCACCACGAACGGCGTGGCCTCCGTCGCGGGCGACATCCCGAACGGCTGGTTCATCCGCCAGGAGGTCGGCAACGGCGGGGCGATCACCGCCTACGTCCTGTGCATCGAGACGGCGCCGGTCCTCGAGGGCTGACCAAAACCGCGAACGCCCGGCCGCCACCCCGAGCGGGTGGCGGCCGGTCCGTCGTTTCCGGGCCTAGGAAAGGTCGATGTAGACGTTCTTCGTCTCGGTGTAGTGGTCGAGCGCCGCCATGCCGAGCTCACGGCCGATGCCTGACTGCTTCATGCCGCCGAACGGCGCCTCCGTGTGCACGGACGAGTTGCAGTTGACGGAGATGACGCCGGAGCGGATCCCCTTCGCGACCCGGAGCGCACGCCCGATGTCACGCGACCAGACCGAGCCGGAGAGCCCGTACGGCGAGGCGTTCGCCAGGCGGACGGCGTCGTCCTCGTCATCGAAGGGGACCACCGCGACCACGGGCCCGAAGATCTCCTCTTCCACGATCCGCATCCCGGGGCGCGCCCCGTCGAAGATCGCGGGGAAGAGGTACGCGCCGGCATCCCAGCCCGGACCCTCCGGAACCGTCCCGCCCGCGACGAGCTCTGCGCCCTCCGCGGTCCCCGCGGCGATGTATCCGCGGACGCGCTCGCGATGGCTCGCGCGCACGAGGCAGCCCATCTCGGTCGCCGCGTCCGCCGGGTCGCCCACGACCATCTTCGCCGTCGCGTCCGCGAACAGCTCCACGACGCGCCCGTGGACCGAGCGCTCCACGAGGATCCGGCTCCGCGCGCAGCAGTCCTGCCCCGCGTTGTCGAAGACCGCGTACGGCGATTCCCGCGCGAAGCGCTCGAGGTCCGCATCCGCGAAGACGACGTTCGGGCTCTTGCCGCCGAGCTCGAGCGTCACCTTCTTCACCGTCCCCGCGGCGAGCCGGAGGATCTCCTGCCCGGTCGCGGTCTCGCCGGTGAAGGCGATCTTGCCGACGGCCGGGTGCGCAGCGAGCGCAGCGCCCGCCACCGCGCCCGGACCCGCGATCACGTTGAGCACGCCGTCCGGCAGCCCGGCGACCGCCCCGAGCTCGGCGAGCCGCAGCGCGGTGAGCGGCGACCAGGACGCCGGCTTGAGCACGACCGTGTTCCCCGCCGCGAGGGCCGGGGCGACCTTCCACGAGGCCATCATCAGCGGGAAGTTCCAGGGCACGATCAGCCCGACGACGCCGATCGGCTCGCGGAGCGTGAGGTCGAGCCCGGGCTTCGCGACGGGGATCGTCTCGCCGTGATGCTTGTTCGCGCCGCCGCCGTAGTACTCGAAGACGCCCGCTGCCGCGCCGATCTCCCAGCGGGCGCCGGAGATCGGCTTGCCGACGCAGCGCGATTCCAGCTGCGCGAGCCCCTCCAGGTCGTCGCGGATCAGCTGCGCGAGGCGCAGGAGGATCCGGCCGCGCTCCACCGCCGCCAGCTTCCGCCAGGGGCCCTCGAAGGCGGCCGCGGCCGCGGCGACGGCCACATCCACGTCCGCCGCGCCCGCCGAGGCGACGCGCGCGAAGTCCGTGCCGTGGGCGGGGTCCGTGACGGCGAACGTCGCGCCGTCCAGCGCGGCCACCGTACGGCCGCCGATGTGCATCGCGTACGTGTCCACGGCTAGAAGTAGTTCACGCTGATGCCGCCGTCCACGACGAGGCTCGCGCCGTTCGTCCAGCGCGATTCGTCCGAGGCGAGGTAGAGCGCGAGGTTCACGATCTCCTCGGGCTTGCCGAAGCGGCCGGAGGGGTTGCGCGCGAGGCGGATGCGCTTCGCCTCCTCGTCCTTCACGAGCCAGTCCAGGAGGAGCGGCGTCTCCACCGGGCCGGGGCAGATCGCGTTGGAGCGGACGCCCTTGGGCGCGAACTGGACCGCGAGGCTGCGGGTGAGCGCGAGGATCGCGCCCTTGCTCGCGGTGTACGCGTCCTGCGGCACCGAGCACCCCAGGATCGCCACGAAGCTCGCGATGTTGATGATCGAGCCGCTCCCCTGGGCGACCATCACGGGGATCGCGTGCTTGCAGGCAAGGAAGACGCCGCGCACGTTCACCGCCATCACGCGGTCCCAGGTATCCACATCCGTGTCGATCACCGAGTGATCGGCCGCGGGCATGATCCCGGCGTTGTTGTACAGGCAGTCGATCCGACCGTACGTGGCCACCGCGTGGGCGACCATCGCCTGCGCATCCGCCTCCTGCGAGACGTCCGCGCGGACGAAGCTCGCGGTGCCGCCCGCGGCGCGGACCTGCGCGACCGTCTCCGCGCCCGCCGCCTCGCTCACGTCCGCCACCACGACCTTCGCGCCCTGCGCGGCGAACATCGTGGCGGCGGTCCGCCCCATTCCGCTGCCGGCACCCGTGATCACGCACACCTTGTCCGCGAGCCGCATCCGTTCCTTCCTTTCCGCCGCCCGTCGGGCGGCCATCGTCATCCTCTTCGTGCCCGGGGTCCGCCATCTCCGGCGGCGGGCGCTCTCAGTCGCAGCGGAAGACCTCGCGCGTGGCGCGCGGCCCCGCCGCGAAGGCCGCTGGGTCCATCGCGGGCTCCATGGACGCGCGGAAGGCGCGGTACGTGGGGTTCGCGAAGAGCGCCCGGGACGCGGCCTCGATGTCGTCCGCCTCGCGGTAGACCCACCCGTCGCCGTCCTCGATCCACGTCCACTGGCGCCGGATCCCGGCCGCGTGCATCGCGTCGAGCAGCTCGGGCGGGATCTGCGCATGGACCGCGCGCATCCCGTCGAGCGCCGCCTGGCCGGGGCGGAGCCGGACGCGGTAGGTCATCTGGAACGGACCCGGCGCGCCGTCCGGCTGGAAGGAGAAGATCTCCTCCGGCATCGTCGCGCCGCTCTCGCGGACGCGCGGCTGGAAGCACGGGGTCATGTGGTCGATCCAGTCCTTGTGGACCGGGTCCTCCGGGCGGAGCTTCTCGCCGACCGTGGGCGTCTCGCCCTCGCGGGTGAGCAGGAGGTCCGTCTCGTCGAGCCAGATCGTGTACCGCCGGATGCCGGCGGCGCGGATCAGGTCGTAGAGCTCGGGGAACGGGTCGAGGTGGTAGCGGACGTATGTCTCGATGAGCTCGGGCTCGGGCTTCAGCCAGAGGCGGAAGGCGACGCGGGGCATCGCGTGGGGCTCCTTGCCGGACGGGCGGGCCCGGGGTCGCGCACCGCCCGTCCAGCCGGCGTGCGACCCGTGATGGTCCGCGGGCTCAGCCGCGCTCCAGGTAGCGCTCGCGCTCCCACGGGTGCACGACGCGGTCGAACGCCTCCTGCTCCACGCGCGCCGCGTTCAGGTAGTGGTCCACCACGTCCCGGCCCAGGATCTCCGGCGCGACCGTGCTCTCCTCGAGCGTGCGGATCGCCTCGTAGAGCGCCCGCGGCATCCGTTCGCAGCCGGTCGCGATGTAGCCGTTCCCCTTCCACTCGGCCGGCGGCTCCACCCGGTTGCGCACGCCCCAGAGGCCCGCCGCGATGAAGGCCGCGTACGTGAGGTATGCGTTCATGTCGCCGCCGGGGAAGCGGCATTCGATGTGCAGGCCCTTCCCGTTGCCGACGACGCGGAAGCCGGTGGTCCGGTTGTCGCGCCCCCAGACGACGTTCACGGGCGCCCAGCTCGCGACCGCGAAGCGCTTGTAGCTGTTGATGAACGGCGCGAAGAAGATCGCGAGATCGCGCGAGAGCGCCATCTGGCCGCCGAGGAACCAGCGCATCGTGTCCGACATGCCGTAGGGCCGGGCGCCCTCGGTGAAGAAGAGCGAGCGGTCGTCATCGACGCCCCAGGCGCTCATGTGGAGATGCCCGGATGAGCCCGTCCACGCGTGGTCCGGCTTCGCCATGAAGGTGAGGCCCATGCCATCGAGCCAGGCGATCTCCTTGGCGCCGTGCTTGAAGATCACCGAGCGGTCCGCGGATTCCAGGACGTGGTCGTAGCGGATGTTCACCTCGTGCTGGCCTGCCGCGGCCTCGCCCTTGGAGAACTCGATCGGGATCCCGGCGCGGTCCATGAGCCGCCGGAGCTTGCCGTGGATCGGCTCGGCCTTCGTGGCCTGCAGGAGGTGGTAGTCCTCGTTGTAGTGGCCGAAGCGCGCGAGGTCGGTGAAGCCCTTCCGCACCATCTGCTCGTAGGAATCGGTGAGCAGGTAGTACTCGAACTCGGACCCGGCCTTGATCGCCATCCCCATCGCCGCCGCGGCCTCCACCTGGCGGCGGAGGATCGCACGCGGCGCGATCGGCACCTCGGCGTGGTGCTCCTCGTCAACGACATCTCCGAGTACGAGCGCCGTGCGGTCGAGCCACGGGATGGTACGCAGCGTCCCCCAGTCGGGCTCCACGGTCCAGTCGCCGTAGCCCGTCTCCCAGTTCATCAGGGCGAAGCCGTCCGGCGTGTTCATCTCCATGTCCGTGCCCAGGAGGTACGTGCAGATGTGGACGCCGTGGTCCATCACGCCCTCGAGGAAGGCGGGGCCGTTCACCCGCTTGCCCATCAGGCGGCCCTGCATGTCCGCGAAGGCGACCACGAGCGTATCCAGCTCGCCGGTGCGCATCTGCTCGCGCAGGCGCGCGAGGTTGGGGTGGACGACGTCGCCGACGCTCATCGATCGGGCTCCCCCGCGGGTGGGCGTGCGGGGCGCGTCCCCGCGGTGCGGACCGGGCGTGCTCCGTCCCGGACGCCGTGCAGTGTCGCCCGAACGGGACGCGCGCGCAGGACGCCCCTGCCGCGGCGGCTGCCGGGCAGCGGCGCCGCGCACCCTGCCATCCGTCACCTTCCCGCCGCGAGGGGTTGCGCCCGCGGGGAACCTGCGCTATCTTCCGCAGCCTGACCGGGCAGCCCAGCCGCGAGTGAGCAGCCGACTCCGTGTGTCGGATGCGATCTTCCGAGCGGGCGTTCGTGCAGGGCGTCATCGCCGACCTTCCGACGGGGGAGAGCCGGTGAAGGTGTCACGCAAACCGCCTGCCGTGAGCGGGTACCTCTCGGCCCGGGTTCGGGGTCGCCGGAGCAGACAACGTTGGGCTTGCGCCGCATCGTCGCTCTCGTCGCCGTCATGGCGAGCCTTGCGCTCGTCGTGCTTGTGCTGCCGAGCGTCCAGGCGCCCACCCAGGACGTCGGCCACGAGGGCCAGGGCGGCGCGACCGTCGTCCACGCCTGCGTCTCCGCCGAGGGCCGCGTCACCATCGTCGGCGCCGATCCCGCGATCGCCTGCCCGAGCGGCTGGGACCCGCTCCACTGGGCCAAGCAGGGCCCCAAGGGCGACACCGGCGAGCGTGGCGCACGCGGCGTCGCGGGT
>JBJTJV010000081.1:0-4376 GCA_046352645.1 Chloroflexota bacterium | reverse complement strand
GCCGAAGGAGGAGCGGATGTCGGAGCAGCGGCTACGGGTCGGGGTCATCGGATGCGGCTTGATCGCGCAGGTCGTCCACCTGCCAAACCTTGCGCGGCTCGCGGACCGGTTCTCCGTCGACCACGTCTGTGACCTCTCCCCGACGGTCGCGCGCACGGTCGCGGAGCGGCTGGGGGCGGGGGTCCGCGCCTCGACGGACTGGCGGGACGTCGTCGCGGACCCGTCGCTCGACGCGGTGATCGTCCTCACCCCGGGTGCCCACGGGCCGATCGCGAGCGGTGCGCTCGCAGCGGGCCGCCACGTCCTCTCGGAGAAGCCGCTCGTCGTCACGCAGGCGGAGGCGGAGGCGCTCGGTGCGCTCGCCGCGACGCAGGGGAAGGTCCTCCAGGTCGGCTACATGAAGCTCTTCGACCCGGGGATCGCGCGCGCCCGGGCGCTCCTGCCGGAGATCGGCACGCTCCGGCTCGTCCGGATCACCGTCCGTCATCCGTCCGACGAGCGCCAGACGGACCACTTCCCGCTCGTCCGCGGCAGGGACGCGGACCGGGAGGTGATCGCCGCCGCGGAGGCCTACGAGCGGGAGCGGGAGCTCGATGCGCTCGGCGTCGTACCGGCCGGGATCGGCGAGCTCTACCGGGGCGTCTTCCTCGGCTCCGTCGTCCACGAGCTCTCGGCGATGCGCGGCCTCGGGCTCGAGCTGCCGACGGCGTTCCGCTCCGCCCGGGCCTGGCCCTTCGACCCGCAGGCGACCGGGACGGAGCCGCCCTCGATCGTCGCCCTCGCCGACCTGCCGGGCGGCGCGCTCCTCGATCTCGCCTGGCTCTGGGTGCCGGGCTTCCCCGAGTACGACGAGACGATCGAGCTGATCGGGACGACCGGGTCGATCGTGCTGCGGATGCCCCAGCCGTACGGGCCGCAGGTCGCGGCTCCGATCGTCGCCACCCTGCAGGACGGGCCGCTCGCCCGGCGGGTGGAGCTCGCGAGCGACCGCGATTCCGGCTTCCTCGAGGAGCTGCGCGCCTTCCACGCGACGGTCACCGCGGGTGCCCCCAACCGCTCCGATGCCGAGGGCGCGCGCCGCGATACCGCCGCGCTCCAGGCGCTCGCGGCGGCGCTCGCGGCGACCTACGGCGTGACGGCCGGCGGCGAGGCCGCGGCGGTGCCGGCATGACGCTCCGGATCGGTGCCGCCCCGGTGAGCTTCGGCGTCTACGGGGCGGAGGGCTCGCGCGGCCCGGACCCGGATGCGCTCCTCGATGCGGTCGCGGCCGCGGGCTACGCGGGGACCGAGCTCGGCATCCAGGGCTTCTTCGGGACGCCGGCGGAGACGGCGGCGCGGTTCGCGCGGGCAGGGCTCGCGTGCATCGGCTGCTACATCCCGTTCCACTTCACCGCGGACGAGGCGACGATCGCCGACGAGATGGAGCGGATGCGCCGGACCGTGGAGGAGCTCGCCGCGGCGGGCGGCAGCGCCCCGCTCGCGATCCTCGCCGACGAGGGATCGGCCGAGCTCCTCGTCCACCCCGCCCGACCGTGGGACGACCGCTCGCGCGCCCTCGACGAGGCGGGCTGGACGCTCCTCGGGCGCCGGCTCGAGGCGGCGCGCCGGCTCGCGGACCACTACGGCCTGCGCACGACGTTCCATCCCCACATCAGCACGTTCGTGGAATCGCCGTGGGAGGTGGAGCGCGTCCTCGACGCCTCCCCGATCGGCCTCACCCTGGACACCGGCCACTTCCTCCTCGCGGGTGCCGAGCCGCGGGCGGCGCTCGCCCGGTTCGGCGACCGGGTGGACCTCGTCCACCTCAAGGACGTCCGCGTGGAGGTCCTCCGCGCCGCGAAGGCCGCCGGGCGGACCGACTTCGATGCCTGGTGGGGCGACGTGTCGGTCCGACTCGGCACGGGCGACGTGGAGATGACCGGCTTCGTCGGCGACCTCGTGCGGGGCGGCTACGACGGCTGGGTCGTCGTGGAGCAGGACCGCCTGCCGATCGGCGGCTACCCGGACGCGCTCGCAGCGGCCTCCGCCGACGAGGCGCACAACGCCGCCTGGGTGCGGGCCGCGATCGCGGCGGCGGGCGCATGAGCGGGACGCCGGTCCGGCGCTTCCCGGATGCCGACGCGCTCGGCGATGCGCTCGCGGCGGAGATCGTCGCCGGGATCGCAGGGGCCGCGGCCGAGGGCCGACCCTACGTGCTCGGCTGCCCCGGTGGCCGAACCGCCCGGACGACGTACGCGGCGCTCGCGCGGCGCCTCGCCGGCCGGGACGCCTCGATGCTCGTCATCGCGATGATGGACGAGTACCTGATCCCCGGCCCGGACGGCAGGCTCGTTGCGGCGGACCCGGCCGCCCACTACAGCTGCCGGGGCTTCGCGGAGCGGGAGATCGCCGGGCCGATCGCCGCGCTCGCCGCGCGCCCGATCCCCGACGCGCAGATCTGGCTCCCCGACCCCGGCGACGCGGCCGCCTACGAGGCGCGCCTCGCGGCTGCGGGCGGGATCGACCTCTTCATCCTCGCGAGCGGCGCCTCGGACGGGCACGTCGCGTTCAACCCGCCGGGGAGCGACCCGGACGGGGGGCCGTGGATCGTGCCGCTCCCGGACTCGACGCGCCGGGACAACCTCGCCACCTTCCCGGAGTTCCGCTCGCTCGACGAGGTGCCGCGCCACGGCGTGAGCGTCGGGCTCGGCACGATCGTCCGCTGCTCGCGGCGGGCGCGGCTCGTCCTCTCCGGGGCCGGGAAGCGCCGCGCGGCCGGACGCATCCTCGGTCACGGCGGGTTCGATCCGGGCTGGCCGGCCTCGGTCGTCCACCGCTGCCGGGACGGGGAGGTCTGGATCGACGCCGCGGCGGAGCCGGACGGTGCGATGATGAGGCGGACCGCGGGCTGACGCCGCGGCAGGGATTCGGAGGGACCGGGATGGAGAAGCGGATGCCGCTGCGGACCCGTGTGGGTGCGCTCGCGGGTGCGGCGCTCGTGGCCGCGACGCTCGGGGCCGGCGCGCCGGTCGCGGCCCAGGACGGGCCGAAGACGAGCGGCTGGGAGGAGCTCGGGGACGTCACGCTCCGTGTCGGTGGCGAGGGCTCGTCCGAGGCGACGCTCACCGCGCTCGCGGAGAGCTTCCAGGCGCAGTACCCGAACGTCACCGTCAAGCTCGAGATCAAGTCCTGGGACGACTTCATGGGGACGGTGCTGAACATCGCCGATTCCCCGGACGCGCCGGACATCATCTTCGGCAACCAGGGCTTCACGGTGGACGGGCCCCTCATCGAGGCCGGCCTGATCATCCCGCTCGACCCCTACTTCGAGGCCTACGGCTGGACGGACAACTACAGCGAGGGTGCCCTCGCCCAGTTCCGCTTCAGCGAGGACGGCGGCACCTTCGGCTCCGGCCCGCTCTGGGGGATCGCCGAGTCGGCCGACTTCGTGGGCGTCTACTACAACAGGGAGAAGCTCGCGGCGCTCGGGCTCGAGGTGCCGCAGACCTTCGCGGACTTCGAGGCCGCGCTCGAGGCGGCGAAGGCAGCCGGCGAGCTGCCGATCAAGCTCGGCAACCAGGCCGGCTGGCCGGCGACGCACGCCTTCGGCATCGCCCAGGGTGCCTACTGGGACGCCGCGGAGGTCCGCGACTGGATCTTCGGCGGCGAGGGTGACGACTACACGAACGAGCACAACCTGAGGGCTGCCCAGACCTTCGGCTCGTGGGTGGAGAAGGGCTACATCAACGAGGACGCGAACGGCCTCGACTACGACCAGGCGTGGCAGGAGTTCGCGAACGGCGACGGCGTCTTCCTCCCGGCGGGCAGCTGGCTCGCGGGCGGCCTGCGGGACACGATGGGCGCCGACAAGGTCGGCTTCTTCGCGCCGCCCGCGGGCGATTCGGGCAAGATCGCCGCGGTCGCGGCGCTCTCCCTGCCGTTCCACATCTCGAGCCGGTCGCAGAACCCGGACCTCGCGGCCGCGTTCATCGACTGGGTGATGAGCCCCGAGAACGGCCAGGTCTACCTCGACAACGGCCGCATCCCCGCCGCGGGCGGGTCGGCCGGCACCCCCGGCGACGCGGTCACCCAGGACATGCAGGACGCGTGGAACGCGATCGCCGCGGACGACGGCCTGATGTACTACCAGGACTGGTCCACGGACACCATGTACGGCACGTTCACCGGTGCGCTCCAGGAGCTCATCGGCGGCCGCGTCAGCCCCGAGGGCTTCGTCGCGGCGATCCAGGAGGACTGGTCGGAGTTCCAGGGGAGCTGACGTCCGTCCGGCGCGTCCGGTCACGTCGATGATCCGGTACCGAGGCGGGGGGGGGCGGGGGGGGCCCCCCCCGGGGGCGGGCCCGCGCGGGGGGCGGGGAGGGCGGCCCGGCGGGGGG
>JBJTJV010000080.1:0-5644 GCA_046352645.1 Chloroflexota bacterium | reverse complement strand
GACGGCGGCTCCTGCACAGCCCGCGACGAGCGCGGCGAGGGGGAGGAGGAGCGCGAGGAAGGTTCTGCGCACGATCCGCCGGAGGATAGCGCGCGGGCGCGCAGGCAGCCGATGGCCCGGTCGGGCGGGAGGGGGGATGGTGAGCCGCGAAGGATTCGAACCTTCAACCAAGGGATTAAGAGTCCCTTGCTCTACCGTTGAGCTAGCGGCCCCCGTGCGCCGCGTATCCTACCCCCGGACGCCGGGACGGGCAACCCCGCCGCCCGCTCGCCCGCCGTCCGGCCGGGCCCCAACGCGTGCCCGTGCCGCCACCGGAGGATCCCGCCCGCATGGCCGATGCCGACTTCCGCCGCCGCCTCCTCGCGGGCGAGATCCTCAACGGCACGTTCCTCTCGCTCGGCGCGCCGATCGCGGCCGAGCTCGCGTCGCGGGCGGGGTTCGACTGGGTCCTCGTGGACCTCGAGCACGGGGCCGTCGGGGAGGCGGACCTCCTGCCGATGCTCCACGCCCTCGGCGCGGGGAGCGCCGCACCCCTCGTGCGCGTGGAGCGTGCGGACCGCCTCCGCATCGGGCGCGCGCTCGACCTCGGCGCCGCCGGCGTGATGGTCCCCCAGGTGCAGAGCGTCGCGGAGGCCGAGCTCCTGGGCGCCGCGCTGCGCTACCAGCCGGGTGGCAGCCGCGGGATCATGACGTTCACGCGCGGCATGGACTGGGGCGCGGGCGGCCACGCCGCGGTGGCGGGCTGGCACGAGCGGGTCACGGGCATCGCGCAGGTGGAGACGGGGGCTGCCGTGGACCTGGCGCCGGAGCTCGCGGCCGTCGGCGGCGTGGACTGCCTCTTCGTCGGGCCGGCGGACCTCTCCCACGCGCTCGGGGTCCCGGGGCAGCTCGATGCGCCGGTCTTCGACGCGGCGGTCCGGCGCGTCGGGCGGGCTGCACGGGATGCCGGCAAGGCGGCGGGCATCATGCTCTGGAAGCCGGAGGACGCGGCCCGCTTCCGCGACCTCGGCTACACCGTCTTCAGCCTCTCCAACGACGGCGCGATCCTCACCGGCGCGCTCCGCGGCTTCCTCGAAGGCACCCGGCGCGCGCTCGGCGCCTGACGCGCACCGGGCTCACCGGTCCGGCACAGCCCCGCCCGCGGGCGCGTCCGCGACCGCGTCGAGCCAGGCGGCGATCTCCGGGACCGCACGGAGCGCGTCGCGGAACCAGGCATCCACCGCGCGGAGGGCGAGCGCACGGGCAGCCGCCACCTCCGCGGCACGATCGGCGATGGCCGCCTCGCCCGCGAGGATCACCCGGAGTCGGCGCAGCCGGGCGCTCATCTCCGCGTCCCCTCGGCCGTCGAGCGCCTCGATGCTCGTGACGAGGAGCAGGTCGAGCCCGGCCGGCAGCCCGTCCGCGATGGATGCCGCGCTGAGCTCCGTCGCCTCGTCGAGCGCCGCGTGGCCCGCGGCGACCCCTTAGAGCGCGGTCGTTGGCTCGTCGAACAGCTCGCGGACGTACGCGGCCTCGGCATGCCGGCCGGTGAGGCGGAACACGTTGTAGGCGCGGCGCGCGACCTTGCCGTGGTTCGCGGGCTCGGCGAGGTAGCGGCGCACCTCCCCCTCGAGCTCCGCCACGTACGCATCGACCGCGTCCGCACCGAGCTGGGCGACGATGTGCCGGAAGAGCGGCAGGGTCGCGGGATCCAGGTAGACCTCCTGGAACCACGGTTCGAGGAAGCCGTCGAGGGCGACGATCGTCCCGTCCGGCGCCTCCCAGGTCGCATCGAGGACGTTCGACACCTTGCCCATCGCGCCCTCCAGCGGGTCGGCGACGAGCCAGTCGAGCTTGCACCAGCCGGGCCGGCCCGGCGCCGTCGCCCAGTCGATCGGCATCGGGGAGCCATCCGGGCGGATCAGGACGCAGGCACCCGCGGCGAGCGCGGCCGGCGACCAGGCGATCGCCGTGCCGGGTCGGACCGGGACGCCGTCGAGCGTGCCGGTCTCGGCGTGCGTGCCCCATTTCACCTCGTGCAGCCGGACGCCGGGCAGGGCGGCGGTCGCGAGGGCGTGCGCCCGCACGGCATCGCCGACGCGGGCGAGCGCGGCTGCCCGGTCCGCGGCCTGCACGTGGACCCGCTGGACGAAGTCCGCGTCCGCGGGGTAGCGCTGGATGCGACCCTGCGCGGCCGATCCCGAGAGCGCGAGGGCGGTCCGCAGGTCCGGCGGCGCGTCCGGGATGGCGACGATCGGCACGAGGGCGCGGAAGCGGGCGAGCGTCGCCGGCGCGACGTCGGCGAGCGCGACGCGGTGGCCGTAGACGCCCGCCTCCGCGTCGACCGCGGGCGCGTCGCCGGCCGCAGTGCGCGCGATCGCCGCGAGCCAGGCAGCCGCCTCGTCACGATCGATCTCCACGCCGACCGCGCCCGCGGCCAGGACGGCCCGATCGACCGGGTCATCCACCGCCGGGACGTCCGGCCGCGGCCGGTCGGCGGCGCTCACCGGTCCGGCGCAGCCCCGACCGCGGGCCGATCGTCCATCTGCGCCCGCTGAAGCCGACCGGAGAAGTCAACGTAGATCGCCTTCCACTCGGTGTACGTGTCCAGCGCCGCGTGCCCCGCCTCGCGGTGCCCGTTTCCGGAGCCGCGCGTCCCGCCGAAGGGCAGGTGCGTCTCCGCGCCGATCGTCCCCGCGTTCACGTAGACGAGCCCGGTCTCGAGCGCGCGCATCGCGCCGAAGGCGGTGGACACGTCGCGCGTGTAGATGCTCGCGGAGAGGCCGTACGGCACCTGGCGGGCCGCGACGTACGCGGCCTCGAGGTCCGGCACCCGGATCACGGCGAGGAGCGGGCCGAAGACCTCCTCCTGGGCCACCCGGGCCATCGGATCGACGCCGTCCACGATCGCGGGCGTGAGGAACGCCCCGTGCGCGCAGGCCGGGTCGGCCGGCCGCTCACCGCCGGTGACATGGCGCGCCCCGTCCGCCATCGCCATCTCGAGGTAGCGCTCCGTCCGCTCGCGCGCCGCCGCGTCGATGAGCGGCCCGACCGCGACCCCGGGGTCCGTCCCCGGCCCGACGCGGAGCGCCCGCGTCCGCTCCACCACGCGGGCGAGGAGCGCATCCGCGACGGCGTCCACGACGATGAGCCGGCTCGCCGCCGTGCAGCGCTGCCCGGTCGTGCCGAAGGCGGACCAGGCGATCCCCTCGGCCGCGAGGTCGAGATCCGCGTCCTCCGCGACGACGATCGCGTTCTTCCCGCCGAGCTCGAGGGCGAGGCGCTTGAGGCGGCGTCCGGCCCGTACCGCGAGCGACCGGCCCACCTCGCCGCTCCCGGTGAAGGAGATGACGGGGCAGTCCGGGTCGTCCACGAGCAGCCCGCCCGTCGCCTCGCCGCGCCCGGTGACGAGGTTCACGGTCCCCGGCGGGAAGCCTGCCGCCACCATGAGCTCCACGAGCAGCACGGCGCAGCCCGGGGTCTGGGAGGACGGCTTGAGGACGATCGTGTTCCCGGCGATGAGCGCGGGCATCGCCTTCCACATCGGGATCGCGGTCGGGAAGTTCCAGGGCGTGATGAGCCCGGCGACGCCGATCGGCGCGCGGACGCTCATCGCCCACTTGTCCGGCAGCTCGGACGGGACCGTGTCGCCGAAGAGCCGCCGCCCCTCCCCGGCCATGAGGAATGCGATGTCGATCGCCTCCTGCACGTCGCCACGCGCCTCCGCGAGCACCTTGCCCATCTCGCGCGTGACGTGGAGGGCCAGCCGCTCCTTCTCCTCGGCGAGGAGCTGGGCGAAGCGGTAGAGGATCTCGCCGCGTCGCGGGGCAGGCAGCGCGCGCCAGGCAGGGAACGCGCGCTTGGCGGCCGCGATCGCCTCCGCGGCATCGCCGGGGCCGGAATCCGCGTAGCGCCCGAGCACGACCCGGGTGTCCGCCGGGTCGGTCGAATCGAAGGTCTCGCCGCCGAGCGCGGGCACCCAGGCACCCTCGATGAGGTTGCCGTGGACGGGGATCGTGTCGGACATCGTCATCGCCTCCGGAGGTCGCAGGGGTCAGTCATCGAGCGCCGTCGTGCCGACGCGGCCATCGGGGAGCTGCGTGAGCGCGGGACCGCTCGCGGGTGTCGGCTCGAGGCGCTCCTCGAAGCGCCGGAGCCGGGCGAGCGGCAGGAGCGCGATGGCGAGGAAGAGGAAGGTCACGACGAGGATGCCGTCGAACGCCCAGGCCTCGGCGGCGGCACCGCCGATGATCGCGCCGACGATCTGGCCCAGCCCGAGGAAGACGCTGTACAGCCCCATCACCGCGCCGCGGTCGTCCGGGAACGCCTCGCTGACGTCGGCGAGGAGCCCGAGCGCCGCGGGGGTCGCGCCCGCGAGGACGAAGAGCCCGGCCGCGGCCAGCAGCGCACCGCCGAAGCGCGCCACGTCGCCGAGCGCCTGGCTGTGGTTGATGAGCAGGACGCCACCGACGAGCGCGAAGCCACCCACGATGCCGTAGAGGATGATCGTGGTCCGCCGGAGCGCCGCGAAGCGGTTGCCCCAGTACCACAGCCCCGCGAAGAAGAGCAGGCCGAGGACGACGAGCCCCGCCGAGATGACGAGCGGCGCGAACCCGCCCACGAGGAGCTGGTCGGGGTAGCGCGGGTCGCGCCTGCCGGTGAGCTGGAAGAGCACCTGCGTGGTGTACAGGCCGAGCGCCGCGTTGATCGCGATCCACGTGGGCGCGAGGAGCCAGAGGTGCGAGCGGCGAAGGAG
Source organism: Chloroflexota bacterium (assembly GCA_046352645.1). Classification (GTDB taxonomy): domain Bacteria; phylum Chloroflexota; class Limnocylindria; order Limnocylindrales; family CSP1-4; genus JAFMJV01. Next base: position 909 of record JBJTJV010000080.1, on the reverse strand, counting down.
CGCGAGGTAGCGCCGCACGCCGTAGTCCGGTCGGTGGTGCGGGCCGGCCGGTGCGTCCGGTGCGGCGACCCCGTAGCGATAGATCGCGAGCGAGAGGCAGTAGATGCCCGCGTTGAGGAAGAAGGCGGCAGGCCCCAGGAGCGTCCAGAGCGGGCCCGCGGCCGCCGCCCCGGCGCCGATGCCCGCGATCGTCGCGGCCTCGAAGCGCGCGGAGACACGGCCACGCAGCGCCTCGTCGTGGGCGGTCGCCATCGCGATGAAGCCGAGGATGGACGGCACGCTCGCCGCGGTCGAGGCTCCCTCGAGGATGCGCGTGCTGCCCAGGATCCAGAGGTCGCTCGTGAGGCCGGTGAGGATGACCGCCACGAGCCCGAAGAGCGGGCCGAGCTGCATCACCCGGTGGTGGCCGAAGCGATCGGAGAGGAGCCCGAAGACGGGCGAGAGGACGAGCTCGGCGACGTAGAAGGCGGCGGCGAGGAAGCCGAGCTCCACCGCCGTGACCGTGGCGCCCCCGTGGTCCTCGAGGTTGGCGAGGTAGTAGATGAGGAGCGTGCCGGTCAGCCCGGTGGAGAAGCGCAGCGTGAACGTGCCGAGGATCACCGCGCGGAGCGATGCCGCGAACGGGGAGCCCGGGACGGGACGGTCACGACCGGGCCACCCGCCGGCCCGCCGGAGACGCGCACGCATCGCCCGATGGTACTCGCCGGGCCTGCGTGCCGATCCCGCGTCCCGCACGCGCCGGCGCACGCGGCCGCGGGGGTGCGCCCGGCCCTCCCCTCGCCGGCGCGGATGCGCCCCCCCATCCCCGCGGCCGCGTGCGCGGGCGCGGGGGGGACGCGGGATCGGCACGCAGGCCCGGCGTGTCCCTTCGGCCGGTGGGTGGGCGGCGCCGGGGGGCCGGCGGGTGGC
>JBJTJV010000079.1:0-9953 GCA_046352645.1 Chloroflexota bacterium | reverse complement strand
GTCCCGCAGCCTCGTGACGGCGCCGGCGACCCGCCGTGCGCGTGTCTCCGGCCGCTTCGCCTCCTCGATCGCCCGCACGATCTCACGCCGAGAGGACGGGGCCAGGCGCGCCCACGCGGCCGCGGCGACCGGGTCCATCGTGAGCGCCGCGGCGAGAGCGTCCGGCGGCTCCACGATCCGCGGCGCGTCGTCCGGGCGGAGCTCCACGTCCACCGTCTCGCCACCGGAGAGGCCGGTCGCCGCACGCCCCTCTGCGTTGAACGGCAGGAGGATCCGCCCCGCGTACGGTGCGACGGTCGTCCGGTAGGCGTGCCCGTTCACCGTCGCGTGGACCGCCACGCGCCGACCCCGACCGAGCGCCGCGAGGATCGGCTCCGGCACGACGATCATCGTGGAGACGGGCCCGGTCGGCTCCAGGATCGCGCGGAACCGGACGCTCCCGCTCACGTGGCGGATGCCCCGTCGGCCCCGGCCGGCGCGTCCGGCTCGATCCGCGCCCGGAGGAGCTGCGCCAGCGGCCGCGTCCCGGGCGTCCCCTCCATGATCGCGACGACGCCGACCGTGAGTGGCACCGCGAGGAGCGCACCCGCCGGCCCGAGGACCCACGCCCAGACGATGACGGAGAGGAAGACGACGAGCGCGGAGAGGTTCAGCTCCATCCCCATGAGCCGGGGCTGGAGGAGGTAGTCCTGCGCGACGTTGATGAGCCCGTAGCCCGCGACGACGAGAGCGGCGGTGACGATGCCGCCGTCCACGAGCCCGAGGAGCGCGGGCGGGACGAGCGCGATGAGCGTGCCGATGTTCGGGATGAAGCTCGCGGCGAAGACGAGGACCGCCCAGAGCAGCGGCAGCGGGATGCCGAGGACGAGGAGGAGGACGAAGACCGGGACGGCGGCGAAGAGGCCGAGCTGGGCCCGGAGCACGAGGTAGCGGCGGAGGTCGCGGGCGAAGCGCTCGACGCCGTCCGCGAGGGGGTGCTCCGGGCCGAGGACGACCGCGGCACGCGCCTTCAGGCCCGCCGCGCCCGTCAGCCCGTAGATGAGCGTGAAGGCGAGGATGAAGATCGACCCGGCCGCGCGCGAGACCGACGAGGCCGCCGTCTGCGCGAGCTCCACGATCGTCCCCGGCGAGATGAAGGTCTCGGCCGCGGCGGGCTCCGCGATCCCCGCCTGTGCGAGCAGGTCGCCCGCCTGGGTCACGAGGTCGCGCAGGCGCGCCTCGTAGCGCGGCACCATGAGCGCGAGCTCCGCGAGCGAGATCCCGATCGTGAGCACCGCGACGAGGACGACGACGAGCACGATGCCGATCGTGCCCGCGAGCGCGACCCCGTGGCGCGCGCCGCGTCGCTCGAGCGCGCCGACCGCAGGCCATGCGATGAGCGCGATGAACAGCCCGAAGAGGATCGGCACGACGAGCCCCGCGACCACCTGAAGCGCGAGCGCGGCGCCGATGACCAGGAGGAGCGCGACGAGCGCCGTGGCAGGGGCTCCCGGTGCGACGCGACCGCCGAGGGCGCTCACGCGGCCCACGTCGGCGGCCGCGGGCACCGACGGGGGCGGTGTGGCCGCGGCCGCGTCCGGTCGGCTCGCCTGCTGCCGCGCCATCAGCCGGGCACGCTCCGGTCCGTCATCGCCCCTGCGCCTCCGTTCGTCCCGCGCACATCGCCCGGGAGGCCCCATCATCGCGCGCCGGCGCGCCGTCTGCCGCGACCGGTACGAAGGCAGGGCTCCCCCCGTCCCGGCCGCCCCGCAGACTCCTTCCCATGCGCCGTGTCCAGCCTGCGGGCCGGCACCCCGCCCCGATCGCTCCTGCCGCCGTGGTCCTCGCGCACTTCGCGGAGGGCTCGAACGCCGCGGACTGGTGGGGCTACTCCGGCGTGCGCCACGCGCGGGCGTTCATCAGCCCCTCGGACATCGAGCCGTCGGACGATCTCGCGCCCGTCGGCGACGGCGTCACGACCCTCGCGGGCTTCGGGGCACGCCGGACGCTCGTCCGGGCGGCGACGGTCGCGTCCGGCACCGCCGACGAGACCTACGTGCGCTGGAGCGCCTTCGTCAGCCGCTACCGGCACGCACTACGTGGAGAACGCGGACGGCTCCGGCAACGACTACGGCGGGGCGACGGCCGGCGCGGAGGTCTGGCGCCAGGTCGCGGCCGCCTGCGGCACCGGCCGCCGGATGCTCGACGCGACGAGCACGCTCGCGGGGCTCGTCACGCTCGCCTGCCGCCCGGCCGCCGGCGGCGCCCTGGACATCCTCGTCGCGAACACCACGACAGCCGGCCACAGCGTCACGCTGGACCTCGCTCCCACGGGCCTGCCGTCCGGCGCCAACGTCCTCGTCCACGAGGTGAGCACGCGCACCGCCGGGGGATCGTGCTCACGGGCCGCCTCGGGTCCAAGCGGACGTTCTCTGCCGGCACCATGCCCGCGCAGTCCGTCTGGCGCGTCCGCGTGTCCGCGTCGGCCGGGTCCACGGCCACGATCGCGTCGGCCGCGGATGCCACCCTCGCGGACGGCTCCGGCCGCACCACGCCCCGGGGCACGGGAGCCGCGCTCGACATCCGTGCCGACGGCACCGTGAACGGCCGGCGCGTCGCGCTCATCCGCTTCCCCGTGAGCGCCCAGACGGCGGCCGCGGACCGCATCCTGCTCTCGCTGCGCGTCGCGAACGCGAGCCGCTCGGGCACCTACCACGCCCACGTCTACGGGCTGGACATCCCGTCCTGGTCGGAGAGCGGGACGACGTGATCGACGCTGTCGGGCGTCCTCGGTCAGTCGGTCCCCGCGGGCACCACGATCGCGGCGAACGTCGTCGCCGGCCAGGGCACGACCGCCACGATCCTGGGCCGTCTCGTCACGACGTCCACGAGCTTCGCGTGGCATCAGCTCGACGTCACCGCGTACGTCCGCTCGCGCGCCGCATCGGGCGTCGCGCACTTCCTCGTCGTCCAGGACCACCGCTGGGACGTCGCGATCCCCGAGCTGACGACCGGCGACCTCCAGGCGGACGGCCTCCGGATCCCCGCGCGCGAGGCCGGGAGCTCGTCCGCGCCGCGCCTCCTCGCGGTCTCCGGCACGGTCACCCTCGCGGGGTCGCCGCGGCGGACGACGCTGGACAGGGACGTCGCGCGGGCCCGGGTGCCGTGGGGCCGGGCGGTGCGGGTCGACCTGGCGGTGCGCAGCGGGCGGTGGGTCCCCGCGGGCACGGTGACGGTCCACGCCGGTGCGTCGGACGGCCCGGTCGTCGGTCGCTGCCGGCCGGACCTTGGGGGGCACTGCTCGCTGCGCATCCGCGGGCTGGCCGTCGCGGTGCAGCCGCTCGTCGGGGTCTTCCGGCCCGCGCGCGGGTTCCGCGCCGACCGGGCGGGCGCGCGCGTCGCGATCCTCCGCCCGGCATGGATGGAGCCCGCGGCGCTCACGCCCGCGGCGGGCGCCGCGGACCCGACGGCGGTCGCCGTCATCGCCACGCTCTCCGCGCCGGAGGCGTGCCGGGTCGATCGCACCGTGCTGCTCGTGCGCTCCGCCGACGCGCAGGACGCACCGCCGCGCACCCTTGCGGCCGCGCGGACGGACGCTGCCGGCCGCGCGACGCTCGTCCTCGCCGCGGATGTCGCGGCGGCCGCCGACGCGGTGCGCGCGGAGGTCGTGCCGGACGGCCGCTGCGAAGAGCCTGCCTCCACGTGGGGGCCGCTCCCGGTCGCTCCCGCCCCGGATGGCGGCGAGGCCCCGGGTGGCGGCGAGGCCACGGACGCGACCGACGCCGCGCCCGGGGACGACACCGCGGCCGGCTGACCCGGCGCTCCTGCCCCGTCAGCCGCCTGCGCGGAGCGCCGCGAGCACGTCCCCGGCGCCCTCGAGCGTCTCGCGCAGCCCGGCGTGGAGCGTCCCGCCGAGCGGCGCCGCGAGGTTCATGCTCGCGGACGTGAATCCGAGCGCGAGCGCCGCGCGCGCGAGGTCCGCGCATTCGTCCGGTGTCCCCGCGATCGCGAACCGACCGACCAGGTCATCACCGATGAGCGTGTCGAGCTCCGGGTCGTCCCGCCGGTCGGTCGCGAAGTACCAGCCCGCCGACCGCGCGAGCGCCGCCTCCACGCGGGCCAGCCAGGCCGGATCGAGGTCGAGGTCCGCCGGCCGGAGGAGCGCGACGTAGTGCGCGACGTAGCGCTTCACGCTCCGGCGCGCCCGGTCGCCGTCACGGCTGACGCACAGGGTGAGACGCGGGGCGATCTCCACCTCGGACACGTCGCGGCCCACGCGATCCGCGCCCTCCGCGAGCCAGGTCCGCCAGTCGGCGATGGTCGCGGGCGACAGGTAGCGTCCGCCGAGGAGCGCGATGTCCGCGACCTCCCCCGCGAGACGGATCACCTGCGGGCTGCGCGTCCCGATCGCGATCGGCACCGGCGCGACCGGCCCGGTCATCCGTGCCCCGTCGATGCGCAGCGTCTCGCCCTCGAGGTGCACCTCCTCGCCCGTGAGGAGCCACGCGATCGCCTCGATCGCCTCGCGCAGCCGGCGCACCGGCCGCGGATACGTCTCGCCGAGCGGCTCGAGCCCCGCGCCGACGCCGATGCCGAGGAAGGCGCGACCGTCGCTCGCATCGTGGACCGCCGCGACAGCGCCCGCGAGGACCGCCGGGTGGCGCGTGTACGGGTTCGTGACCATGGGGCCGATGCGTACCCGCCGGGTGGCCGCGGCGACGACGCCGAGCAGCACGAACGGGTCCGGCCAGAAGACCACGTCGCTGATGCCGACGCGGTCGAAGCCCGCCTCCTCGGCGAGGCGCGCGAGCTCCGCGACCTCGACGGCGCGCATCCCCGGGGTGATCTCGGCCTCGAACGTCAGGGCGGGCATGGGCGGAAGTGTGCCCCAAAGGGGCGCCCGGGCAGCGCGCCACCCGGAACCGCCATCCCCGGCAGCGGCCCGCGCGAACCCTCGGCATGGACCAGCGCCCCGCCCTCGTGCCGCACGATGCCGCCCGCGCGCTCCTCGCCGCGGCGCTCCGCGGGGTGGACGACGGCGGACCCCGAGCGACGCTCGCGGGGATGGACGCCCGAGCGCTCGCGGCAGCCCTGCCGGCGGACGCGGACCGTCTCGCCTTCTGGATGAACGTCTACAACGCCGCCGTCCGGATCCGGCTCGCGCACGACCCTGCGCTCTACCGCCGGCGCCTCCGCTTCTTCTCGTCAACTGCCATCGTCGTCGCAGGCCGGTCGCTCAGCCCGAACGCGATCGAGATGGGGATCCTCCGGCGTTCCGCGTTCGTCGCCGGTTTCGGCTACGTGCGCAATCCGCTCCCCGGGCGCTTCGAGCGGCTCCAGCGCGTCCGTCGCGTGGATCCACGGATCCACTTCGCGCTCGATTGCGGCGCGCGCAGCTGCCCACCGGTCCGCGCCTGGGATCCCGCGACCCTGGACGCCGACCTCGACGCGGCGACGGGCGCGTACCTGCGCGCGACCACAGGCATGGACACGGACGGACGGACGCTCGTCGTGTCGCCGCTCCTCCTCTGGTACCGCGGCGACTTCGGCGGGCGCGCCGGGGTCGTCACGCTCCTCCGGCGCCACCGTCTGCTCGCCGACGGGCCGCGGCCCAGGATCCGCCACGGCGCCTACGACTGGACGCTCGACCTCGGCACGGACGCCGGCGGCGACTGATCGCGCCGGGCGCGGCCCGGTCGCTCGCATCCCCCATGCGCGGCGCTTGACGTTCCCAGGGTCGCTCCGTGATAGTGGATGCGCTATCACACGGAGAGATGCATGGACGCGCGCACCCTGCTCCGCACGGAACGGATCCACGCGGGGCTCTCCCAGCGGAAGCTCGCCGAGCGGACCGGGATCCCACAGAGCACGATCGCTCGGATCGAGACGGGTCAGACCGATCCCCGCGCGTCCACCCTGAACGCGCTGCTTGTCGGTTGCGGACGGTCGATGGCAGCCGGCGGCTGGCGTGTCGAGCCCGGTCGCGGTATGTCCGACCGGGCGCTCCGGTACCTCCCGGAGATCACGCGGCGGATCGTCGACGGGTTCGCTCCGTCGCGGATCATCCTCTTCGGGTCCCAGGCACGCGGCGTGGCCGGGCCACTCTCCGACATCGACCTTCTTGTCGTCTTTCGGGACGCCGGGGACAGGCGCGCGCGGCGGGTCGCGATCCGGGCTGCCCTGGCCGACCTGATCGTGGACAAGGATGTGCTCGTGGTCACCGACGAGGAGGCGTTCGCCCCGCGCGCAGGGTCCATCGTCGCGTCGGCACTCGAGGAAGGGGTGCTGCTGCATGTCGCCTAGACAGAAGCGTCCCTCCACCGACTTCGCCGCGGAGGCGTCTCGCTGGCTGGCCTTCGCCCGCGGCGATCTGGAGAGTGCCGAGGCGCTCCTGGACACGCTGACCCCGAACCGCAACGTGGGGTATCTCGCGCAGCAGGCGACCGAGAAGGCGCTGAAGTCCGTGATCCTCCTTGCCAACTCGCCCTTCGAGATGACCCACGACCTCACGGCCATCGCCGCTCAGCTGCCGCGGGACTTCGTCCCACCCATCGCGTTGGTCGATCTGGCCTGGATGGCGGACCTCGAGACCTCCGCCCGCTATCCCGACGACGGCGACTCGATCACGCGTGACGATGCCGAGCGCGCCGTCACGCTCGCCCGTGCCGTCCTTGATGCCGTGGCCGATCGGTTCGTCGCCCGAGGCGTGGATCCGCGGCGGATAGATCCGGAATAGTCGGCGCGACCCCGGTCGGCTCAGCGCGCGCGGAGCACCGATCGGGCCGCGTTCCGGCCGCCCATCCCGTGGCCCCCGCCGCCCGGCGGCGTCGCCGCCGAGCAGATCCAGAGGCCGTCGCCCGGCAGCCGATACGGGTCCCGCCGGGGCAGGGGCCGGAAGACGAGCTGGCGGATGTCCGCGATGCCGCCGTTGATGTCGCCGCCGACGTAGCGCGCGTGCCGCCGCTCGAGCGCGGCCGGGTCGGCCGCGTGCCGCGCGAGGATCCGGTCGCGGAACCCGGGCGCGAACCGCTCCACCTGGGACTCGATCGCGCCGGTCATGTCCGTCGTCGAGCCGTGCGGCACGTGGCAGTACGCCCAGCCGATGTGCCGTCCGGCGGGCGCGCGGGTCGGGTCCGCGAGGGTCGGCTGCGCGAGGAGCACGAACGGCCGCTCCGGGATCCGGCCTGCCGCCACCGCCGCCTCCGCGGCCGCCACCTCGCCCGCGGTCCCGCCGAGATGGACGGTCCCCGCCCGGAGCAGCGCCGGGTCGCGCCAGGGGATCGGCCCGTCGAGCGCCCAGTCGAGCTTGTAGGCGCCCGGTCCGTGCCGCCAGCGGAGCAGCCGTGCCCGCGCGCGCGGCGTGAGGCGGTCGCCCGCGAGCGCGACCACGTCGCGCGGCACAAGGTCCAGGACCACGGCCCGCGCCGGCGGCATCTCCGCGAGGCTGCGGACGCGTGTCCCGGTCACGATCTCCACGCCGAGCGCCGTCGCCTCCGCCGCGAGCGCCGCCACGATCGCGCCGCTGCCCCCGCGCGCGAATGGCCAGCCCGTGGCGTGCGCGAGGATCGCGAGGACGAGCCCGAAGGCCGCCGTGAGCGGCCGCTCGAGCGGCACGATCGCGTGCGCGGCGCAGCCCGCGAAGAGGGCCCGTGCCTCCGGCCCACGGAACGCGAGCCGCCCGAGCGCGGTCGCGGACAGGAGCGCCGGCAGCCCGAAGCGTGCGAGCGCGACCGGGTGGCGGGGCAGGTGGAGCACCGGCCCGAGGAGCTCGGGGAGGAGCGTCGCCCAGTCACGCACGGGCCCGCCGACGAGCCGCCGCCACGCCGCGCCGTCCGCCCCGAGCGCATCCGCGGCCGCGGCGAGATCGCGCTCCAGGACGACGGCGCGGCCCGGCTCCAGCGCGTGACCCACGGGCGCCTCCGGGTGCACCCACGCGAGCCCGTGGCGCGCGAGGTCGGTCGCGCGGAAAAACGGCGATGCCTGCGCGAGCGGGTGGACCGCGGAGCAGACGTCGTGGATGAAGCCCGGCAGCGTCAGCTCCGCCGAGCGCGCACCACCCCCGAGCGTCGGCTCGGCCTCCACGATCCGCACGGACCGCCCCGCGCGGGCGAGCTCGATCGCCGCCGCGAGACCGTTCGGTCCGCCCCCGACGACGATCGCGTCAAGAGCGGCGGCGGACCGGGTGCCGGGCATCCGTCGCGTTCCCCCGACCGGGCCGTCAGGCGTCGGCGCTGAAGATCCGCAGGAGCTCCCCGACGTGGTGGTCGGCCTCCGCGGGATGGCGGAAGGCGCGGTCGGGGTGGAGGAGGTAGTGCGTCCTCCGGCCGACGCGCTCGCGGGTGATGTACCCGGCGGCCTCGAGGTCGCGGAGGATCCCGCCGATCGCCCGTTCCGTGAGGCCCGTGACCGCCGCGAGGTCGCGCACCCGCATCCCCGGGTCGCGGCTGACGCAGACGAGCACGTGGCCGTGGTTGGAGAGCAGGGTCCAGCGGTCCCGGGGCCTGCCCGGCCCCACCGCCCCCGCGCCCGCGTCCTGCGCCGCCTGCATCGGATCCTCCGTCCCCGCGCTGTCGTCACCCGGAGGCTACCACGGCACGGAAGCAGCCAGAAACATGAACAGGATTTCGTGTAAGGTCATGCGTCTGTAATCAGGAGGCGCCGGCCCGTGGGCGCGATCGCATCCGACAACCTCACCTCCGTCCCGGTCCTCGTCTTCCTCCTCGGGGTGGTCGCGGCGCGCCTGGGGACGGATATCCGGATCCCCGAGCCGGTCTACCAGGTCATCTCCATCTACCTGCTCTTCGGGATCGGGCTCAAGGGTGGCGTGGCCCTGCGCGCGGCGGACCCCGTCGCGATCGCGCTTCCGCTCGCCCTCACGATCGCGCTCGGGCTCGCGCTCCCGGTCGGTGCCTTCGTCGCCCTGCGCCGGCTCAGCAGCCTGGGGCCGGCCGACCGCGGCGCGATCGCGGCACACTACGGATCCACCTCGCTCGTCACGTTCTCCGCGATGCTCGTCTTCCTCGAGCGCGCCGCGATCGCGTACGAGCCGTTCGCCACGACGCTCCTCACGGCGATGGAGATCCCGGGGATCGTCGCGGGCATCTGGCTCGGGACGCGGCATCTCCGGCGGACCGTCGCCTGGACCGGGTCGCTGCGCGAGATCCTCTTCGGCCGGACCGTCCTGCTCCTCGCGGGCGGGCTGTGCATCGGCGCCATCTCCGGCCCGGCGGGCATCGACAAGGTGGAGCCGTTCTTCACCGGTCTCCTGCCCGGGATCCTCGCGCTCTTCCTGCTCAACCTCGGCTGGCTCGCCGGCAGCCGCATCGGGGAGATCCGTGCCGCGGGGGCGGGGCTCCTGATCTTCGGGATCGCGTTCCCGCTCGTCGCGGGGGTCGTGGGCGTCGCGCTCGCGACCGCCATCGGCCTCTCCGCGGGCGGCGCGGCGGTCCTTGGCATCCTCGCCGCGAGCGCGGCCTACATCGCCGCACCCGCGGCCGTGGGTATCGCGCTCCCGGAGGCCGACCGCGGGCTGCCGGTCGCGCTCGCCCTCGGCGTCACCTTCCCGTGGAACCTCATCGTCGGCATCCCGCTCCTCGTGGAGGTCGCGCGCCTGCTCGAGGGGTGAGCCTCGTCCGGCCTATGCTGCGCGCATGTGCCGGAGCATCACCACGCTGCGGGGGCTCGTCCCGCCTGCGACCGCGGAGGAGGTCGACGCGGCCGCTCTCCAGTACGTGCGCAAGGTCGCGGGCATCGCGACGCCGTCGGCTGCCACCGGCCCTGCCGTCGACCGGGCCGTCGCGGAGATCGCCGCGGCGACCGCGCGCCTGCTCGCCGAGCTCCCCCCGCGTCGCACACCGCCCGGAACGGTCCCGCCCCTCCGGCGACCCGCGGGCCGTGCCCGCGAGCCCGATCGAGCCCCGCACCCCGCGGGGGCAGGAAGCACACGCCCCCACCCACCTCATCCCGACAGCCCG
>JBJTJV010000078.1:0-8254 GCA_046352645.1 Chloroflexota bacterium | reverse complement strand
CCCCCGCCCCGCGTGGCTCTCCGCACCGCGCGTGGCCACCCCGGACGCCGCGCTCTACCGCGTCTGCCTCCCGGTGCCGGCCGATGGGTGCGCGCCGTGAGCCCCCCGACCACGTCCCTCCGTCGCTGGGCGGCTCCGCTCGGTCTCTTCCTCCTCGCCCTCGCGATCCGCGGCCTGGCAGCCGCGCTCCTCCCGGCCCCGCCGACCGAGGGGAGCGCCTGGTACGCGGACGTGGCACAGGCGATCGCGACGGGACGCGGCGCCGTGGCGGACGCCACGTGGAGCTACGCGACGCCGCCGCTCGTCCTGCCCAAGCCCGCCTTCGAGCTCTGGATGCCGCTCGCGAGCCTGGTCGCGCTCCCCGCGATCGCCCTCCTGGGGCCGAGCTGGGCCGCGGTCCAGGCCGCGGGGGTGCTCGTCGGTGCGTGCGCGGCGCCGCTCGCCTGGGCGGTCGGACGGGACGCGGCGGCGCGCGCGGGCCTGCCGGCGCGCCGGGTGGGAGCGGTCGCGGTCGCGTCCGGCCTGCTCGTCGCGTGCCTCGCGCCGCTCGTCCTCGCGGCCGCGGCGCCGGAGAGCACGAACGTCTTCCTCGTCGCGGGGCTGTGCGTGGCGCTGTGCGTGCCGCGCGCGCTCGCACCATCGGGGCGCGGGCTGCGCGGCCGGCTGCCGGGGCTCGGGCTCGGCATGGCGCTTGGCGCGTGCTGGCTCGCCCGCCAGGAGGCGATCTGGCTCGGCGCGGTGGTCCTGCTCCTCGTCGTCGGTCGCGCGGCGCGCGCGGAGGGTCGGCGGGGCCGCCACGGCCTCGCGCTCCTCGCACCGGTCGTCGTGGGCGGCCTCGTCGTCGTGGTGCCGTGGCTCGTCCGCCAGGCGGGCGCCTTCGGCGGGCCCTTCCCCGGCCAGGCGTCGGAGAACCTGTGGCTCGTCACGAACCCGCAGATCTTCGCCTGGGCCGAGCGGCCGGAGGCGGCCGCGTATCTCGCGCGCGGCCCCGCGGCGCTGGCGGCCGATCGCGTCCGGGCGCTCGGTGCGCAGCTCACGGACGTGCTGCTCCTACCCGCCTTCCCGGTCGGCGTCGCGGGCTTGGCGGCGGTCGTGGGGATGCGCCGGTCGCCCGCGATCCGCTCGGCGAGCCCGCTCGCCGTCCTTCTTCTCGGTGGCGGCCTCACCTTCGTCGCGACGGCGCTGCTCGTCCCCGTGGCGCCGCTCTGGGGCACCTTCCTCCACGCCTCGGGGCCCCTCCTCGCCGGCCTCGCGGTCGTCGCGGCCCTCGGTGGGGACGCCCTCCTCGCGCGGGTCTCCCGGCGCCGCGGCTGGGCGCGTGAGAACGTCGTGCTCGCGCCCGCGGCGCTCGTCGTGTGCGCGGTCGCGCTCCTCGCGCTCCAGCTCGCGGCGGAGCGGACGCGCGTCGCGACGGCGTCGGCGCGGCTCGTGGCGATCGCGGCGGAGCTCGACGCGCGCGGCGCGGAGGCCATCCTCATCGCGGACCAGCCGGTCCGGCTCGCGGACGCGACCGGGCGCTTCAGCGTGGTCCTGCCGGACGAGCCGGGCGACGCGGTGCTCGACCTCGCGCGCCACTACGGCACGCGGACCGTGGTCATCCTCGGCGAGCGCGGGCGCTACCCCGACGCCTTCCTCACGGGCCCGGAGCGTGCGTGCCTTGCCGGGCCGCCGGAGCGGATCGGGCCGACGGAGGCACCGGCCTGGCTCCTCCGGCTCGGGGAGGCCTGCGCGGCCGGCTGACGGCCGCTCGAGGTGCGGTGCGTTCCGGATGGGACCATCGGCCCATGGTCCGGATGCCGGCGGGCTGTCAGAGTCCACCGACACGCGGGGCCCCAGACCCCGCAGGCCGTGCAGATCGGAGCCTCATCGCCATGCGTCGCCCGTCCGTCCTCTCGCTCGTCGCCGTCGCCGCGCTCGCGGTGGCCGCGCCCGTCGCCGCCGTCTCGGTGGCCGGCACGATCTCCACGCCGATGGGCGATCAGCCCACGGTGAACCCGCAGATCCGGATCCAGTCGCCGGTCGGCTCCGCGGCCTCCCGAATCCGCCGCGACGCCCCGATCACGATCCGCGCCACCTGGAAGGACTTCGACTACCGCCCGGAGCTGCGCACGCCGAACGCGGGGTCAACCCTCGGCTCCGAGTCGCAGGTGGTCGTGGACGGGCGGGTCCAGGGGCACGCGCACGCGTACCTGCAGCCGGTGAACGCGGATGGATCCATCGCCGCGGCCGCGCCCGTCTCGTTCTGCGTCCTCACGACGGTGGTGACGCGCGACGGCTACGACGGCGTCGCCGAGGGGTCCTGCCCCGGCGTGCCCGCCGGCACCTACCGCCTGAGCGTGGAGCTGCAGAGCAACGCGCACGTGGGCATCCTCAAGAGCGGCCCGCAGGCGGTGCCGAGCTCGGACACCCTCACCGTCCGGGTGCGCTGACCGCCGGTCGCCCCCGGCAGGACAGGCCTCGGCCGGGGCCGACGCGCGCGGGATCCCGGGGGCCGCCCCGCAGCACGGCAGCGTCGCCTCGCGCGCGCGTCCGGAGCGGGGGGCACCCGCCTATACTCGGGCGACGATGGAGACCGAGTCGCCGCCCACGCTGCCGCTCGTGGACGTGGACGCATTCCTCGCCGAGGCGGAAGCGTTGATCGCCCGCAGCGCGAATGACATGCGCACGCTCACCGAGCGCCTGCGCTCGCGCTACGCGGATGCGCTGCGGCTGGCGGACGCCGCCGGGCAGAACGGGCATGCGCCCGAGCGGACGCTGCTCTCGCAGGCGCGTGCCCTCCTGTCCCGGCTGGAGCTGATCTCGCGCGACTTCGACGACGACTGGCGCTTCCTCGAGCGCGGCGTCTATGCCGCGACGTGGTCGGATACCGGCCGCGCGTTCGTGGACGACCCCGGTCTCCACGAGGCGGGCGGACGGCGCATGGCGAAGCGCATCCTCGAAGCCCAGGAGCAGGAGCGGATCCGGCTCGCGGAGGAGATCCACGACGGTCCGGCGCAGGTGCTCACGAACGCCACCTTCCAGACCGAGATCGTCAGCCGCCTCATCGAGCGGGACGTCGCGAGCGCCCAGGTCGAGCTGCGCCGGATGCGCACGGGCCTCGATCGCGAGCTGCGCCGGATGCGCGCCTACATCCACGAGCTCCGGCCGATGCTCGATGACGCGGGCAGCCTCACGAGCGGCATCGCCGAGGCCGCGGAGGGTCTCACGCACGACACCGGCACGCCCGTCGAGCTCCGGCTCCAGGCGCCGGAGGACCCTCTCGACCTCGACGGCCGGACCGCCGTCCTGCGGGTCACGCAGGAGGCGCTCCGGAACGCCGGCAAGCACGCGCAGGCGTCGCGGGTGACGGTCGCCACGCGGCTGCTCCCGGGTGGGAGCGCGGACGAGCCGGGGACGTGGGTGCTGGAGATCGTGGACGATGGCGCGGGCTTCGCCGTCGGGCAGGTGCTCGAGCGGAGCGACCGTCATCATTTCGGCGTGCGTTTCATGCGCGAGCGTGCCGAGCTCGTCGGGGCGAGCCTCGAGGTCGTCTCCACCCCGGGTACCGGGACGACGATCCGGATGCAGCTGCCGATCGCGGAGAGGAGTGACGAGGGATGACGATCGACTACCCGGGTCCCGACCGTCGGCGCGGCGGGCCGGACCGGCGCCACCCGGACCAGACGGTCCGGATCCTCATCGTGGACGACCACGCGCTCTTCCGGGTCGGCATGCGCCAGGTCCTCGGCCAGGAGCCGGACTTCGAGGTCGTGGGCGAGGCGACGGACGCACGGTCCGCGGAGGACGAGGCGAACCGGCTGCTGCCGGAGGTCGTCCTCCTCGACCTCTCGATCCCCGCTCCCGGCGGCATCGAGGTCACGCAGCGGATCAAGCGCGAGATCCCGAGCTGCGGGATCGTCGTCCTCGCGGCGGAGGAGGACGAGGACCAGCTCTTCGAGGCGATCAAGGCGGGAGCTGCCGCGTACGTGCTCAAGGAGATCGCCCCGGACGACCTCGTCGTCGTGATCCGGCGCGTGAGCCGCGGCGAGTACCTCATCAACGACAAGGTCTTCGCGCAGCCGAACGTGGCGAGCCGCGTGCTCAAGGAGTTCCGGGAGCTCGCGATCTTCGGCCAGGAGGCCGCGCCGATCTTCGCCCCCCTCTCGCCGCGCGAGGTCGAGATCCTGGACAACATCGCGCGCGGCATGACGAACAAGCAGGTCGCCTACGCGCTCTCGATCAGCGAGCAGACGGTGAAGAACCACATGAGCTCGATCCTCCGCAAGCTCTCCGTGAACGACCGCACGCAGGCGGTGGTCTACGCGATGAAGCAGGGGTGGATCCGGATCCCGGAGGACTGAGATCGCCACCGAGGCCCCCGGCAGCACCCCCGCGCCGCCGCCCGTGGCCGCGCTCCCGGCAGGGCGTCCGGCCGTGCCCGTCGCGGTCGCGGGCCCCGGGGATGCGGCTGCCGGCGGTCCGGCCGACACGCTCCTGGCAGGGATCGCGACGGAGATCGCGAGCCTCGAGCGGGAGATCGGCGAGGTGGAGAAGCTCGGCCGTCAGGTGGCGCTGGAGGCGGCACGCCTCGAGCAGCAGCGGGACCGGATCGACTCCTGGGTCGCGGCGCTCGAGCGCGACCCGCGGGCGGACCCCGCCGAGCTGCGCGACGCCCGCACCCAGCAGGTCGCCGCGATCCGTCGCACGGCGCTCTTCGAGTCGCAGGGCTCCGTCCTCGACGGCAAGGCCCGCGCGCTCGGCCGCTTCCGCGACCGGATGGACGCGATCGCGGGATCGCTCGGCGACCTCCTCGCCGCGGCGCCCGCGGGGTGGGGATCCGCGGATGCTCCGCCGCCCGGCCCGGACCCGCTCGCGCTCCTGCGTGCGCAGGAGGAGATGCGCCGGGATATCGCCCGCCGGATGCACGACGGCCCCGCCCAGACGCTCACGAGCATCGCGCTCCAGGTGGAGGTGGTCGAACGGCTCGCGTCCCGTGGCGACCCGCGCGCGCCCGGCGAGCTCGCCGCGCTCCGGCGGCTCGTCCAGTCCGCGCTGGACACGACGAAGGGCTTCATCTTCGAGGTGCGGCCGATGGTCCTCGACGACCTCGGGCTGCTCCCGTCGCTCCGGCGGATGGTCACGGACCGTGGCGAGCGCCAGGGCGTCGCGGTGGCGATGGATTCCCAGGGCGTGCCGCTCCGGCTCCATCCGGACCTCGAGAGCGGTCTCTACCGTGTGATCAGCGATTCGGTCGGCGCGATCCTGGGCCTCCTGCCGGAGCAGCTCACCCTGCGGCTGGACTGGACATCCGACCGGCTCGTGGTCGAGGCGCTCGGACTCTGGCCGACCGCCGATGCCGCCCGTGGGCCCGCCGTGGACCCTGCGCAACTCCCGCCGGCGCTCGCCGCGATGCTCGCCGCCGATCCGTCCTCCTCGACCACGCACGCGCGCGCCATCCCCGCCGCGGTGCTCACGGACCTCGCCGCGCGGGCACGGATCCTCGGTGCCTCGCTCGTGCCCCAGGAGGGCGGCGTGGGCATCTCGCTCGTCGCCGGGATCGCCTGACGCATGTCGGGGGAGCTGCGCCGTCGGACGCGCGTCCGTCCGGCACCGACCGCACCGGACCGCACCGGACGCCACGCACGTAGCCCTTTGGTCCCATCGTGCGTTTCGCCGCCGTCGCGTAGATTCCACCATCCCATGACGTCCCATCGGTCCACCTGTCAGCCGCGCGCCGCGGCAGCGCCCGCGGCACGACCGCGTGCGGGCGCGCCCGTCGAGAGGGCCACATGAGCGATCGGATCAGGGTCGCCATCGTCGACGACATCCCGGAGACCCGCGAGCACCTCGCGAAGCTCCTCTCGTTCGAGCAGGACATGGAGGTCGTGGGCACCGGCGGGTCCGGTCCGGACGCGCTGGAGATCGCGAACCGGCTGCACCCGGACGTGATCCTCATGGACGTGAACATGCCCGGCTTCGACGGGATCGCGGCCGCCGAGCAGCTGAGCGTGGCCTCCCCCACCACCGCGATCGTGATGATGAGCGTGCAGGGGGAATCGGACTACCTGCGCCGCTCCATGCTCGCGGGCGCGCGGGAGTTCCTCGTGAAGCCGTTCAGCTCGGACGAGCTGTGCGCGGCGATCCGCCAGGTCCACGTGCGCGAGCGGGAGAAGATCGGGCGGATCGTCCCGGCGGCGACCGCGGCGGCCCAGCCTGCGGGCGAGAAGGGCAAGGGCAAGGTCATCTCCGTCTTCTCGCCCAAGGGGGGCGTGGGCAGGACGACCATCGCGGTGAACCTCGCGGTCGCGCTCGCGTCGGGGTTCGGGCGCTCGGTCGCGCTCGTGGATGCGTGCCTCCAGTTCGGCGACGTGGGCGTCCTGCTCAACCTGAACCCGCGGACGCGCTCGGTGATGGACGTGCTCGTGGAGCCGGGCCGCTCCAGTGAGGCGATCGACGCGGCGCTGCTCGGCCACAGCGCGGGCGTGCGCGTCATGCTCGCACCGCCGAGCCCGGAGATGGCCGAGCTCGTCACGGTGGACCACCTGCGCCGGGTCATCGAGCGGCTGCGCGAGACGCACGACTACGTGGTGGTGGACTGCCCGCCGGTCTTCCAGGACCACACCCTCGCGGTCCTCGACGCGTCCGACCTCATCCTCGGCGTGCTCACGCTGGAGATCACGAGCATCAAGAACGTCCGGCTCTTCCTGGAGCTCGCGCATCAGCTCGGCTATCCCGAGGAGCGCATCCGCATCGTCCTCAACCGCGCCGATTCCGCCTTCGGGATCCGGGTCGTGGACGTGGAGGCGACGATCGGCCGGAAGGTGGACCACACGGTGGTGTCCGACGGGCGGAAGGTCGTCTACGCTCTCAACCGCGGCGTGCCCTTCGTGTGGAGCGCGCTGCAGGCACAGGTGAGCCAGGACATCGTCACGATCGCACGGTCGGTCGTCGACCAGGCACCCGTGGAGCCGACGGCGGCGCCGACGAGGGAGACGGGCGGGCGACGCAAGGGGCTCTTCGGGCGCCGGTGAGCAGGCCGCGGAGCGCGATGAGGGAGGTGCAGCGATGTCGCTCCTGAGGAGGATGGGTCAGTCGAACCCGCCCGCCGAGGCGGCCGGTGTGCCCGCGCCCCAGCCGGGGATGCCGCCCGTGGGTCCGGGGCAGATGCCGCCCGGTGCCATGCCGCCGTTCCCGCCCGGGGGTCCGGGGCAGATGCCGCCGATGCCGCCCACCTACGCGCCGCCGACGCCGGTGACCCCGCCGTCCGCGCCGTCGCCGTCGCTCGGCTCGCGCCTGCAGGCGGAGATGCCGCAGCAGCCGGCCGGCCGGAGCTTCGGCCAGCTCTCGGGTGACACCGGGCAGCGCGACGCGATCGTCCGCGTCCAGAACAGGGTGATCGCCGAGCTCGACCCGCGGATGGACCTCACCGACCGCGACGAGGTGCGCCGCAGGATCGAGGAGATCTTCCTCCGGGCCCTCGCCGAGGAAGGGATGAACCTCTCGCGGCCGGACCGCGAGCGCTGGTTCGCGCGGGTCCTCGACGAGATCGTCGGCCTCGGCCCCATCCAGCCGCTCCTCAACGACCCGACGGTCAGCGAGGTCATGGTCAACGGGCCGTACCAGGTCTACATCGAGCGGAAGGGCAAGCTCATCCTCTCCGATGTGCACTTCCAGGACGACGAGCACGTCCTGCGGATCATCGACCGGATCATCGCGCCGCTCGGGCGGCGCATCGATGAATCGAGCCCGCTCGTGGACGCCCGCCTCGCCGACGGCTCCCGCGTGAACGCGGTGATCCCGCCGATCAGCCTCGTCGGTCCGGTGATCACGATCCGGAAGTTCTCCGCGTCCCCGCTCACCGTGGACGACCTCGTCCGGTTCGGGACCGCGACGCCGGAGATGTTCGAGTTACTCCGGGCATGCGTGGAGGCGCGCCTGAACGTCTTCGTCTCCGGTGGCACCGGCTCGGGCAAGACGACGATGCTGAACATCCTCTCGTCCTTCATCCCCGAGGACGAGCGGATCGTGACGATCGAGGATGCCGCGGAGCTGCAGCTGCGCCAGTACCACGTCGTCACCCTGGAGGCGCGGCCCGCGAACATCGAGGGCAAGGGCGCGATCCCGATCCGCGAGCTCGTGCGCAACTCGCTCCGGATGCGGCCCGAGCGGATCATCGTCGGCGAGTGTCGCTCCGCCGAGGCCCGGGCCATGCTCCAGGCGCTGAACCCCGGCCACGCCGGATCGATGTCCACGGGCCACGCGAACAGCCCGCGCG
>JBJTJV010000077.1:0-9166 GCA_046352645.1 Chloroflexota bacterium | reverse complement strand
TCGTCGTCGGCGGGCACCGACTTGCGCTCGCGCCCGCGCAGGCGGCCCGCGTCGGCGACCGCCGCCGCGACGTCGTCGGGATGCGCCCGGCGGACTTCGGGCTGCGCGCGGTGGATGTCGCGGCGCACGAGGACGGCCCGGCACACCGGATCGCGCGCCTCCGCGTCACCGCGGAGATCGTGGAGCACCTCGGCGCGGAGCAGCTCCTCGTCTTCCCGGTGGACGCGCCGCGCTACCACGTCGGCCCGGTGGCGGCCGCGCGCGAGGACGACGACACGCTCCTCGCGGAGCCCGCCCGGAGCCGCTTCACCGCGCGCCTCGACGTCCGCCGCGATGTCCGGCACGGCGAGGAGCTCGACCTCTTCTTCGACCTCGACCGGCTCTACCTCTTCGACGTGGAGAGCGGCGAGCGGCTCGCGGACGCAGCGCCCGCACCCGCGGCCGGGGCGGGCGCCTGATGCGCGTCCTGCTCACCGGCGCCACCGGGTTCGTGGGGCGGCATCTTCTGCCGGCGCTGGCGGCCCGCCACGAGACGATCGCGCTCGTCCGACGCGTGCCGGGCCCCGCACCCGCCGGCGCGAGGTGGCTGACCGGCGACCTCGAGACGCTCGATCCGGCGATCCTGCCGTCGGGCGTCGAGGCGGTCGTCCACGAAGCGTCGCGGATCGACGACCCCTTCGGCCGTGACCCGGGGCTCCTGGAGCTCGCGGGCGTGAACGTGCTCGGGATGCTCCGGCTCCTCGCGTGGGCCGAGGGAGCGGGCGTCCGGCGGTTCGTCTACGGCTCCACGGGCGGCATCACCGGCGCGGGGGCGAGCGGGACGACGGTCGCGGAGGACGCGCCGTTCGCGCCGCCGAACCCGTACAACCTCACGAAGCACCTCGCGGAGCAGGCGCTCACCGCGTATCGCTGGCCGTTCACGGTCTCCGCGCTCCGCTACTACGCGCCCTACGCCCGCGACGGCTCGAACCCGATGATCGTCCACTTCCTCGACTGCCTCGAGCGCGGCGAGCCGATCGAGGTCGGCGCGGACGACGGGCCGTGGATGAACCCGGTCCACATCGACGACGCGGTCACCCTGACCATCCGCGCCCTGGAGGTGGACACGCCGCCCGCGGTCGTGAACGTCGCGGGCCCCGACCCGGTGAGCCGCGTCCGCTTCGTGGAGCTCCTCGCGGCAGCGGTCGGTCGGGAGCCGCGCTTTCGGCGGCTCGCGGATCCGTCGCCGAGCTGGGTGGGCGACATCACGCGCCTGCGCGCCACGCTCGGCGCGCCGATGCTCACGGTCGCCGCGGGGATCGGCCGCGAGTGGGGCCCGGCGGCCGGCTGAGGCAGGCGCCCCCGGGGCGCGCACCCGCGGACCGTCAGGGGGTGACGAGGACGACGCGGACGGGCGAGGCGCAGGCCCCCTCGATCGGCAGCGGCAGCGCGCACAGCCGCGGCTTGGGGCCGCCGCGCGGGACCGCACCGAGGTTCGTGACGCAGCCGAGCAGCAGGATGTCCGTGGAGAAGAAGCGCCCGAAGAAGTCCTGCGGGTCGGTCGGCGAATCCGCGCGCGGCGTGTCGCAGCCGATGATGCCGGGCTCGTGGTCCATGATCCAGTGCATCAGGTCGCCCGCGATGTACGGCATCTGCGTGAGGTAGCGCTCCGGGTCGTCGTAGGCGCTGTCCCAGCCGGTGTGGAGGAGGACGGCGTCCCCCTTCTCGATCGTCACACCCTGCGCGGCGAGGTCCGCCTGCGCCTCCGCGAGCGTGACCTTCTCCAGCGGTCCCTTCGGCGCGTGGATCACGACCGTGGGCACCATCCAGGAGCGCTCCAGCGGCACCTGGTCGATGTTCTCGCGCCCCTTGATCGCGTGCGCCGCGGTCTCGAGGTAGGCGCCGGACTGGACGCACATCTCCACGACCTGGGTGAAGATCCGGCCCGCGTACTTCGGCGGGAACTCGACCTCGTGGACCCGGACCGGCCCGACCGGCATGTCCAGGTACGGCTCACCGTAGTACCACATGCCCTCGCGGATCGGGCCGCTGATGTCGATGATCGCCACGTTCGTCCTCGCTCCCTCGGTATCGCTGCTCCGGAGGCCCCGAGTCTAGTCCGCGCACCCCCTACGATGGGGACCCTGATGCACGCATCCGCCCGTCCCGTCCACATCGGCTACAACCCCCCGTCCGGCCGGCGCGGCCTCGAGGCGGTCGATCCCGCCCGCTTCGTCGCCGACCTCGACGCCGCGCTCGCGATCGTGGGCCCGGCGATCGATTCGCTCTGGATCTCCGATCACTTCATGACCGAGGAGCGCTGGCGCCTGGAGTGCTGGACGCTCCTCACGTGGGTCGCCGCGCGCCACCCGGGGATCCCGATCGGCCCGATCGTCGCGGCTCGCGCGTACCGTCATCCGCCGCTCCTCGCGAAGATGCTCGCGAGCCTCGACGCGCTCATGGCGTCCGCGGCGGCCGCGGAGGGGATCGCGCCCGGACGGCCCATCCTGGGCTACGGCGCCGGCTGGGACGAGGCCGAGTACCGCGCCTACGGCTACGACTTCCCCCCGGCGGCCGAGCGGGTCGCGCAGCTCGACGAGGCGCTCACGGCGATCCGGCTCCTCTGGACGGGTGGGCCCGTGGACTTCACGGGGCCCACGCTCCGGCTCGCGGGCGCCACGTGCGTCCCCCGGCCGGACCCCGCGCCGCTCGTCATGGTCGGCGGGGAGGGCGCCGCGACGATGCGCGTCGCCGCGCGCCACGCGGACTGGTGGAACATGCTCCACCGCCCGGCGGACCGGATCGGCCCGATCCTCTCCCGGCTCGATGCGGCCTGCGCGGCCGAGGGGCGGGACCCCGTGACCTTGCGCCGCTCGCTCTACCTCACCGTCTTCCTGCACGCGGACGACGCGACCGCCCGGCGCGCGGCGGGCGACCGGATCCACGACCCGGACGTGCCCGCGTTCGCGGGCAGCCCGGCGCGGCTCGTGGACCACCTCGGCGGGCTCGTGGCGCGCGGCATCGACGCCTTCCAGCTCGTCTTCGCGGGCTGGCCGGAGCACGCGGACCTGGCGCTCTTCGTGGACGCGGTCCGACCCGCCTTCCCGCGCTGACGCGGGCGCGGGCGCGTCGCTCGCCGGTCGCGCACGTGCCCGCCACGCCCTCAGCCGTCGGCCGCCGCCCCCATCGTCAGCTCCACCCGCCCGAGCTGCGGGCTCGCGCCGACGATCGCCTGGCCCGCCGCCACCCACTGCGTCCGGACGAGGCTGCCGAGCAGGACGATCATCCCCGCACGGAGCGGCGTCCCCGCCGCTGCCCGGAGGTCCGCCAGCCAGGCAAGGACCGCGAGCGGGTCGCCGAGGATCTCCGTCCCGACGCCCCGGCCGCGCTCCTCGCCGTCGATCGTCATCGCGGCGGTCACCGCGCGCAGGTCGATGCCTGCCGCCGGGAGCTCGGGGCCGAGGACGCAGCCGGCGCCGAAGAAGTCGTCCGCGATGAGCGTCGGGGTGTCCAGCGCGCTGTAGTCGCGGTAGCGGTCCGCCACGATCTCCAGCGCGAGCATGACGCGGCCGACCGCCGCTGCCGCCGCCTCCCGCCCGACGCCCTCCGACCCGCCCGGCAGATCCGCCGCGAGGCGGACCGCGATCTCGCACTCCACGCCGAGGACGACGTCGGCGGGCACCGCGCGGCGCGCGGGGCTGCGCAGGATCGTGGCCGCGTAGATCGTGCCGGCGCACGGTGTGGGGATGCCGAGGTACGCCTGCATCACCGGCGTGGTGCAGCCGACCTTGTCGCCGGCGCGCGCCCCGAGCTCGGGCGCGAGGCGTTCCCGCAGGCGTGCCTGCACCGCGTACGCGGCCGCGGGGTCGGCGGGGACGAGCGCGGCAGGGAGGCGATCGAGGCGCGTCCCTGCCGTCCGGTGCGCGGCGAGGATCGCGGCCGCCGCGTCCGCGGAGTCGGCCGCGTCCGCGGGCTCGGCCGGGGCGCCGTCCGGCGTTCCCGGCGCTCCCGTCACCGGCCGATCCACTCCGGCCAGCGCGTCCGGAGCATGTCCCGGCAGGCGAGGTAGTCCGCCTCCGTGTAGCCGGTGTACGGCGAGAGGAGTCGGAGCGGGAACTCCGGGAGCATCCCCAGCTTCACGAGCATCTTGTCGTAGGCGCCGTCCATGTGGACCTGCGTCCGCGGCGTCGCCCAGAGCTCGGTCTGCATCCGCTGGAGCTCGTGCTGGAGCCGGAAGAGCGTCTCCACGTCCCGCTCCACGCCTGCCCGGAAGAGCGCCCGCGTCTTCGTCGGTGCAAGCTCGGCGTACGACGCGAGGAGCGAGCACTCCCCGAGCATGCTGCCGTGGGGGAAGTTCCCCTCGCCCATGAAGTGCTGGAGCTCGGGCGCGTGGGCGAGCAGCTCCTCGGCCCCCGCGAGGCCCCCGCTCGTCGTCTTCGTGGCGACGAGGTTGGGCACCTCGGCGATGATCCGGGCGTAGTCGCGGCCGGTGAGCACGCGCTTCGTCCGCGGCAGGTTGTAGTTGAGGAAGCGCGAATCGGGCCACGCGCCGCAGACGTCCGTGAAGAAGCGGAGGAGCTCGGTGTCGTTCACCGGGCCCCAGGCGGGGAGCGAGATCTGGAAGGTGCGGAAGCCTGCCGCGTGGGCGATCGCGATGCGCTCGTTGACGATCGCCGTGGAGAGCCCGATGACGCCGACCATCGGCCGCGTCTCCGGACGGATCGCCTCCTCGGCGAAGACCTCCACGACGCGCCGGAAGCGCGCGGTGTCCACCGCGTAGCCCTCGCCGCCGGTGCCGAAGATGTACAGGTCGTGGAACCCCGCGGCGAGCACCGCCCGGACCTCCGCGCGGAAGATCTCCTCGTGCAGCTGGTCGTCCGCGTCCCACGGTGTGGGGCAGGCGACGAGGATCGTCTGCGGGTAGCGCGTCACGCTGGTCATGCCCTCTCCTTCGCTCACCGGTCCGTGCCCCAGTCGAAGACGACCCCGACAAGCCGCGTCTCGCCGCCCGCCAGGCGATCGAGCGCCGACGCGATCGCGTCCGGCGGCAGGACCTCCGTGACGAGCCGGCCCAGGGGGAGCGTACCGCGCGCCGCCTGCTCGAGGACCCAGGCGAGGTTCGTGCGCGGCGTCGCGCGCGACGGCCCCGGCACCGGGATGCTCTCGGGGTCGCTGCCCACGCCCACGAACGTCAGCCGTCCGTAGTGGAGCTTCGCGGGGAACGTGGTGAGGAGCGCATGGAGGGCGGCCGCCTGCTCGGCGCTCGGGGCCGTGCGATGGATGCCCAGGAGCGCGAAGCGCGTCCCGTCGCGCGCGCGCCGGATCGCCTCCTCGAGGCCTGCCCACGCGCCGGTCGTCTCGAGCACGAGGTCCGGTCCGTCCGTGCCGAGGAACGCCTCGATCGTCCGCGCGCCCGCCTCCGTCCCCGGCTCCGCGACCGCACCGAGCCCGAGCGTCCGGGCGAAGGCGGCCCGCACGGGGTCCACGTCCAGCCCGAGCACGCGCGCGCCCATCCGCTCCGCGACGAGCGCGGCGGAGCAGCCCACGAGCCCGAGCCCGGTGACGATCACCGTCTCCGCCGCGGAGTAGCGCCCCAGGTGGAGCGCGCTCACCGCCCAGCTCGGCAGGTACGCGAGCGCTGCGTCGCGCAGCGCGAGCCCGTCCGGCACGCGCACGACGCGCGCCTCCGGCACGACGATGCCGGACTGATGGCCGACGCCCCGGACGACCACGCGGTCACCCGGTGCGACGCTCGTCACGCCGGCTCCCGCGGCGGCCACGACGCCGCTGCCCATGTAGACGAGGTCTTCCGGGGTGCTCGCCCCATCCGGGCCGTAGCCGCCGGTCCGCCAGACGTGGAGGTTGCTTCCCGGGCTGATCGCGGTCCAGGCGACGCGGACGCGGACCTCGCCCGGCCCCGGGTCCGCGAGCGTCTCGGCGCGCAGCTCGGCGGTCCGCGGCGCGGTGCACCACCAGTGGTCGATCGGCGTGGTCATCGGGCTCCTCCGGGGGCGGGCAGGGACGGGGTCCCGGGCAGCGGGACGGCAGGGACGAGCAGGTCCGCGGGGATCGCATGGACGTCCGCGACATCGGCGTACGCCATCTCCTCGGCGAGCTCGTCGAGGACCCGCCCGAGGACCGCGGCGACCCCGTCGGCGCCCGCGAGCGCGAGGCCCCAGAGGACCGGCCGGACGAGACCTACGGCCCGGGCGCCGAGCGCGAGGGCCTTGAGCCCGTCGCTGCCGCGTCGGATCCCCGAATCCGCGTAGACCTCCAGCCGCCCGCCGGCGGCCGCGGCGACGTCCGCGATGGCGAACGCGGTGGGAAGCACGGAATCCTGCGTCCGGCCGCCGTGGTTGGAGACGACGAGTGCGGGGAACCCGGCATCCGCCGCCCGCCGCGCATCGTCCGGATGGAGGATCCCCTTGAGGATCACGGGCACCCCTGCCCGCGCCGCGAGCGCCTCCGCCCATGCCCAGTCGAGCCGCGGCAGGCGGGCCACGGCGGGCGGATGCATCGGGTAGCCGATGCCCGGCGGCGTGACGAAGCCGCTCGCGGGCAGGTCCGCCGTGCGCCCGTCCGCGGTCATGTCCACCGTGAGCACGATCGCGGCCGCGCCCGCGTCCACCGCGCGCCGGACCATGGCGTCCGTCCCGGCCGCGTCCGCGAGCGGGTAGAGCTGGAACCACCAGCACAGGCCCGGGACGCGGGCGAGCTCCTCCACCGGCACCGTCGTGCTCGTCGAGACGACGAAGATGCCGCCGTGCGCAGCGACGCCCTCCGCGGTCGCGCGCTCGCCCTCCGGGTGCGCGAGGCGGTGGGCCGCGGACGGACCGACGAGGACGGGGTGCGCGACCGGCGTGCCGAGGAGCGTCGTGGCAAGGGACGGGGCCGCGATGCCGGTGAGCCTCCTGGGCCGCAGCCACCACGCGTCCCAGGCCGCGACGTTCCGCGTGAGCGACCGCCCGTCGCGTGCGCCGCGGCCGTAGTAGGCGCGCGTCGCGGGGTCCAGGAGCGGGGCGGCCGCGGCCTCGAGCTCCGCCCAGGGCAGGGCGCGGAGGGCGGCCGCGTCCGGCGGCGACGTCCGGGCAGCTCCGCGCCGGGCCATCAGCGGGCGGGCCGGTTCACCGGGTTCCGCGGCTCGCCGCCCTCGATCACCCGGATCGCCTCGTCCGCGCACAGGAGCGCGAGCTCGCGGCGCGCGTCCACCGAGTACCACGCGACGTGCGAGGTGACGAGGACGTTCGGGTGGCGGAAGACCGGCTGATCCGGGTCGACGTTCGGCTCGTCCTCCAGGACGTCGAGGCCGGCCGCGGCGAGGTGGCCGGACTCGATCGCAGCCGTGAGCGCCGCGATGTCGATGAGCCCGCCGCGCGACGTGTTCACGATCACGCCGCCCGGCCGCATCCGCGCCAGCCGGTCTGCGTTCACGAGGTGGTGCGTCTCGGCGTTCAGGGGGCAGTGGAGCGCGATCGCATCGGCCGTCGCGAAGAGCTCCTCGAGCTCCACGGGCTCGGCGCCGCGGGCGCGGATGGCGTCCGGCGGGAGCATCGCGTCCGCGCCGATGACGCGCCAGCCGAAGGCCGCGGCGCGTGTCGCGACGCGCATGCCGATCCGGCCCATGCCCACGACCCCGAGCGTGCGGCCGGACGGCCGGTAGACGGGGCTGAGCTTGTCGTAGACGAGCCAGCGGCCCTCGCGCCGCCAGAGGTTCAGCGCCTCGTCCAGGCGGCGGGCGGCGGCCATGAGCAGGAGGACGGTGTGGTCGGCCACCTCGTCCGCGCAGTAGTCGGGGACGTTCGCGACCCAGATCCCGTGCGCCGCTGCGGCATCGGTGTCGATGATGTCGAAGCCGATGCCCGCGCGGACGATGAGGCGGACGGACGGCATCCGGGCGAGCTCCGGCGCGCGGAGCGGCGTCGTGCCGACGAGGACGGCGGATGCGCCGGCGCACGCGGTCGCGGCATCCGCCGAGCTCGTGCCCGCGGGCAGGACCGTCACCTCCACGCCGGCCGCGCGGAGCTTCTCGACCCCCGGCGCCAGGAGCTTCTCCGAATCGACGACCGTCGCGGTCCGGGGCAGCGTGGCGGACATGGCGATCCTCCCTGGGGTGCCGCGTGCGGACGGCCCGCGACGCGCGTCCGGCGAGTCTAGCCGCCGCGTGCCCGCGCGGGGGCGGCTCCGCGCGGGTCGCTACGATGGCCGCTGGTCCCATCCCCCCGCAGGAGACGCCCGGACATGAGCGACGCACTTCTCGACCGCCTCGATCCCCGCCACTACCGGGAGGTCGCGAAGCTCATCCTCACCAAGCCGGTCATCGGCTGGGTGGAGGCCGGCGAGGACGCCGAATCGGACAACCCCGGCGCGTTCGCCCGCTACCGCCTCCTCGCGCGCGTCCTGCGCGACGTCTCCGCGGTCAGCACGCAGACGACCGTGCTCGGCGCGCCCGTGCGGACGCCCATCGGCATCGCCCCGATCGGCATCCAGAAGGCGCTCCATCCGGACGGCGAGGCGGGGATGGCGCGCGGCGCGGAGCAGGCGGGCGCGGTCCTCATCGCCCCGGTGAACTCCACGATCCCGATCGGCGAGGTGACGGCGGCCGCCCCCGGCGCGACCGTCTGGCTCCAGCTCTACAACTGGCCGGACCGCGATGCCCTCGCCGACGTCATCCGCCAGGCCGAGGCCGCGGGGGTCAAGGCGATCGTGCCGCTCGTGAACACGCCGCTCCCCGCCTCGCACACGCCCGCGTCCGTCGGCTTCCGGCTGCCGGCCGGGGTGACGCTCGCGCACGGCGCGGGGAGCCACGACCTGACCGCGAAGAACGACTGGTCGTACATCTCCTGGATGGCGGGTCTCACCTCGCTGCCGATCGTGCCCAAGGGCATCGTCCACCCGGACGATGCGCTCCGCGCGCTCGATTCCGGCGCGAAGGCGATCCTCGTCTCCAACCACGGCAACCGCCAGGTCGCGCGCTCGGTCGCCGCGATCGAGGCGCTCCCCGCGGTCGCGGATGCCGTGGCGGGCCGTGCCGAGGTCTACCTCGACGGCGGCGTCCGCTCCGGCACGGACGCGCTCATCGCGCTCGCCCTTGGTGCGCGGGCCGTCTTCGTCGCCCGGGCAGCCTGCTGGGGCCTCGCGGTCGGCGGCGCGGAGGGTGTCGCGCGCGTCCTCGGCAGCCTCACCGCGG
>JBJTJV010000076.1:0-17671 GCA_046352645.1 Chloroflexota bacterium | reverse complement strand
CCGCGGCGCGCCGCGACCCGATGGTGGGGATCCGCGGCCGCTCGGCATGCGCCGCCGCCGGGCGCACGGAGCGATGGGAGCGTCGCGTGCGGATCGTCGTCGGCCTCGGGAACCCCGGAGCGCAGTACGCGGGGACGCGGCACAACGTCGGCTGGATGGTCTGCGACCGGATCGCGGAGCGGGCGGGCTTCGCGGGCCGGGGCAAGGAGCGCGACGCCGCGGTCGTCCTCCGCGGGCGCTGGGAGGAGCTCGACCTGCTGCTCGTGAAGCCGCTCACGTACATGAACGATTCCGGCAGCGCCGTGCGCAAGGTCCTCGCCCGCGAGCGCGTCCCGCTCGATTCCGTCCTCGTGGTCACGGACGACTTCTCGCTGCCGCTCGGGCGGCTCCGCCTGCGCGAGGAGGGGAGCGCCGGGGGCCACAACGGACTGCGCTCGATCATCGCGGAGATGGGCACGCAGAAGTTTGCCCGGCTCCGCGTCGGCATCGGCGCGCCGTCCGCCGGCGCCGTCGGCCACGTCCTCACGCGCTTCGCGCCGTCGGAGGCGGATGACCTCGAGCGTGTCCTCCGCGCCGCTTCGGACGCGGTGCGCGACTGGGCGCGCGACGGGACGGCACGCGCGGCGAACCGCTGGAACCCCTGGACGCTCCCGCTCGGCGCGGACGCGGCGGGTGCGGGTCCGGCCACGGGCGCGGGTCCCGCGGACGCGTCCGCCGACCCGCGGGCGCCCGGGCCGGATGGCATCGTCCGGACGCGCACCGGCTGGCGGAAGGTCCTTCCTGCCGCGGATCACCGGCACGACCGGTGAGCGCGGACGGGGCAGCCCTGCGCGGCCGTCGCGGGCGCGAGCGACGGATCGCGGCCGCGGCGGAGGCCGCCGTCGCGGACCGCGTCGCGCGCGCGGATGCCGGCGGGCGGAGCGCCACGACCGGATCGCGCCATCGCCTCCCGGACCTCTCCGTCCTTGTCGACGGCCTCGCCGCGACCGCGGAGCTGCGCGACCTCGCGGCACGGCTCGGCCCCGTCCGCCCCGGACGGACGGGCACCGCCCTCCGGCATCCCGTGCTCGCCGGGATCCCCCACGGGGCGAAGAGCTACCTTGCCGCCGCGCTCGCCCGGGCGACCGATGCGCGCATCGTCTGGATCGCCCGGGACGCGGAGATCGCCGATCGCGTGGCGGAGGAGCTCGCCGTGTGGCTCGGCGACCTGGCCGCGATCGTCACCCTCGAGCCGCGCACGGCGCTCGCCTGGGAGCGCTCCGAGCTCGTCCGCGACGAGGGAGCCGCGCGCGTCGCCGCGCTCGCCGCCTGGCAGCGCCCGGACGGCCCGGCGCGGATCCTGGTCGCGGGGCTGCTCGCGCTCTTCCAGCGGACGCTCCCGCCGGACGCGCTCCCGGCGGAGCCGCGGATCCTCCGGCCCGGGACGCGCATCGTCCGGGACCGCGTTCTCGCGGAGCTCGCGGCGCTCGGCTACGAGCATGTCGCGGAGGTCGGCGGGCGGGGTGAGCTGACCGCGCGCGGCGACCTCGTCGACCTCTTCGCGGCCGGCCAGCCGCTGCCGGTCCGGATCGACTGGTTCGGCGACGAGATCGAATCGATCCGCGCCTTCGACCCCGCGGACCAGCGGAGCGTCGGTCCCGTCGCGGAGGTGACGCTCCTGCCGGCCAGCGAGATCGTGGCGGGCCTCGCCGCGTCGGACGCGCTCCGGCCGCGCCTCGGCCGCCTTGGCCGCGACCTGCCGGAGCGGCTCGCGGAGGACCTCGTGCGCCTCGAGGCGGGCGACCCCGCCGACGCGGCGGAGATCTGGGGCGGCTTCCTGGCGCCCGCGAGCGGGCTCGACCACCTGGGCGACGCGATCCTCGTCCTCGACGAGCCCGCCGACCTCGCGGCGACGGCGAGCTTCCTCCGGGCGCAGGCGGACGAGCGGCGCCTGGAGCTCGAGCGCGCCGGGCACCTCCCCGCGGGCTGGCCGGGCGTCTACCCGGAGCGCGAGGCCTGGGATCGGCGGATCGGGATCGCCCGCACGCTCGCGCTCACCTGGGAGCCCGAGGCGGAGGGGGCACCGCCCGGCGGGAACCCGTTCGGGTGGCGCGAGCCCGCGCTCCCTCCCGCCGCGCTCGGCGACATCGCGGGGACCGTCGCCCGCCTGCGCGCGGACGGCAGCCGCGTCGTCGTGGCGAGCGACCAGGCGATGCGCATCGCCGAGCTCCTCGAGGAGGCGGGCACGAGCGCCGCGCCCGTGTCGCGGATCTCGGCGCCGCTGCCGGCGGGCGGCATCGCGCTCGTGGACCGGAGCCTCAACGGCGGCTTCGCCGGTGGTCCGGACGGGCTCGTCGTGGTGACCGATCGCGAGCTTACCGGGAGCGTCCGCGTCCGCCGACCGCGGGCCCTGCGGCGCGTGGTGGGCAAGGAGCTGCTCGAGCGCCTCGAGCCCGGCCGGTTCGTCGTCCACGTGGACCACGGCATCGCGCGCTACATGGGCCTCGTCCGGCGGAGCGCGGGCGGCGAGCACGGGGAGGAGCGTGACTTCCTCGAGCTCCACTTCGCGGGCACGGACCGGATCTGGGTCCCGGTCGACCAGGTCGACCGCGTCACGCGCTATGCCGGCGGCGACGACCCGGAGCCGTCGCGGCTCGGTGGCGGTGAGTGGCAGCGTGCCCGGACGCGCGTCCGCAAGGCGGTCGCGGACCTCGCGCAGGACCTCATCGCGCTCTACGCCGCGCGGGCGCGAAGCGACGGGCGTGCCTTCGGTCCGGACACGCCCTGGCAGGCCGAGATGGAGGCGGCGTTCCCGTACGAGGAGACGCGCGACCAGCTGCGTGCCGTGCTCGAGGTGAAGGCGGACCTCGAGCGGCCCGTGCCGATGGACCGGCTCGTCGTCGGCGATGTCGGCTACGGCAAGACCGAGGTGGCGATCCGGGCCGCCTTCAAGGCGCTCGCGGAGGGGCTCCAGGTCGCGGTCCTCGTGCCCACGACGATCCTCGCGGCCCAGCACCTCCAGACCTTCCGGGCGCGCTTCGCGGCATATCCGTTCAGCGTCCGGATGCTCTCGCGCTTCGTCCCGGCCGCGGAGCAGGCCGACACGCTCGCGGGCCTTGCCGCGGGGTCCGTGGACTGCGTCATCGGCACCCATCGGCTGCTCGCGAAGGACATCCGCTTCCGCGACCTCGGGCTGCTCATCGTGGACGAGGAGCAGCGCTTCGGCGTCGCCCACAAGGAGCGACTCAAGCAGCTGCGCACGGAGGTGCACGTCCTCACCCTCTCGGCGACGCCGATCCCGCGCACCCTCAACCTCGCCCTCGCGGGCATCCGCGACATGAGCGTGATCGAGACCCCGCCGGAGGATCGCCAGCCGATCCAGACGCGCGTCGCGGAGGCGTCCGCCGGGCTCGTCAAGGACGCGATCACGCGCGAGCTCGACCGCGGCGGCCAGGTCTTCTACGTCCACAACCGGGTGGAGACGATCGAGGCGCAGGCGGCCCAGCTGCGCACGCTCCTGCCGGACGCGCGCTTCCTCGTCGGCCACGGGCAGATGGGGGAGGGGCAGCTGGAGAAGGTGATGCTCTCCTTCGCCCGCGGCGAGGCGGACGTGCTCGTCTCCACCACGATCATCGAATCCGGGCTGGACATCCCGAATGCGAACACGATCGTCATCGACCGCGCCGACGCGCTCGGCCTCGCCCAGCTCTACCAGCTCCGCGGGCGCGTCGGCCGCTCCTCGCGCCGCGCCTATGCGTACCTCCTCTACCGCCGTCGCGAGCGGCTGAGCGAGGTCGCCACGAAGCGCCTCCAGGCGATCTTCAACGCGTCGGAGCTCGGTGCGGGGTTCCAGATCGCCCTCGCGGACCTCGAGATCCGCGGCGCGGGCGACATCCTCGGCGGCGAGCAGCACGGGCACATGGCCGCGGTCGGCTTCGACCTCTACACGCGGATGCTCGCCGACGCGGTGGCGGTGGAGAAGGCGCGCGTCGAGGAGCGACCCGCCCCCGTCGCCCGCGTCGCCGCGAAGATCGAGCTCCCGATCGATGCCTACCTGCCGGACGCCTATGTCCCCGACGAGCCGCACAAGCTCGAGCTCTACCGGCGGCTCGGGCGCGTCGTCACGGAGCGCGAGCTCGCGGAGATGCGCGCCGAGATGGACGACCGCTACGGGCCGCTCCCCGCGCCCGCGGAGCGGCTGCTCGAGGTCGCCCGGCTGCGCTACACCGCGGAGGCGGCGGGGGTGCGGAGCGTCGGGATGGAGGAGGGGCGGCTCGTCCTGCGCTTCGGGCCCGACTGGTCACGCGCAGCGACCGCCCGTGCGCTCGCGCCCCGGGACCCGGGCGATCCCCTCCGCGCGCTCGCCGGCGGCATCACCTACGCCTCGAACCACCTGCGCATCCGGCCGCCCGCGGACCCGGACGCCCTCCGTCGCGTCACGCGCGTCCTCCTCGAGCGGCTCGCGGCGGTCGCGGACGCACCGCCACCCGCGAGCGCGCCCGGCTGAGCCCGCCGTCCCGCCCGTCCCGGGGGCGCCCTGCCCGCCCGACTTGACCCGGCGCCCCGGCGCTGCCACGATGCATGCGTCCCGATCGCCCTGCCCCGGAGGACCGTTCCCGTGTCCCACGAGGTCTCCCTCGTCGTCAACGGAGTGCCGCGCACGTGCGCCGTCGAGCCGCGCCGGATGCTCGCCGACCTGCTCCGGTCCGACCTCGGGCTGACCGGCACGAACGTCGGCTGCGACACCACCCAGTGCGGTGCGTGCACGGTGCTCGTCGACGGCCGCGCCGTGAAGAGCTGCACCGTCCTGGCCGTGCAGGCGGACGGCTCGGACGTGACCACGATCGAGGGCCTCGCGGGTCCGGACCGCACGCTCCACCCGCTCCAGGAGGCGTTCATCGCCTGCCACGGCCTCCAGTGCGGCTTCTGCACGCCGGGGATGATCCTCGCCGCCGCGGACCTTGTCGCGCGCGATCCGGATCCGTCCGATGCGGCCATCCGGCATGCCCTCGAGGGCAACATCTGCCGGTGCACCGGGTACACCCCGATCGTGGACGCCGTGCGCGCCGGCGCCGCCGCGATGCGTGCCGGGACGCCCGAGGCATGATCCCCGCCTCCTTCGCCTACCACCGCCCCGAGACGCTCGCCGAGGCGCTCACGATCCTCGCCGCGGACGACCCCGGCGTGAAGCTCCTCGCGGGCGGCCAGAGCCTCCTGCCGGTCCTGAAGATCCGGCTGGCCGAGGTCGGCATGCTCGTCGACATCGGCCGGATCGAGGAGCTCCGGGGGATCCGGGCCGGCGCGGACGGATGGCTCGTCATCGGTGCCGGCACGCGCTGGAACGAGATCCTCGAGGATCCCCGGATCGCCGTGCAGGAGCCGCTCCTCCACGAGGCGGTGGACGGCATCGCGGACCTCCAGGTGCGCAATCGCGGCACGATCGGCGGCAGCGTCGCGCACGCCGATCCCGCCGCGGACATCGCGGCCGTGCTCCTCGCCCGGGACGCGAGCGTCGCGGTCCGCTCCGCCACCGCGGGCCGCGCAGGCCCCGTCCACGGCTTCTGGCGCGGCGCCTTCGAGACCGCCCTCGGGCCGGGCGAGCTCATCACGGAGATCCGCCTGCCCGTCCTGCCGCCCGGTGCGGGCGGCGCCTACCGGTCCGTCACCCAGGCCGCGTCCGGCTACCCGGTGGCAGGCGTCGCCGCTGTCGTCGCGCGCTCCGCGGGCCGGATCGCGTGGGTGCGCATCGGCGTCACCGGCGTCGCGGAGGCGCCCTATCGCGCCCTTGCCGCGGAATCGGCGCTCGCGGGCTCCACGGGCGAGCCGGACGCGCTCGCCGCGGCTGCCGCGCTCGTGACCTCCGGGCGCACGGTGCTCGGCGATCCCCACGCGGACCCGGACTACCGCGCGCACGTCGCCGCGGTCGTCGCACGGCGCGCGCTCGAGGCTGCCTGCGCGCGTGCCGGCTGACCCGCCGGCCGGCCCGGCGCGGCCCGCCCGCCGCGCGGTCCGCGTCCGCCCCGGCGCGCCCATCCCCGCGGACCTCGCGGGCGCCGTCCTCACCCGCGACCTCGCGGTCGGGGGCGTTCCGTGGGCCAAGGGCCGCGTCCTCGACGCGGACGACCTCGCGGCCCTCGCGCGCGGCCCCGTGCTCGCGCGCGGCGCCTGGGCAGGCGCGGGCCGCGACCCCGGGACCATCACGCTCCTGCTCCCGGGCCCGGACGACCTCCACGAGGATGCGGCGGCGACACGGCTGGCCGACGCGGTCGCCGGGCCCGGCGTCGTCGCGCGCCCGCCCGCGGAGAGCCGCATCGACCTGCGTGCGCGCGTCGCGGGCGTGCTGCGGGTGCGCACCGGCGCGCTCGCGCGGATCGCGGCGATCGACGGCCTCTCGGTCTTCACGGCCTTCGACGGCCAGGTCGTGGAAGCGGACGCGCTCGTGGCGTCGGTGAAGACGGGCCCGCATCTCGTCCCCGCGGCGGACGTCGCGCGGGCCTGTGCCCATGCACGCGCGGGCGGACGACCGGTCGTCGACGTACGGCCGTTCCGGCCGCAGCCGATCGCGGCGGTCGTGCGGGAGAGCGTCGCGCCGGCCGACCGGGCGCGCTTCGCCGCGGGGCTCGCGACCCGGGTCGCCGCGCTCGGCTGCACCTTCACGGGCGTGACGGACCTGCCGGACGCGCCCGCAGCGATCGCCGCGACGCTGCGCGCGCTCCTCCGCGGCCCCGGTCGGCCGCGCGTCCTCCTCGCCGCGGGTGCCGCGTCGACGGACCCCGACGACCCGCTCGTCCGCGCCATCGCGCTCCTCGGCGGTCGGATCACGAGCCACGGCGTCCCCGCGCACCCGGGCTCCATGCTCCTCGTCGCACGGGTCCCGGGGGCGACGCTCCTCGGCCTGCCGACCTGCGGGGCATACTCCCGCGCCACCGCGGCCGACCTCCTCCTGCCCTGGCTCGTCGCGGGCGATCCGCCGTCGCGGGCGACCGTCGCGCGTCTCGCCCACGGCGGCATCCTTGGCCGCGACCAGCGCTTCCGCTTCCCGGCGCTCGCGCGCGCCACCGATCCCGAGCCCGCGGGCTGAGGCGCAGGCCCCGGCCGGGGCCACGCCGCGGTGTACGCTTCCGCCATGACCTCCGACGCTCCCGGCCGCCCGGCCGCCACCCGCTCGATCGACGGACTCCAGGCGGCGCTCGCCGGGGAGGGGTACGTCGCCGACCGCGCCCTCGCCACCGTCCTCTTCCTCGGCCTCGAGCTCGGCCGACCCGTCCTTCTCGAGGGCGAGGCCGGGGTAGGCAAGACGGAGGTCGCCAAGGTCCTCGCCCGGCTCATGGGCGGGCGTCTCATCCGCCTCCAGTGCTACGAGGGGCTCGACGCGACGACCGCGATCTACGAGTGGAACTACCCCCGGCAGATGCTGGAGATCCGGCTCCGCGAGGCTCGCGGCGAGGCGGCCGCGGCGACCGCGCACGACATCTTCGGCCCGGATTTCCTCATCCGCCGGCCGCTTCTCCAGGCGCTCGATGCGCCCGACGGCATCGCCCCCGTGCTGCTCATCGACGAGATCGACCGGGCCGACGAGGAGTTCGAGGCCTTCCTCCTCGAGATCCTCTCCGACTTCCAGGTGACGATCCCGGAGATCGGCACGATCCGGGCCGCACGCCCGCCGGTCGTCGTGCTCACGTCCAACCGGACGCGCGAGGTCCACGACGCGCTGAAGCGGCGCTGCCTCTTCCACTGGATCGACTACCCCGCGCCCGCCACGGAGCGCGCGATCCTCGCGGCGCGGATCCCCGCGATCGGCGACCGGCTCGCGGGCCAGGTCGTGGACTTCGTGGCGCGCCTGCGTACGCTCGACCTGACGAAGCTCCCCGGGGTGGCCGAGACGATCGACTGGGCCGCGGCCCTCCTCGCCCTCGGTGCGCCCGCCCTGACGCCCGAGGTCGTGGACCCGACCCTCGGCGTCCTGCTCAAGTACGAGGAGGACCTCCGGTCGGTGCGCGGCGCCCGGGCGGCGGGGCTCCGGGGGGTGGTGGGTGGGGTGCCCCCAGGAGCGGCGGGGGGGCGCGCGTCCCGCTGCCGCCGCTCTCCGGGGCGGCGCTCGCCGAGGCGAACCTCGCCTTCGGCCGCGAGCTCCGCGCCGCGGGCCTCTCCGCGGACATGGCTGCCGTGCTCGACTTCGCCCGTGCCGCGGCGATCGTGGGCATGGAGCGGCGGCAGGATGTGCGGACCGCGGGTGCGGCCCTCTTCGTCCGTCGGCGCGATGAGCTCGCCCCCTACCACGCCGCGTTCGCGCGCTTCTGGGAGCGGCGGGCGTCCTGGGAGGAGCTCGCGGCAGCGGTCGTGGACCCGGATGCGCCCCCCGGCACGGAGGGTCGTGCGCTCGCCGCCGAGACCGCCGCCATCCCCACGGACGCCGAGCCGCGCGGGGAGGGAGAGGGCGACGCCGGCGGCGACGAGGCGACGACGATCACGTGGAGCGCCGGCGAGCGGCTCCGCTCCACCACCTTCGAGCGGATGTCCGCGCAGGAGCTGCGCGAGGCGGAGCGCATCATCGACCGGATGATCGTCCGCCTCCCCGAGCGCCGGACGCGCCGCTGGCGGCTCCATCCATCCGGCCGGATGCTGGCGCCCCGACCGATGCTCCGGCGCAACCTGGCGACCGGGGGCGACCCGCTCACCTGGCTCTGGCGGCGGCCGCGGACGGAGCCGCGGAGCGTCGTCCTGCTCTGCGACATCTCGGGCTCCATGGAGCGCCACGCGCGCCTGCTCCTTCGCTTCAGCCACGCGCTCGCCCGCTCGGAGGTCCGCACGGAGGCGTTCGTCTTCGGCACGCGTCTCACGCGCATCACCCCCGCCCTGCGCGAGCGCGACCCCGCTCGCGCCCTCGCGGCCGTCACCGCGGCGGTCACCGACTGGTCGGGCGGCACGCGCATCGGCGGCTCCTTCCGGGAATTCAACCAGCGCTGGGCGCGACGCGTCCTGCGTACGAGCGGCATCGTCATCGTCGTGAGCGACGGGTGGGACCGCGGCGACCCCGCCATCGTCGGCGTGGAGACCGCACGCCTCCGGCGCGGCTGCCGACGGCTCATCTGGGTGAACCCGCTCGCGGGCTCGCGCGACTACCGGCCGCTTGCCGCGGGGATGGCCGCGGCCTGGCCGCATCTCGACCTCTTCCTGCCCGGCCATGACCTCGCGAGCATCGAGCGGCTCGCCATCGCGCTCGCCGCGGACGCCGGCGACCGCGCGGGGATCTCCCTCCGATGACGATGACCGAGGTCCTGCCGCTCCTCGATGCGTGGACCGCCGCGGGGGTCGGCGCAGGCCGCGCGGTCGTGGTGCGGGTCTTCGGCAGCGCGCCGCGACCCGAGGGCGCCGTGCTCCTCGTGGCAGCGGACGGCCGGCTCGCGGGCTCGGTGAGCGGCGGATGCGTGGAGGGTGCGGCGGCCGAGGAGATCGCCCGCGCCCGCACGGACGGGCATGCCCGTGTCATCCGCTACGGGATCTCGGACGACCTCGCCCGCTCCGTCGGGCTCGCCTGCGGCGGCACCATCGATGTCCTCGTCGAGCCGGAGGTGCGGCCGGAGGTGGCGGCGGCGGCGCGGGAGCGCGGCCGGGCCGTGTGCATCCCGCTCCCTGCGGATGCGCCGGGTGACGCACCGGGCCCGGTCGTCGCCGGGGCAGGGGAGCCGCCCGGCGCTGCGCTCGTCGTCGGCGACGACGGGACGGTCGCGGGTGCGACCGGGGACGCGGCCACGGACGCGGCGCTCGTGGCGGCGGCGGGCGCGGCGCTGGACCGGGGACGGAGCGCGCTCGTCGTCGCGGGCGGCCGACGCTGGCTGGTGGAGGCGTTCCCCCGGCCACCGCGTCTCGTGATCGTCGGTGCCGTCCAGGTCGCGATCCCGCTCGTGACCTTCGCCCGGACGCTCGGCTGGCGCACCGTCGTCATCGATGGCCGGAGCGCCTTCGCCACGCGCGAGCGCTTCCCCGACGCGGACGAGATCGTCGCTGCCTGGCCGGACGAGGCCGCGGACGCGATCGGCCTCGGGCCCGCGGACAGCGTCGCGGTCCTCTCCCACGACGTGAAGTTCGACGAGCCCGCGATCGTCACCGCGCTCGCGCGCGGTTGCCGCTACGTGGGTGCCGTCGGGTCGCGCCGCACCCAGGCGGACCGCCGGGAGCGCCTGCGCGCGGCCGGCGTCGCCGACGCGGACCTCGCCCGGCTCCACGGACCGATCGGGCTGGACCTGGGCGGGCGCGCACCCGCCGAGACCGCGCTCGCCATCCTCGCCGAGATGGTCGCCGCCCGGTACGGCGGGAGCGGGTCCCCGCTCGCCGAGCGCGCCCGGGCGGAGGCTGCCGGGAGCGAGCCCGCGCTGCGGTAGACTGCGCTCCCGCGTCCGGGGCGTCCGGACGGGTCGCACGCGAGGGTTCCCGTGTCCGCTGAGACGCTCCGCCAGAAGATCCGCGAGGTCCCGGGCTTCCCCAAGCCCGGCATCCTCTTCTACGACATCACCACGCTCCTGCGCGACCCCGGCGCCTTCCGCGAGGCGATCGACCTCATGATCGAGCCCTGGAAGGGGCAGAGGATCGACCTCGTGGCGGGGATGGAATCGCGCGGCTTCATCTTCAGCGCGCCGATGGCGGACCGGCTCGGCGCGGGCATGGTGCCGATCCGCAAGCTCGGCAAGCTCCCCGCGGAGACGATCACCGTCGAGTACGCGCTCGAGTACGGCACGAACACGCTCGAGGTCCACCGCGATGCGATCACCCCGGGACAGCGGGTGCTCATCGTGGACGACCTCCTCGCCACGGGCGGTACGGTCGTCGGCACGATCGACCTCGTGAAGCAGCTCGGCGGCGAGGTCGTCGGGCTCGGCTTCCTCGTCGAGCTCCTCTTCCTCAACGGGCGCGAGCGACTCGGTGGATACGACCTCCACTCCGTCATCCGCTACTGACGGATCGGGCGCGACGGCGCCGGAGCCCGCGGCCCCGACCGTCGCCCCTGCGCCGACCCACGACGCGGGTCGGCGCGCCTTCTTCCGCTCCTTCGGGCGCCAGGCGTTCGACACCGCCGCGCAGGTCGCGGGCATCTCCGGGGCCGTGACGAAGGCGACCACGAGCGCGGTCGCGAACGTTGCCGGGATCCTCGCGGACCCGGACGCTGCCGCGGCCCGGATCGAGGCAGGCGGGAGCGCTCCTGCGTCCGCCGGGCGACCCGTCCAGGCTGCCGCGGCGGCTCAGTCCGCCGCGCACAAGAGCCCCTACCGGCTCGCGGGCGACCTGCTCATCCTCCTCGACCAGCGGACGCTGCCCGGCGCGCTCGACGAGCAGACCTGCCGGCGCGGCTCGGATGTCGCGTTCTATGCGCGCGTCCACGCGGTCGGCGGCGGTGCCCTCCTCGGGCAGCTCGCCGCCTACGGCCTCGCGCTCACCGCGAAGGAGATCGCGCCCCGCTCGCCGGCCGCGCGGAACGCCGAGTGGGGACGCGTCCGGCGCGCCCTTGCCGCGGCGGGCCCGACCGCCCGGATGCTCCACGTCGCGATCGAGCGGATGGATGCGCTGCGCGCCTCCTTCTCCCCCGACCACCCGGGCGAGGAGGTCGCCGCGAAGCTCCGCCGCGAGGCGGATTCGCTGGCCATGGAATCGCAGCTCGACCACGCCGCGATCGCGCGCGCGCTCGCCGCCCGCCTGCCCGACCCGGCCGAGCGGCCCGTCGGGATCCTCGTCCACGGGGCGCCGGGGACGTCGACCGCAGGGATGGTCGGCGGCGCGCTCAACGCCCTCGCCCTCGCGGCGCTCGCCGGCCGCGCGCTGCGCGTCTGGGTGACGGAGGGGCGCCCGGGCCTCGTCGGCGCGCGGCTCGCCACCTGGGAGCTCGCGGCCCACGGCATCGACCCGGTCGTCGTGCCGGACGGCGCGGTCGGCTACCTGCTCGACACCGAGCCCGTGGACGTCGTCCTCATGGGCGCGGAGTGGATCGCCGCGGACGGCAGCGTCGCCACGCCGCTCGGCGGTCGCGTCGTCGCGGAGATGGCGGCCGCCGCCCGGCCCGGCCCCGTCCCGGTCTGGATCGCCGCGCCGGCCGAGACGATCGACCCGGCGACCGCGGACGGAGCCGCCATCCCCGGCGAGCTGCGGCCCGCCCGCGAGATCCTCGCACACGTGGCCGGCTGGAAGCCGGAGAAGCCGAACGCGCTCGTCCCCGCCGTGGACGTCGTCCCTCCGGGTCGCGTCACCCGCCTCTTCACCGAGCAGGGCGAGATCGCCCCCGAGCCCGCGGCGCTCGCCGCGGCGCTCGCCGCGCGCCGTGCCCGTCGGCCGGTGCCACCGGCCCCCTGGGCGGACCCCGCCGATGGACCGGCCGAGGCCGATGCCGATGCCGCTGCCGATGCCGAGGGCGTGGCCGCGGCGCTCGCCGACGCGGAGGGCGGGGGCCCGGACGACCCCGGCGCGGGCGTGGACACGGACGTGGCCGCGCGCCCCGCCCCCTGACCGCGGCCGTGCCGCGGAGCCGTGCGGCCACCTTCACCGACGTCCGGGCCACCCGCGACCCGGCGCTCATCCTCCCGGTCCTCGCGCGCGACCGGCTGC
The DNA here is from genome assembly GCA_046352645.1 of Chloroflexota bacterium. Lineage (GTDB taxonomy): Bacteria > Chloroflexota > Limnocylindria > Limnocylindrales > CSP1-4 > JAFMJV01. Next base: position 5,101 of record JBJTJV010000076.1, on the reverse strand, counting down.
TCTCCGCGTACGCGGTCTGCGACCTCGAGCCGCGCGAGATGCCCCGGACGCGCTGGGGTGTCGCGCTCGCGGACGGGGACCCGGTCGCGGTCGTCTGCGAATACGCCGGGCCGTCGCCGCAGCCCGTCCACGTCGCGGGCGACCCGGCGGGCGTTGCGGAGATCCTCCGGCGGGTCATCCGGCCGCGGATCGCCTGGCTCTCCGGCCGGGCGGACCTCCTCGACGCGGTGGCCGAGGTCTACCGGGTGGACCCCGGGCCGGCGATGCTCCGGATGGCCACCGACCGCGCGACCTTCCGCCCCGGGCCGCCCGGCGCCATCCGCCTCTCCGCACGCGACACGAACGAGCTGAACCGCCTCTACGGCCTCGGCATGACCGGCTGGCTGCCCTCCGCCGCGGTCGAGGAGGGCGTCTACTACGGCATCCGGTCCGGCGGGCGGCTCGTGGCGGCGGCGGGCACGCACGTGATCGGGCAGGGGATGGGCCTCGCGGTCGTCGGCAACGTGCTGACGCGGGCGGACCAGCGCGGCCGCGGCTACGCGAAGGCCGTGACCGGCGCCGTGACCGCGGAGCTCCTCGCGGCCGTGCCCGATGTCGTGCTCAACGTCCGCGCGGACAACCCGCCCGCGATCGCCGTCTACCGTGCGCTCGGCTACGCGGAGCACGCGCGCTTCGAGGAGCGCCTCGTCCATCGCCGCGGGACGCTCTGGGATAGCATCTCGGCACCGATCCGCCGGATCGCCCAGAGGAGGAGCGTGTGACCGACGCGTCCCTGACCCGCCCGACGCAGCCCATCCCCGGTGACGCCGCCCGCGGCCAGACCGATCCCCTGCCTCCGCACGATGTCACCGACCTGGGCTTCGCGGACGAAGGCGTCCGCCGCATCGAGTGGGCCGAGCGCGAGATGCCGGTCCTGCGCCTCATCCGCGAGCGCTTCGCGAAGGAGCAGCCGCTCCGCGGCGTCCGCATCGCGGCCTGCCTCCACGTGACCACGGAGACGGCGAACCTCGTGCGCACCCTCAAGGCGGGTGGCGCCGAGGTCTGGCTCTCCGCCTCGAACCCGCTCTCCACGAAGGACGATGTGGCGGCGGCCCTCGTCGCGCGCTACGGCATCGCGACCTTCGCGCGCCGGGGCGAGGACAACGCCACGTACTACGCCCACCTGAACACGATCGCGGACGCCCATCCGCAGATCACCATGGACGACGGCTGCGACCTCGTCGGGCTCCTCCACAAGGACCGGCCGGCGCAGCTGCCGGAGATCTGGGCGGGCACCGAGGAGACGACCACCGGCGTCATCCGCCTCCGCGCGATGTCCGCGGACGGTGAGCTCCGGTTCCCCGTCGTCGCGGTGAACGAGGCGCAGACCAAGCACCTCTTCGACAACCGCTACGGCACCGGCCAGTCCACCGTGGACGGCATCGTCCGGGCGACGAACGTCCTCATCGCCGGGCGGCGCGTCGTCGTCGCGGGCTACGGCTGGGTCGGTAAGGGCATCGCCTCGCGCTTCGCGGGGATGGGCGCCCACGTCGCGGTGCTCGAGGTGGACCCCGTCCGCGCGATCGAGGCGCTCATGGACGGCTACCAGGTGATGGACGGCTATGCCGCCGCCGCCTGGGGCCAGGTCTTCATCACCGCCACGGGGAACAAGAACGTCTTCCGCCGCGAGCACTTCCTCGCGATGCAGGACGGGGCGATCCTCGCGAACAGCGGCCACTTCGACGCGGAGATCGACCTCGCGGCGCTCGCCGAGCTCGCGGAGCACGAGATCCGCGAGGTGCGGCGCGATGTGCGCGAGTACCAGCTCGGCGACGGCCGGCGGATCAACCTCGTCGCGGAAGGCCGGCTCGTCAACCTCGGCGCGGCCGAAGGCCATCCGGCCGCGGTGATGGACATGTCGTTCGCCGGCCAGGCGCTCAGCGCGGAGTACGTGGTGAAGAACCACCGCACGCTCCAGCCGCAGGTCTACGTCGTGCCCGAGGAGATCGACGCGGAGGTCGCGCGCCTCAAGCTCGCCGCCCTCGGCGTCACCATCGACACGCTCACCCCCGAGCAGGTCGAGTACATGGGCTCCTGGCAGCACGGCACCTGAGCCACGTCGGCGGGCCGGCCTGCACGTCAGGTGACGCCCGCGTCCCCCATGAGCGCGGCCGTCGTCGCACCAGCGAGCAGGGCGAGCAGGCGGAGCCCGGACGCCCACGCGTCCGGCGCCGTCTCCCGCAGCCGGTGCTCCTCGTGGGCAAGCAGGCGCCAGAGGTCCGCCTCCAGGCGTCGGAGCGTCTCGCTCACGCGGAAGCGGCGCATCGTCTCCCCGACGAAGCACGCATAGCGCGCCACCGGGTCCGCCTCGGCCGCCGCGGCCTCGAAGCGGCGGTCGGACCCGGCCGCGGCGCGCGCCTTCGCGAAGAACGCGCCGAGGTTCGCCGCGCCCTCGTCCCAGCCCTGGGAGTGGCCTCCGCGCCGGAGCAGCGGCGCGCCCGACGCGAAGACCGCGACGATCGCGTCGTCCACGCGCTCGGCCACGAGCGTGCCACCGAAGGTGAGCCACTCGTTCGTCACGCGCAGCCGATCGGTCACCCGGATCGTCCCCCAGGTCGTCGCGGCCGCCAGCGGCAGGTGCGTCCGTGCATCGAGCGTCGCGCCAACGCCCCGGTCGCCGTCCGTGACCCAGTAGTCCACCGCCTCGGGGTCGAAGTGGGTGCGCGTGGGCCGCGGCCGGATCGCGACGAGCAGCCACGCTGGGCCGGGGCGATCGGGCAGGTCCGAATGCGCAAGGAAGCCCCAGTCGGCGAGCATCCCCGCGGCGGTCGCGGGATCGATCCGGAGCGGCGTTCCGGGCATCTCGGGCACCTCCCGGGGGAACGGTAGCGCAGGTCGCGCCGGGGCATCCGCAGGGCGGATCGTGCCTGCCCGCGTGCTACGCTTCCCGCCTCATCGCCGGGAAGGAGCCCATGTCCAGCATCCTCGACGCCGCCAGCTATCTGTTCACGTCCGAATCGGTCACGGAAGGCCACCCGGACAAGATGTGCGACCAGATCTCGGACGCGATCCTCGACGCCATCATCGCGGAGGACAAGGACGCGCGCGTCGCCTGCGAGACGGCCACGACGACCGGCCTCGTCTTCGTCCTCGGCGAGATCACCACGCGGACGTACGTCGAGTTCCAGGACGTCGTCCGGAAGACCGTGGAGCAGATCGGCTACACGGACGCGGAGTACGGCTTCGACTACAAGACGTGCGGGACCTTCGTCTCGGTGAAGAAGCAGTCCGCGGACATCGCCCAGGGCGTCGATCGGGCGCAGGGCGAGATCGGCGCCGGTGACCAGGGGATGATGTTCGGGTTCGCCTGCCGCGAGACCCCGGAGCTCATGCCCCTCCCGATCGCGCTCGCGCACCGGATGGCCCGCCGGCTCGCGGAGGTGCGCAAGCTCGGCGAGCTGCCGTACCTTCGCCCGGACGGCAAGACGCAGGTCACCGTCCGCTACGCCCACGGGAAGCCGGTCGCCGTGCCGACCGTCGTCGTCTCCTCCCAGCACGACGCGGACGTGGACATCGCACGGCTCCGGCGGGAGATCACCGATGCGGTGATCATGCCCGCGATCGACCCGGCGCTCCGGACGACGGACCCGGTCCTGCACATCAACCCGACCGGCAAGTTCGTCACCGGCGGACCCATGGGCGATGCCGGCGTCACGGGCCGGAAGATCATCGTGGACACGTACGGCGGCATGGCCCGCCACGGCGGCGGCGCGTTCTCCGGCAAGGACCCGACGAAGGTCGATCGCTCCGCCGCGTACGCTGCCCGCTGGGTGGCGAAGAACATCGTCGCTGCCGGTATCGCGGACCGCTTCGAGGTCGAGGTCGCCTACGCGATCGGCGTCGCGAAGCCGCTCAGCCTCTCGGTGGAATCGTTCGGCACCGGCCGGGTCGCGGACGAGCGGATCGTGGAGCTCATCGACGCCCACTTCGACCTCCGGCCGGCGGGGATCATCCGCGATCTCGACCTGCTTCGCCCGATCTACCAGCAGACCGCCGCATACGGCCACTTCGGCCGGACGGACATCGACCTGCCCTGGGAGCGGACGGACCGCGCCGCGGCGCTCGCACAGTCCGCGGGCCTGCCGACCCCCGACCTCCCCTGACGGCCGACGGCGGACGCCCCGTGCGTCCGTCCCGTCAGCGGGGGCCGAGCTCGCGCGCGACGCCGAGGTAGCGCTCTGCCGTCTTCGCGACGGTGAGCTCCGCGCGCAGGCGCACGACCGCCGGATCCACCTCCGGCAGGTCGCCCTCCAGCGCCGATCGGATGCCGGCGGCGATGCCCTCGGGCGTGGGCTCGCCGAGGAAGCGGAGGGCCTCGGGGACGCGCGCCGCGTACTCGTGGAAGCCCGGCAGGTCGCTCACGAGGAGCGGCTTGCCCACCGCGATCCAGGTGGAGAGCGAGCCGGACGCCGAGAGGTCGCGGAAGGGGAGGAGCGCGAGATGGCTCGCGGAGATCCACGTCTCGAGGTCCGCCTCCGAGAGGTAGCCCGTGATGCGCAGGCGGTCCTCGATGCCGAGCTCGGTCCGCTTCTGCCGCACGTAGGCGAGGACCTTGTCCCGACCCGCGACGGGTCCGCCCGCGAAGACGACGAGCACATCCGGCGGCAGCGCCGGGATCGCGTCCACCGTCGGCTTGTGGCCCTTCCGCCCGTAGATGAAGCCGAGGATCGTCACGACGCGGCGGTCCGCGACCCCGAGCTGGGCGCGCGCCTCCGCGGGCCCGAGCGCCGGCGTGCGCTCCTCCACGAAGTGCGGGATCACCCGGAGCTTCCCCGCGGGCACGATCCCGCGCAGCCGCTCGACCTCCACCTCCGAGTGGACGATGAGGCGGTCGGCGCTCCGGCCGAGCATCCGCAGGCTCCAGACCTCCGGCATCAGCCAGCGGTCGCGGCTCCGCGGCCGGTCGAAGACGTCGTGGAGCGTGGCCACGAGCGGGCCGCGCCAGGCGCGCCGGAAGTCGAGGAAGCGCTTCACCGAGCGTCGGCCCCGCCCGCAGCCGCGCCGCGTCCACTCCCACACACCCACCTAACAGCCCGCCACCGTCACTCGCCGGCGCTGAGGC
>JBJTJV010000075.1:0-27253 GCA_046352645.1 Chloroflexota bacterium | reverse complement strand
GGGGAGAGGTGGGGGGCGGGCGAGGTGGCGGGGGTCGTTGCGGTCATGCGCGGTCTTCCTTCGCGGTGGGGTGCGGTGCCGGGTCCGGGGTCAGAGTCGACGGCCGCGGGCGCGGTCGATGGAGAATCGTGCCGTATCCGCGATGGCCATGACGGCCATCGTCCCGGCCTGGACGGGGTCGGAGATGACGAGATCGGCCACGTCCACGACGGTGCCGACCATGTTCAGGCTGATGACCGGGATGCCGGTCTCCTTGAGCTCTTCCACGGCACGCGTGATCTCGCCCCCCATGATGCTCCCGGCGAGGACGAGGATATGCGCCCGGGGCAGGTCCGCGACGGCACGGACCGCGCGCGCGATGTTCTCCTCGCCGACGAGCGCGATCGTATCCACCGAGATGCGCTCGCCGCGCAGGTTGTGGCGGTCCGCCTCCGTCACCGCGCCGAGCGTGACCTGGGAGATCTGCGCACCACCGCCGATGACGATGACGCGCTTGCCGAAGATCTGGCCGAGCGTGGGGCGGCCCTCCGCGGAGTGGACACCCGGGACCTCCGCGGCGATGCGGGCGGCACGGCCCGCATCGAGGTCGCGCAGCTCGATGTCGAAGACGCGGGTGACGCCCGGCTCGCCCTTCGTGGCCGGGAAGGCGTTCACGGTGACGACCTCGGCGCCGGCGCTGCGGAGCCGGACGAGGATCTCCACGAGGTCGGCGTCCGGGCGCGCGCGCACGCTGACCGCCGCGACCGTCCGTCCGTCGCGCGCGATCGCGAGGTCGGGCTGGCCCGCGGTGCCGGGCAGATCGGCGAGGTCGTCGTCACGCATCGCGCGGCAGTGTCGCATACAGCGCCCGCGCGGGGCCATGGGCGGGAGGCAGCGGTATCATCGCCCCTGCCATGACTGACTCCTCCCCTGCCCCCGCGTCCGGTGCGCGGATCCGCGTCGCGATCGTCGGCGCCACCGGCTACGTCGGCGGCGAGCTCCTGCGCCTGCTTGCCCGCCACCCCGACGTGGAGGTCTCCGGGCTCTGGGCGCGCGACCGGGACGCCGAGCCCGTCGGCCGCAGCCACCCGCACCTCGCGACGACCGGGCACGTCGTCCACGGCCGCCTGCCGGACGCGGACGCGGTCTTCCTCGCGCTGCCGCACACGGCCTCGGCTGCGCTCGTCCCGGAGCTGATCGCCGGGGGACGGACGGTCATCGACCTCGGCTCGGACTTCCGGCTCAAGGACCCCGAGGACTACCCGCGCTGGTACCGGATGACGCATCCGCATCCCGAGCTCCTCGCCGAGGCCGTCTACGGCCTGCCGGAGCTGCACCGGGCGGACCTCGCGGCTCTCCGCGGCAGGGCGACGCGCATCGTCGCGGCCCCGGGCTGCTACCCCACGGCCACGATCCTCGCCCTCGCGCCGCTCGCGCGGGCGGGGCTCATCGGCGACCTCGTGGTGGACGCCAAGAGCGGCGTGTCGGGCGCCGGCCGCGACCCCAAGCCGGAGCTCACCTTCAGCGAGGTGAACGAGAGCGTGAAGGCGTACGGCGTCGGTGGCCACCGCCACGTCGCGGAGATGGAGCAGGAGCTCGGCCGCCTCTCGCCCGCGGGCGGCAACCCCGGCGTGCGCGGCATCGACTTCCTGCCGCACCTCATCCCGATGACCCGCGGCATCCTCTCGGCCTGCCACGTCCGCCCGACGCGCCCGGTCTCCGCGGATGAGCTCCACGACCTCTATGCGGCCGCGTACGCGGACGAGCCGTTCGTCCACGTCGTGGCGGACCCTCCGTCCACGGGCAACGTGCTGGGCAGCAACCACGTCCGCGTCCATGCGAGCGTGGATGCGCGCACCGGGCGGATCCTCGCCATCGGTGTGATCGACAACCTCGTGAAGGGCGCCGCGGGCCAGGGGATCCAGGCGTTCAACGTCGTCCACGGCCTGCCGGAGACGGCCGGCCTCGCGCAGCTGCCGCTCGCCCCGTAGCCGACCCCCCGAGGAAGGACCCCGATGCCCGACGCCGGCACACCCGATCTGCTCGCCCCGCTGCCCTCCGCCCTGCCGGATCCGGAGCATGTCGCGCGCCTCCCGCTCGGCTTCCGCGCGGGTGCCGCGACGGCAGGCATCAAGGCGTCCGGCAAGCCCGACCTCTCGGTCGTGGCAGCGGCCCACGGCCCGGTCCCCGCGGCCGCGACCTTCACCACGAACCGATTCGCGTCCGCGCCCGTGCTCCTGAGCCGCGAGCACCTCGCCGCGACGGAGCCGGACGGCGGCGGCGGGTACGGCAGCGTGGCCGCGCTCCTCTCGACGAGCGGCTGCGCGAACGCGGCGACAGGTTCGGCAGGGCTCGCGGACCAGCGCGACCTCGCGGCTGCGCTCGCGGTCTCGCTCGGCACGACCGCCGACCGCACGCTCGCGGTCTCGACCGGGCTGATCGGCACGCGGCTGCCGGTGGAGAAGGTGGCGCCCGCGATCGCCCGGCTCGTCGCGGACGGGCTGCGGGCGGACGACGCGGCCTTCGCGGACGTCGCCGAGGCGCTCCGCACGACCGATTCGCGGCCCAAGTGGGCGACCGTCCGCTGCGAGCTCCCCGGCCCGGACGGCCGGAGCGTCGGCGTCACCGTCTCCGGCGTCGCCAAGGGCGTCGGGATGATCCACCCGCGGATGGCGACGATGCTCGCGTACGTCCTCACGGACGCGGCCGTCGCGCCCGATGCGCTCCACCGGCTCCTCCGGCCGATCGTCGCGCGCACCTGGGACCAGCTCTCCGTGGACGGCGACACGAGCACGAGCGACACCGTCTTCCTCCTCGCGTCGGGCGCCGCGGGCGCCGCACCGGTGACCGAGGGGACGGCCGCCTGGGCGGTCCTGTCGCGTGCCGTGGAGGCGGTGGCCCGCTCGCTCGCCCGCCAGCAGGCGTCCGACGGCGAGGGCGCGAACAGCCTCCTCACCTGCCAGGTCAGCGGCGCCGCGGACGACGTGGATGCCCGTGCGCTGGCGCGCGCGGGCAGCCTCAGCCCGCTCGTGAAGGCCGCCGTGCACGGACGCGACCCCAACTGGGGCCGGATCGCGGGTGCGCTCGGCAACGCCCAGGTGGCGGACGCGGCCGTGCTGGAGGCCGCGGGCCTCTCCCCGGCCGCCGCCGCCGCGCGCGCGGGCCGGCGCGTGGACCTCGACCAGGACGCGGTGCGCATCGCCATCGCGGGGACGGCCGTCTTCGCGGGCACGCCCCTCCCCTTCGACAAGGCCGCGGTGCGCGATGCGATGGCCGCGGACGAGGTGCTCATCCGCGTCTCGGTCGGCGATGGCCCCGGGGTCGGCGAGGCGTTCGGCTGCGATCTCTCGGAGGAATACGTGATCGAGAACAGCGAGTACTCCACGTGAGCGCGCGGTCGGGTGAGCTCGTCGTCGTCAAGCTCGGCGGCACGACGCTCGCGGAGCAGCGGGCGGTCCTCGATGCCGTCGCCGCCCGGGCGGCGCACGACCGGGTCGTGCTCGTCCATGGCGGCGGCAAGCGGCTCACCGAGTGGCTCTCCCGGATGGGCGTGGAGAGCCACTTCGAGGGTGGCCTGCGCGTCACGGACGACGCCGCGCTCGAGGTCGCGCTCGCGGTCCTCCGCGGCGTCATCAACGCGGAGCTCGTGAGCGTCCTGCGCGCCGCGGGTGCGGATGCCGTCGGCCTGAGCGGCGTGGATGGGGGCCTGCTCATCTCCGAGCGCATCCCGACCCTCGGCCGGGTCGCGACGGTGACGGGCGCGCGCGGCGCGCTCCTTGCCACGCTCCTCGACGCGGGCGTCCTGCCGGTCATCGCGCCGCTCGCGCTCGACGCGGACGGCACGATCTGCAACGTGAACGCGGACGACGCGGCGGCGGGCCTCGCGGGCGCGCTCGGTGCGCGCCTGGTCCTGCTCACGGACACGGACGGCGTGCGCGGCGCGGACGGGCAGCGCATCGCCGCGATCACCGACCGCGAGTGCGAGCGCCTGATCGACAGCGGCGTGATCTCCGGCGGCATGGTGCCCAAGGTGCGCTGCGCCCTCCGCGCGCTCGCCTGGGGTGCGCCGGAGGTGGTCATCGCGGACGGGGCCACGGACGACGCGCTCGGCCGCGCCCTCGCGGACCCGGGCTTCGGCACCCGGGCGCGCGCCGCGGGCTGAACGGGCCCCGGCCCCCGGTCGGCTACCCGCCGGCGGTCGCGAGGAGCACGTGGACCACGGACCCGGGCGCGACCGGGGTCGTGAGCTCCGCGAGGTCGCGGTCCACGAAGACGCGGATGTTCACGCGCAGCGGTCCGTGGGGGACGCGCAGGCGGTCGGCCATGCCCGGCCAGCGGGCGTCGAGCGCATCGATCAGCTCGCCCACGTTCGCCCCCTCGGCCGTCACGACCGATGGCGCCCCCGGGAAGAGCCCGCCGAGCGCCCGGTGGAGCCGGATCGTCGCCACCCGCCGCGCTCCGCTCAGGCGTCGACGAGCGCCGTCTCGACCGACAGGATCGCGGGCAGCGAGTCGAGCATCCGCGCCCAGCTCCGCGCCGCGTCCGCGCTCACGTAGAGCTGCCCGTTGCTCGTCCCGGCGTAGATCCCGAACGGGTCGAGCGCGTCGTTCGCCAGCGCGTCACGGAGGACGCTGACGTACGCATGCGCCTGGGGCAGGCCGGCGCGAAGGTCCTGCCAGGTCGCGCCCGCGTCGCGCGTCGTCCAGACGGCCATCCGGGCGTCGGGGACGTAGCGGCCCTGCTCCGGGCCGTTGAGCGGGATCGTGAAGACGGTGTCGCGGTCGCGCGGGTGGGCGACGATCGGGAAGCCGAACTCCGACGGCAGCGTCCCCGTGTCCAGCCGGATCCACCGGCGACCCGCATCGTCGCTGCGGTAGACGCCGCAGTGGTTCTGCTGGTAGAGCCGGTCCGGGTCGTCCGCGGCGAGCACCATCTTGTGGACGCAATGGCCGGTCTCGGGCTCCGGGTCGGGCATGAAGTCGGCCGCGACGCCGCGGTTGCGCGCCTGCCACGTGGCCCCGCCGTCCTCGGTCGCGAAGCAGCCGGCCGCGGAGATCGCCACCCACGCCCGCTGCGGGTCCGTGGGGTGGGCGAGGATCGTGTGGCAGATCAGCCCGCCCGCGCCCTCCATCCAGGTGGGCCGCGACGGGTGGGCGCGCAGCCCCGCCACGTGTGACCAGCTGCGGCCGCCATCGGTGCTCCGGAAGAGCCCGGCGGGCTCCGTGCCCAGCCAGATGACGCCGTGCGCCGGCGTCACGTGCCAGCCCGCCTTCACCGCGGGCTCGTCCTCGCCGTACGTGAGCCCCTCGGACGCATGGCTCCACGTGGCCCCGAGATCGTCGCTCCGCCAGACGGCGGGGCCGAACCACGGGCTGCCCGCCGCGCCCAGGAGCGCGCCGGTCGCCGGGTCATGGGCGAGGTGATTGATCGGCCATGCCTCGCAGAACGGGCCACGGAGCGTCCACGCGCCCGGATCGGCCCGGCGGGCGGGATCGACCTCGACGATGAAGGCGCCCTTGCGGGTGCCGAGCAGGACCATCAGCCGTGCGGTCATCCGATGCGTCCCTTCCTGCCGGCGTGCTCCGGCGCTCCCATCATCGGCGCCAGAGCGCCTCGTTCACGACGTTCTCGTAGCGCTCCTGGCGGCCAGACGCGCGGACCGGGTCGATCGCGCCCGCGGCCACCCGCTCGGCGAGCCCGGCGAGCGTCGCCTGCCCGCCGAGGATCTCCCGCCCGAGCGGGCCGTCCCAGCCGGCGTACCGCTCGGCCGTCATCCCGGCGAGCGTGCCCTCCTCCACGAGGCGGGCGGCCACCACGAGCGCGCGGGCGAGCGTGTCGATGCCGCCGATGTGCGCGTGGAAGAGGTCGCTCCGGTCCGTGGACTGGCGGCGGAGCTTGGCATCGAAGTTGAAGCCGCCGGTGCCGAGGCCGCCGACCCTGAGGATCTCGTAGAGCGGCAGGACGAGCTCCTCCACGGAGTTCGGGAACTGGTCCGTGTCCCAGCCGACCTGCGGGTCGCCGCGGTTCGCGTCGATCGAGCCGAGGATCCCGTGCGCCGCGGCGTAGGCGACCTCGTGGTGGAAGCTGTACCCCGCGAGCGTCGCGTGGTTCGCCTCGATGTTCAGCTTGTACTCGCGATCGAGGCCGTGGCGGGCGAGGAAGCCGTGGACGACCGCCGCGTCGTGGTCGTACTGGTGCTTCGTCGGCTCCATCGGCTTGGGCTCGATGAGGAGGGTTCCGTTGAAGCCGATCCGGTGCTTCTCCTCCGCGACAAGGTGGAGGAAGCGGGCGAGGTGCTCGCCCTCGCGGCGGAGGTCGGTGTTGAGGAGCGTGTCGTAGCCCTCGCGCCCGCCCCACAGGACGTAGTTCGTGCCGCCGAGGCGCTGCGTGACCGCGAGCATGTTCGTGACCTGCGCGGCCGCGTAGGCGAAGACCTCGGGATCGGGGTTCGTCGCGGCACCCGCCTGGTAGCGCGGGTGCGTGAAGAGGTTCGCGGTGCCCCAGAGGAGCCGCACGCCGGTGCGCTCCTGGTAGCCGAGCGCGTCGTCGGTGAGCGCATCGAGGTTCCGCTTCAGCTCGCGGAAGGTGTTCCCCGGCGCGACATCGACGTCGTGGAAGCACCAGTAGGGCGTGCCGAGCTTGGCGAAGAACTCGAAGGCCGCGGCCATCTTCATCCGCGCGGCCGCCATCGGCTCGAGCGACGGATCGAGCCAGGGGCGATCGAGGGTCCCCGCGCCGAACATGTCCCGGCCGTCCCAGGCGAAGGAGTGCCAGGCGCAGACGCCGATCCGGAGCCAGTCGGCCATCCGCCGCCCCAGGACGATCGTGTCCGGGTCATACGCCCGGTAGGCGAGCGGGCCCTGCGCCTGCGCGCTCGCGAAGGGGACCCGGTCCTCGACCTCGGTGAAGAACGGCTGGCTCACGGATGGCTCCTCGGGCAGCGGGGGTGGCTCGCGCCAATCATGCCGCGTGCAGCGCGCGGTGTCGTCCGCTGGGCAGGCGTCGCGGGCGTTCCTGCGACACTGGCCGCATGCACGCGCGACCCGCATCCCGATGACCGACACGGCGGACGACCTCCTCGCGGATGCGCGGTCGTCGATCGAGCTCCTTCTGCCCGCAGACTACGCGGAGGTCGTCCACGGCAAGCTCTACCTCATGGGTGCCGGCTGGGGCGCGTTCCAGCCCCCCGCCTACCCCGCCGTCCTGCGGATGTCCGTGGCGGTCGCGGTGCGCATCCCCTACCTCGACGCGGGACGGCCGCACGCGCTCGCGCTGACCCTCGTGGACGCGGACGGCGCGGAGCTGCTCCGCCTCGACGGCACGATCGAGACGTCGCGGCCGCCCGACACGCGGGGCGACCCGGTCCTCGTCCCGCTCGCGCTGAACGTGCAGGTGGAGCTCGCGGGGCCGCGCGCCCTCGAGCTCATCGCGCGGGTGGACGGCGGGCCGGCCCACCGCTACCCGATCCGCGCCCAGCCGGCGCGCGGCCAGGGGGCGTAGCCGCGATGCTCCTCGGGGTCGCGGACCGCTGGACGGGCGACTGGACCGAGCTGCCCGCAGCCGTCGTCGCGGAGGTCGCGGCGCTCGGCTACCGGGTGATGAACGTGCGCGTCCGCGATCCCTTCACGGCACCGGCCGATGCGGTCGCCCGGACACGCGACCTGTACGCGGCGCACGGGCTCGTCGTGGGCCAGACGGTCGGCGACTACGGCGGCGGGCTCGTCCACCCGGACGCCCACGTGCGCGAGGCCGCGATCGCCTTCCTCGCGCGGATGTGCGACCTCACGGCACGCCTCGGCGCGCGCGACACGTACCTGCGGCCGGGCAGCCTGCACCCGGACGGGGCCTGGCTGCCGCACCCGGGGAACCGCGCGCCGGAGGTCTTCGACCGGCTCGTCGGTTCCGTCCGGCGGGCGGCCGGTGCGGCGGAAGCCGCGGGGGTCCGGCTCGCGCTGGAGGCCGGGGTCGTCTCGCCGGTCTGGTCCGCCGCGCGGGCGCGCGACCTCATCGACGCGGTCGGGTCACCGGCGGTGGGCTTCAACCTCGACCCGGTGAACCTCGTCGGGTCGCTGCCCGATGCGTGGGACACGACGCGCCTCATCGCGGACTGCATCGCACGCCTGGGCGACGTCACGATCGGCGCGCACGCGAAGGACGTGCGCATCGTGCCCGGCCTGCTCCCCGCCTTCGCGGAGGCGGAGATCGGCGATGGGGTCCTCGACCATGTCGCGCTCCTGCGCGGGCTCGCGGCGGTCGCGCCCGATGCGCACGTCCTCGTGGAGCACCTGCCGCCGGACCGCTTCGCGCAGGCGAAGGAGCGGATGGACGCGTACGCAGCCGCCGCGGGGATCGCCTGGGGGGCGTGAGCGCGGCCGCAGCGGGGCGCACGCCCGCGACCGGCCGTCAGAGCGGTCGGCGCGGACGGACGAGCCGGGCGAGGATGGCCATCTGGACCCAGAGGCGTGCCTCCGCCTGGTCGAAGACGATGCTCCGCGGGCCGTCGAGCACGTCGGCCGCGATCTCCTCGCCGCGGTGGGCAGGGAGGCAATGGAGGACGCGCGCATCCGGCGCATCCGCGAGGAGCGCGGCGTTCACCTGGTACGGCGCGAAGACCGGCCGCCGCGCGTCCGCCTCCGCCTCCTGGCCCATGCTCGCCCAGACATCGGTGTAGACGGCGTCCGCGCCGACCGCGGCACCGGCGGGCTCGGTGCGGAGCTCCACCTCCGACCCATGCGCCGCACCGAGCGCGCGTGCCCGGGCGACGATCGCGGCGTCCGGCCCGTAGCCCGGCGGCGTCACGACACGGACATGCATGCCCACGGACGCGCAGGCGAGGAGGAGCGAGGCCGCCACGTTGTTCCCGTCGCCCAGGTAGACGAGCCGGCGCCCCGCGAGCGGCCCGAGGTGGTCGCGCAGCACGAAGAGGTCCGCGAGCGCCTGGCACGGGTGCTCCGCATCCGACAGCGCATTGATCACGGGGACGCCGCTGCCGTCCGCGAGCGCACCGAGCACGGAGTGGGCGAAGACGCGGGCCACGATCGCGTCCACGTAGCGGCCGAGCACGCGGCCGATGTCGCCGGGCTCCTCGCGGCTGCCGATGCCGACCTCGTTGCCCGTGAGGACGAGCGCCTCCCCGCCGAGCCGTGCCACAGCGACCTCGAAGCTGACGCGTGTCCGCAGGCTCGGCTTCGCAAGCAGGATCGCGACGTGCGCGCCGGCCAGCGGGCGCGCCGCGTCCGGCGCGACGCGCCCGTCCCGGAAGGCGGCCGCGGCGTCGAGGACGGCGCCGATCGCGCCGGGGCCGAGGTCCGTGACGGAGAGGAAGCCGGGGACGGCGTGCGGTGGGGCGGGGCGCATCGCGGGAGTCTGCCACGGCTTGACGAACGCTGCAGACTTCTGCAATACTCTGCCGTGCGAGCGCAAGTTAATGCAGGACTGAGAGCCGCGACTGCGCCGATCACGCTGCGACGGGCGCCCGGTCGACACGACGGGCGCCCGCATGCTGCCGGACCGCGTGCAGCGCGCAGCACCGCGCCGCCATCCTGTCCCCGCCCTGCACCGGACGCCCGGTGCCCTCGCCGCCGCCCGCGGGCCGGCACCCGGAGGTCCCTCGTGAAGAAGGTCATCCTCGCCTACACGGGCGGGCAGGACACCTCGGTCGCGGTCGCGTCGCTCCGCGAGCAGCACGGCGTGGAGGTCGTGACGCTCACCGTGGACCTCGGGGGTGGCTCGCTCCTGCCGGACGTCGCGGACCGGGCGATCGCGGCGGGCGCCGCCCGCGCATACGTCGTGGACGGGCGCGAGCGGTTCGTGCGGGACTTCGTCTGGCCGAGCCTCATGGCGAACGCCCGCTACCAGGGCGTCTATCCCCTCGCGACCGCGCTCGCGCGGCCGCTCATCGCGCAGCTGCTCGTGGAGATCGCGGAGCGCGAGCGCGCGGACGCCGTCGCGCACGGCTGCGCCGGAAAGGGGAACGACCAGATCCGCTTCGACGTCGCGGTCCAGGCGCTCGACCGTGACCTCACCGTCGTCGCGCCGCTGCGCATCGGCATGGGCCTGACGCGCGAGGAGGCGCAGGCGCTCGCGGACGCCCGTGGCTTCGGCATCCCGGAGCCGGCGAGCGCGCCGTACTCGCTCGACCGGAACCTCTGGGGTCGCTCCATCGAGACCGGCCCGCTGGAGGACCCGTGGACGACGCCGCCCGCGGACGTCTATGCATGGACGGTCGATCCGGGCGCTGCCCCCGCCATCCCGACCGAGGTGACGATCTCGTTCGCCCAGGGCGTTCCCGTGGCCCTCGACGGCGAGGAGATCGCGCCCGCCGAGCTCGTCGAACGCCTGAACGCGGTCGCGGGGCGCCATGGCGTCGGGCGGATCGACCACGTCGAGGATCGGCTCGTGGGGATCAAGACGCGGGAGATCTACGAGGCGCCCGCGGCGGTCGTCCTGCACGCAGCGCACGCGGCCCTCGAGAGCCTTACGCTCTCGCGCGAGCAGCTCCGCTTCAACCGTCTCGTGAGCGACCAGGTGGCACAGGCGACCTACGACGGGCTCTGGTTCAGCGCCCTCCAGCGCGACCTGCTCGGGTACGTGCGCTCCGCGCAGGGGGTCGTGAACGGCCAGGTCCGCATGCGCCTCGACCACGGGAACGCGATCGTGGTCGGCCGGCGGAGCGACGACTCGCTCTACGACCGCGCGCTCGCCACGTACGACGCGGATGACACGTTCGACCACGCGGCCGCGGTCGGCTTCACCCGGATCTTCGGGCTGCCGCTGCGCACGGAGGCCGCGCGCCACGGCTCCGCCTGGAGCTGGACGCAGCCGATGCTCGGCGAGATGCCGATGGACGTCGCGGACGCCCCGCGGCGCTGACGGGGAGGACGCGATGCAGGCCTGGGGCGGGCGCTTCTCGGAGGCGCCGGACGCGGCGGCGGCGGAGTTCGGCCGGTCGATCGAGGTGGACCGCCACCTCGCGCTCGAGGACCTCACGGGCTCGATCGCGCACGTCCGCGGCCTTGCCCGCGCGGGCCTGCTGACGGACGCGGAGCGGGACGCTCTCGTCGCGGGCCTCGAGGGGCTCATCGGCGAGGTGACGGCCGGCGACCTCCCGTGGGACCCCGCCCTCGAGGACGTCCACCTGAACCTCGAGATGGCGCTCGCGGCGCGCATCGGGCCGGTGGCGGGCAAGCTCCACACCGGCCGCTCGCGCAACGACCAGGTCGCCACGGACCTGCGCCTCTGGCTGCGCCGACGCGCGGGCGAGATCGATGCCCGGATCGTCGCGCTCGAGCGCGCGATCGTGGGCCTCGCGCAGCGCGAAGCCGCGACGGTGATGCCCGGGCACACGCACGTGCAGCCCGCCCAGCCCGTCCTCTTCGCGCACCACCTCCTCGCGTACGTGGAGATGCTCGAGCGCGATCGCGGTCGCTTCGCGGATGCGGTCCGGCGCGCGAACGTGTCGCCGCTCGGCTCCGGCGCGATCGCCGGGACCGGCTACCCGATCGACCGGGAAGCGGTCGCGGCGGAGCTCGGATTCGCGGGCGTGACGCGGAACTCCATCGACGCCGTGGGCGACCGTGACTTCGTCGCCGAGAGCCTCGCGGCGGCGGCGATCGCGATGACGCACCTGTCGCGCCTCGCGGAGGAGATCGTCTGGTGGAGCCACCCGTCCTTCGGCTGGGTGCGCCCCGCGGACAGCTTCTCCACCGGGTCCTCGATGATGCCGAACAAGCGGAACCCCGATCCGGCGGAGCTCATCCGCGGCCGGTCCGCCCGCGTCATCGGGCAGCTCACCGGCATCCTGGCCCTCCTCAAGGGCCTGCCGGCGAGCTACCAGCGCGACCTCCAGGAGGACAAGCCGCCGCTCTTCGACGCGCTCGCCGTGCTGGACAGCTCGCTCCACGTCCTCTCCGGCATGGTCGCCACGCTGCGCATCGACGGCGCGCGCATGGCAGCCGCCGCGGGCCGCGGCTTCACGACCGCGACGGCGGTCGCGGACGCGATCGTGGGCGAGGGGATCCCCTTCCGCGTGGCGCACGGCATCGCGGGCCGCTGCGTCGCGGCCGCGGAGCGGGCGGGCACGGAGCTCGACGCGCTCACGGATGCGGACATCGCGAGCGCCTTCCGTGGCGCTGAGGACGCGGACGCTCGGGCGCGGGCGGACGATCCGGCGCTGCCTGCGCGCATCCGCGCCGCGGCGAGCGTCGCGGGTGCGCTGGCGCGCTGCGACGCGATCGGCGGCACGGCGCCCCGGCGGGTCGCGGCGGAGCTCGCCGCGCACGCGGAGCGGCTCGGCCCCGCCTGACGGCGGGCGCGCGCCCCGGGGATGGGGCGGCGGCGCGGACCTCCGGCGCCGGGTGGCGCCGCGGACCTCAGGCGCCGGGCGGCGCGACGCGCGGGCGGGTCGCCACGACCCGGCCATCGCGGATGGCGACCTCGGCCGGGATCGGGTGGGAGAGGAAGAGCGGCATCGATTCGGTGAAGCCGTAGGCGCCCGTGTCCAGCACGGCGAGCAGGTCGCCCGTCCGCGGCTCCGGGAGCGGCACGTCCACCGCGAGGACGTCGAGCCCGGTGCAGAGCGGCCCGACGATGTCCGCGCGGCCGTCCGGCTGCCGGCCCGCGGCCTCGCCGACCGCGACCGTCCGCTGCTGCTCGCCGATGAGCGCCGGGCGCATCAGGTGGTGGATGCCGCCGTCCATCACCGCGATCGTCCGGCCGCTCCGATGCTTCGTGCGCACGACGCGCATGAGATACGCCCCGGCGGGCCCGCTGATGAAGCGGCCGGGCTCGAAGAGCAGGTGCGCACCGGCGAGGCCGGTGCGGCGCGCCCAGGTCGCGGTCTCCGCGGCAAGGCCATCCGCGAGGACACCGAGGTCGAGCGGCGCCTCCGTGTCCGCGTAGGGGATGCCGAGGCCGCCACCCGCATCGAGCGTGCGCAGGTGGAGCCCGTGACGGGACGCGACCGCTTCCGCGCGTGCCGCCAGCCCGCGGACCGCGTCCACGATCCGCTCCGCGTCACGCACGTTGGATGCGCCGAAGGCATGCAGCCCGAGGAGCACGAAGGGCGCCCCGGCACCGCCGATGGCGCCCGCGAGGAGCAGGCGGTCCACCGCCGCGTCCACCTCGTCGGGCAGGAGCCCGAACTTGCCCGCGCCGGGCCCGCCGATGATCGGGTGGGCCTCTGCGCCGCTGCCGGCACCCTCGATCGCGAGGCGGAGCATGATCCCCTGCCGCGGTGCGGCGACGGGCGCGAGGGCGATGACGACCTCGAGCTCCTCGAGCGATTCCACGGTGATCGCGCGCAGGCCGGTACGCACTGCGCGCGCGATCTCCGCGTCCGTCTTGCCCGGGCCGGTGAAGACGACCGAGCGCAGGTCGAAGCCTGCCCGGGTCACCGCGTCGAGCTCGCCGCCCGACGCGATGTCCGCGCCGACACCCAGGCCTGCAAGGTGCGCGAGGAGGGCGGGGTTCGGGTTCGACTTCACCGCGTACGCGAGCTCGGCGCCCGGCGGCAGCGCGGCCCGGAGCGCCGCGACGCGCGCGCTCACGACGTCGAGGTCGTAGACGAAGAGCGGCGAGCCGTGGGCGCGCACGAGGTCCGCGGGGTCCATCCCCGCGACCCGGGGGCCCGCCTCGATCCGGGGATGCGCGGTCCCCGTCGTCACCGGAGCGCCTCCTCGAGCGCGACGCGCGCGTCCGTGCCCGCGTCGCGCATCTTCACGATCACCGGCACGGAGAGCGCGACGCCCGCGGCAGCCCCCCAGCCCTCCGCGACCGGCCGGCTCCCCGGCACCACGACCGCGCCGGGCGGCACGACGAGCGGCGCCTCCGGCGTGCCCCGGAGCTCGCGCCCGGCGACGAGGTCCACGAGCCGGCCCTGGCCCGTGAGGATCACGCCCGCGCCGAGGACGGCACCGGCCCCCACGACGACGCCCTCGTAGAGCCCGCAGCCGCCGCCCACGAACGCGCCGTCCTCCACCACGACCGGCCGGGCCCCCGCAGGCTCCAGGACGCCGCCGACCTGGGCCGCCGCGGAGAGGTGGACGCCCGCGCCGATCTGCGCGCAGGAGCCGACGAGGGCGTGGGAATCGACCATCGTCCCCCGGCCGACCCACGCGCCGATGTTCAGGTACGCGGGCGGCATCACGGTGACGCCCGGCGCAAGGTGGACCCCCGACCGGGCGGTCGTGCCGCCGGGGACGATCCGCCACGGTGCCCCGGCATCGAGCGCCGCGCGGGCGCCCGTGCTCTCGAGCAGGTCGAGGAGGCCGTAGGCGACCTTGTCGCGGGCGACGAGGATCGGACCGTCGCGGTAGTCGCGCAGGCCGGGGATGCGGAAGCCGAGGAGGATGCCGCGCTTCACCCACGCGTTCACGCGCCAGCCGCCGGGCGCCGCCGGGTCCGGCTCCGCGGCCCGGACCGTGCCGGCCTCCAGCGCGCCGACGAGCTCGGCGACGACCGCGACGGTCTCGTCGCGGAGCGCAGCGGGGAGCGGCTGCCCGGCGGCGGGCCAGGCATCGAGCGCGCCGAGGATCCGGTCGCGCAGGAGGTCCGTGGCGCCGCTCACGCGCCGGCCCCGTCGGAGAGGAGGCCGACCGAGGCGAGGACGGCGCGCAGGCGCGGCCGCTGCTCGTCGGACATCGGCAGGAGCGGGCTCCGGAGCACGTCGGAGATCAGCCCCATCTCCGCGAGCGCGGCCTTCACCGGCACGGGGTTCGGGGCGATGAAGTTCACGCGCATGAGCTCGAGGTAACGCGCGTGGAGCGCCCGCGCCCCGTCCCAGTCGTGCGCGAAGGCCGCGGCGCACAGGCGTGCCATCTCGCCGGGGATCTCGGTCGACGCGACGCTGATCACGCCGTCGCCGCCGAGGGCGAGCATCGGGAAGGTGATGGAATCGTCGCCGGAGAGGACGCGGAACCCGGCGGGGCGGTCGCGCAGGATCGTCATGATCTGCTCGATGTTCCCGCTCGCCTCCTTGACCGCGACGATCATCGGGTGCTCGGCGAGGCGCAGGAGCGTGGCGGGCTCGATGTTCGTGCCCGTGCGACCGGGGACGTTGTAGACGACGACGGGGAGGCCGCCCTCGTCGGCGACGGCGCGGTAGTGCGCCTCGAGCATCCGCTGATCGGGCTTGTTGTAGTACGGCGCCACGACGAGCGCGGCGTCCGCGCCGAGCTCGCGCGCGCGGCGGGTGGCGGCGATCACGGTCGCGGTGTTGTTCGAGCCGGTCCCCGCGATCACGGGGACGCGGCCGCGGACGCCCTTGCGCGCGACCGCCTCGATCGTCAGGGCGATGACGCGGTCGTCCTCGTCGTGCGTCAGCGTCGGGGACTCGCCGGTCGTGCCGACAGGGACGAGGCCGTCGATCCCTGCGTCGATCTGACGCTCGACGAGCCGGACGAAGGTCGCCTCATCGAGCGCGCCGCCGGGCAGGAAGGGGGTGACGAGCGCGGTGAACGCACCGCGGAGCGGGAGCGGGCTGGTCATGCGGGGTGGTCTCCTGGGTCGTGGTGTCCCGGGTCAGCCGGCAGCCGGCCCGGAGGCGAGGATCTCGTCGACGAGGGTGGTGAAGGGGATCACGCCGGCGGGCCGGGCGGGATCGGCGGCGAGCCGGTCGGCCGCGAGGAGCGCACCGGCGACGTAGGCAGAGCGGTCCCGCGCGGTGACGCGCAGCTCGATCGTTTCGCCCGGGGCATCGAAGCCGACGATGTGCATCCCCGGGTGTGCGCCCGCGCGGAGCGCGAGCACCTCGAGCGTGTCGGGGTCGGGCGCGCCCTGCCCTTCCGGCAGTCGCGCCCGACGCTTCGCGGGCAGGTACGGGAGGATCCGCTCGGCGATGGCGTTCGCGGTGCCGGACGGGCGGTCCGCCTTGGCGCGCCGGTGCTGCTCGAAGACCCACGGGTCGAACTCGGGGAACCGGCCGAAGCGTCGGGCGGCTTCCACGGCGACCTCCGTGAAGAGGATCACGCCGAGCGCGAAGGGGGGGCCGACGACGACGCGCAGGCCGCGCTCCGCGACGAGCGTCTCGAAGGCGTCGACGGTGCCGCCATCGTGGCTCCAGCCGGTCGTGCCGACCACGATGTCCCGGATGCCCGCGTCCGCGGCGATGCGCAGGTTCCGCAGGTACGTGGCGGCGTGGCTGAACTCGAACGCGACGTCGGTCGGCGCGAGCGCGGCCGGGTCCGCGTGGCCGTCCCGGCCGACGACCGCGACGACGGTATCGCCGCGCGCCTCGAGCCCCGCGCGGATCGCGCGGCCCATGTTCCCCGCGCCGGTGCAGATCGCTCGCATCCGTGCCGTTCCTCCGTGACAAACAAAAACGCCGCGGTCACCGTGCTCGGTGTCCGCGGCCCCGGGAGCCTGTCCGCCAGGCCCCGTCGCTCAGCGCGCGAAGCCCTAGCGGACCGCTGCCTCCAGGCAGGGCCGCGTGCGCTTGCGCTTCGGGAAGTCGTGGTTCGCCATCACGGACGGGAGTATGGCGGGTGCGGCCGGGAAGCGTCAAGCCGCGGCGGACGTCCGCGTGTGCAGTCGCTCCGGACGGCGCCCCTGACCACAGGGGCGCCGGATGACGCGCACGACGCGACTGCTGAGCGCGGGGATCGCCGTGCGCACCGCGGCGCGCGTGGCGACGGAAGGGCGGAAGCGGTGCGCGTCGAGCTCGGCCCGCGTGACGGCGAGCTCCGCACGGGCCGCGGTGAGCGCAGCCTCG
The DNA here is from genome assembly GCA_046352645.1 of Chloroflexota bacterium. Lineage (GTDB taxonomy): Bacteria > Chloroflexota > Limnocylindria > Limnocylindrales > CSP1-4 > JAFMJV01. The sequence goes on along the minus strand of JBJTJV010000075.1, from coordinate 10,566 downwards.
GCGGTCGCACGACCGGCCGCAGCCGCGTCGCGCTCCGCGCGCATGCCGTCGAGGTCCGCCCGGAGCGCACCCGTCGCGTCATCCGGGACGCCGGTGCCCCGGCGTTCGTGCGCGACGAGCGCCCACAGCTCGACGATCGCGTCGAGACCTGCGGCGGATGCGGCGGCGATCCGCTCGAGCGACCGCCGGCCATCGGGCTGGAGCGCGTCCGCCGGGACGCCTGCGAGCGCGGCGGCACGCGTGCGGAGGAGGTCGGCGGCCTTCCCGACGATCGTCCGGTGGAGGTCCGGGCGGGACCCGATGCCGACGCACCCCGTCCGCTCGGTGAGCGACCCCGGCCGGACGAGGTAGTCGACGGTCGTCTCCGGCACGCGCGCGAACGCCCGGCCACGGATCCACGCCCCGAGCCAGTGGTCCCAGTCCTCGCGCGCCGGCAGGCGCGGGTCCCAGCCGCCGTGCTCCTCGACGACCGCGCGGCGGATCACCGCGCAGGCGTCGATCCGGTTCCCCGGCAGGAACGCCCCCCAGGAGGCGGTGGGCGACTCCATCGCGTCGCGGGCGAGGCCGAAGCACCGCCACGGACCGTGGACGATGTCCGCGGTACCGGAGAGGACGGCCTGCGCGCCGAGGAGCAGCGTCGGGCGGATCCGGTTGTCCGCGTCGAGCGGCAGCAGGGCCGCCGTCCGGCTGACGGCCGCACCCGCGTTCCGGGCTGCCGCGAGGCCGACGCCAGGCCCCGCGATGACCTGGCGGCCGTCGGCGCGGAGGAGCGCGAGGATGCGCAGCGTCTCGGGGTCCGCCGATCCGTCGTCCACGATCGTCAGCTCGACGGGGAACGGTGCGCCCGACGCCGCGACCGCCGCGACCGCCGCGTCGACCGACGCGATCGCCTCGTCGAGGAAGGCGCCGTCATCCCGGCAGGGGACGATCACCTGGACGCCCGCCCCGTCGGGCGCTGCGCCGCCGGCGAGCGGCCGCGGTGCGACCGGTCCCGGGGCAGGGCGCGGACGCGGCAGGTCCGCGCGCGCGTCGAGCGCGTCGAGGAGCGCGCCGAGCTCCGGATGGACCGTCCGCGCCACGCGGGCGATCGCGCTTCCCTCGGCGCGCACGGTGAAGCGCGCCGGGTCGATCGCGTCCGGGGGGAGCTGCGGCGTGGCGCTCCCCGCCCGTTCCGCCACCGCGGCGATGAGCGCGGCCGGATCGGCGATCGCGGTCTCGGCCGCCACGAGGAGGCAGCGGGCGGAGTGCGCGACCGCGAAGGCGAGGAGCGCGGCGTTGTACGTCCGCCATGCGGCCCGCGGGCGCCCGGGATCGGCCACGAAGGACGGGTGGCCGAGGCGCACACAGCTGTCCGCGACGTCCCACGAGGCGCGGTAGACGAGGACGAACAGCGGGCTCCCTGCGGCGGCCCAGGTGTCGAGGAAGAGGCTCGCCCGCGGGTCCTTGGCAAGCCAGCGCGCAGCCGCGGCGTTGCGCGACCGGAGATAGGCGGCGGCGGTCGCCGGCGCGTCGGCGGGCAGGCGCGCGAGGTCGAGCGGGCCACCGTCCGAGAGCCCCCAGTCCGCATGGCCACGCCCTGCCGGCAGGGTCGCCCCGATCCACGCCCGGTGCAGGGCCACGAACCCCGCCTCCTCGAGGTAGTGACGGCCCGTCACCGGATCGGGCGGCACCGTCTCCGCGCCGGGATCCCAGCCTCCGGCCGCGAGGATCGCGGCCACCGCGGAGGTGCCGGAGTGATGCATCCCGGCGACGACGATGCCGCCGGTACGCGCCCGGTCCACACCCCGTGCCCCTCGTCCTTCCATCGCGGGGACGATACCAAGCCCGGACCGCGGGCTGCCCACGCGCCTGTGGCACGATGCGCTGGGGCGACGGGACCGTGGGGCCTGCCGGTCGACGAGGGAAGGGGTTCCGGCGATGACGCGTGCAGCGGGAGCGGTCCGGACCATCGGCGCCGAGCGTGCCGCCGACATCGCGGGCGTCCTCGTCGTCCTCGCATTCATCGTGGCGGGCCTGCGGATCGGCGCGGCGACGCCCCCCTTCCAGTCACCGGACGAGCACACCCACGTCGGGCTCGCGTGGGCGGTCGGCCACGGCATCCTCCCGTGGGAGCGACCCGAGGGCACGGGAAGCGGCGCGCGGATCGACGGCGGCCTCCGGGCGTTCATGCAGGCCTATGACCCGGTGACCCGGCTCGACCACCCGGTGACACCGGAGGTCGCCGCGGCGGCGGAGGCGATCCGCTGGACGGGTGAACGCGTCTTCGTGCCGAACTCCGCGGGCGTGTACCTGCCGATCGCGTACCTGCCCCAGGCCGCCGGTCTCCGGGCGGGCGAGGTGCTGGGCTGGACGGTGGCGGAGAGCTACCGGCTCGGACGGCTGCTCACGCTTCTCGCCAGCTGCCTCGTCCTCCTCCTGGCGCTGCGGCTCGAACCGCCGTCCGCGCTCGGCCTCGCGATCGTGGCGGTCCCGATGACGCTCTTCCAGATGGCCGCGCCCGTCGCGGACGGCCTGTGCGCCGCGATCGCGCTCGTGATCTGCGCGCTCCTCGTGCGGACGATCCGCGCCGGACCCGCGGCACGGACCCGGGAGATCGTCGCGCTCACGGCGAGCGTCGTCGTGGTCGCGGGGGCGCGGCCCTTCCTCGTCGTGCTCGTCCTGCCGCTCCTCGCGCTGTCCTGGTGGACGCGGGACCGACGCGGGCTTGCGGCAGGTGTCGTCGCCACGCTGCTCCTGGCCGCCTGGTACCTCCCGGCCTTCGCCCACAACGTGGACACGCGCGTCGCGGACATCGTCGATCCGCGCGCGAACGCAGCCCGCTATCTCGCCGACCCCTTCGCCTTCGTCGAGATCGTCGGGCGGACGCTCCGCGACCCCGGGCGCGTCGCCTTCTACGAGCAGAGCTTCCTCGGGCAGCTCGGCTGGCTGGACGTCGTCTTCACGCCGACGGTCTACACGTGGCTGCGCGTCCTTCTCGTGGTGGCGCTCGTCGCGTCGGTCGTGCTTGCGGGCGACCGGCGGACGTGGGTCGCCCGGGGGCTCCTCGTGGGCACCGCCGCGTTCGCGTGCGTCACGATCCTCGGGTCGGTGGCGATCACCTGGACGCCCGCGGCGGCACCGCTGATCGAGGGCGCCCAGGGCCGCTACCTCATCATCCCGGCGCTCCTCGTGGCCGCGGCGCTCGGGCCGATCGTGGCACCACCGTCGCCGGGTCGGCGGCTCGTCGCGGCCGCGATCGCGATCGCGATGACGCTCGTCTCCACGCACGTCGCGCTCGAGGGCCTGAACGTGCGCTACCTGCCGGGCTGACGGCCCGGTCGCGTCGGAGGCCGACCACGACATCCCGTACGATGCGGTCCGGGTGCGTCGGCGCGGGTCCGGCGCCCGACCCAGGGGAGGCGCGATGCGCGCAGACGGCAACGGGGCGCGGCGGACGATCGCGGTTCTCGTGGGGATCCTGGCCCTCGGCACGATGCCGGCTTCGGGGGCCTCGCCGGCCCCGGAGGACGCGCTCGTCATCGGCGGGGGATTCGGCCTCACGGGCGCACTCGCGCCGATCGACGGGCCGATCCACGCGGGTGCCCTGCTCGCCGTGGAGACACTGAACGCCGACGGCGGCCTCCTGGGGCGTTCCGTGCATCTCGCCGTCCGCGACAGCGGCTCCGTGCCGGAGGGCGCCGCCGCGGCTGCGGGCGCCGCGATCGGCGAGGACGGCGCCATCGCGTACATCGGGTACGGCGATCCCGCGCCCGTCCTTGCCGCCGGGCCGGTCCTCCAGGCGGCGGGCATCCCGATGATCACGCCCGGCGCGACCGCCCCGTTCCTCCCCGAGCTCATCGGGGACATGCTCTTCCTCGCGGCCTTCGGCGATGACGCCCAGGCCGCGGCGGGGACCCGCTTCGCGCTCGCGACCTTCGGGCCCCGGATCGCGCTGCTCTGGGACGCGGAGGACGTCTACACGCGGACGCTCGCGGCCGGTGTGCGGGATGCGCTCGCGGCGGCCGGGTCGGCCCCGGTCGTCGACCGCGAGCTGCCCGCGGACGCCGCAGGGCGCGCGGCGGCGATCGCGGAGATCGCCGCCCTTGCGGACGCCATGGACGCCCTCTACCTCGCCGCGACCGCCCCGGGCGCCGGACCGCTCGTGCGCGACCTGCGCGCCGCCGGGTTCGCCGGACCGATCGTCGGCGGCGATGCGTTCGCCGCGCCCGACCTGCTCGCGGTCGCCGGGGACGCCGCCGACGGCGTCCACTTCTCCACCCACGCCTTCCTCGGCGACGGATCGACCGATGCCGCGCTCACGGCGTTCGCGGACCGCTACGCCACGCGCTGGGGGATCGCCCCGGAGAGCGCGTTCGCAGCCCTCGGGCACGACGCGGTCACGATCCTCGCGGCAGGCATCACCGCCGCCGGCACCACCGACGGCGCCGCGATCCGCGCGGCGCTCGAGGCGACCAACGGGCTCGCCACGCTCACGGGCACGGTCGGCTACGGGCCGGGCGCGCATGTGCCGGCGAAGGACGTGACGATCGTGCGGGTCGCCGACGGCCGCACCGAGGTGGCGGCTGTGATCCCGCCGGTCGGCGCCGCCGACTGACCACGGGGCGCACGACGCCCCGGCTCGCGCTGCGGCCCACGTCTGCCGTCGTGGCGCGCGCGGCGCGCGGTATCCTCGCGGGCATGGACGGCGAGCGGGGTACGGGCGGGCGCGACGCCGGGGACCGGCGGTCCGTGCGCGCGGCGCGGCTCGCCGCGATCGCGGAGATCGTGGGGCGGGGCGAGGTGGCGAACCAGCAGGCGATCGCCGACGCGCTCTCCGCGCGGGGCATCGTGGTGGATGCCGCCACGGTGAGCCGGGACGTCGCCGCGCTCGGGCTGGTCAAGGTGATGCGCGGCGGGCGGCGCGTCTATGCTCTCCCCGATGCCCCGGGGGTCACCGGTGGATCGGGCGGGGCGCTCGCGCGTCTCCTGCGCGACCTGCCGATCGAGCTCCGGCGATCGGGGCTGACGCTCCTGCTCATCACCCGCCCGGGGATGGCGAGCGCACTCGCCCAGACGATCGACGAGTCCGGCCTGCGCGAGCAGGAGGGGACCCTCGCCGGGGAGAACACGGTCCTCGTCCTGTTCGCGGACGTGGAGCGGCAGGAACGATGGCGGGAGCGCTTCCTCGCGCTCCGTGCGGGACGTGACGGGGAGACGGACGGATGACGCAGGCGGCACGGCCGGGACCGGGGCAGGGAGCGGCGCCGAAGCCGGGGACGCTGAAGATCCTCGTGGTGGACGACGAGCCCGCGATGGTGGGCGCGCTCGGCGCGCTCCTCGGCCAGGCCGGCCATCGGATCGTGGCCGCCTACGACGGCGAGGAGGCGCTCGCCCGGTTCGCGAGCGACGCACCGGACCTCGTCCTCCTCGACCTCGCGATGCCCGGCCTCGACGGCGCCACCGTCTGCGCCCGGATCCGCGAGCGCTCCGAGGTGCCGATCATCGTGGTCTCCGGCGAGCGGGAGCGCCAGGCCACGATCGAGCTGCTCGACCTCGGCGCGGACGACTACATCCGCAAGCCCTTCCGCGCGGACGAGCTGCTCGCGCGTGTCCGCGCGGTCACCCGCCGGGCGACGCTCGGGCGCGGCGCGGCGGAGCCCGTGCCGGCGCCGGTCGCGGGTCTCGGGCCGGAGGCATGGGAGCTCGATCTCAAGCGCCACGAGATCCGCTGGCGCGGTGTGGCGATCCCCGCGACGGTCACCGAGTTCCGGCTTCTCGCCGCGCTCATCGACCGCCTCGGCGAGGTGGTCCCCCAGGACCGCCTGCTCGATGCCGGCTGGCCGGACGTCCCCGACCCCGATCCGCTCTGGCTCAAGCCGCACCTCGCCCGCCTGCGCGAGAAGCTCGTCGGCGCGGGCGCGCCCATCCCGGTCGCGATCCGCGGCGTCGGCTACATCCTCGAGCCCGTCGGCGTCTGACGGCGACGCGGCCCGCGCGTCAACCGGGTCGGACCGCCTCCGGCACCCCCACTCGCGGCAGCTCCAGCACGAACTGCGAGCCCGCAGGGACGCGGGATTCCACGCGCAGGTCACCGCCCATCGCCCGCGCGATGTGGCGCGCGGCGAAGAGGCCGATCCCCGCACCACGGGGGCTGTCGTCCAGGCGCACGAAGGGCTCGAAGATCCGCTCCCGCCAGGGCTCGGGGATGCCCGGCCCGTCGTCCGTCACCGCGAGCAGGCCGCGCTCGCCGTCCGTCCAGCCGTAGACGTCGATCGCGCCGTCCACGGGCGCGTACTTCGCCGCGTTCTCCAGGAGGTAGCCGAGCAGCCGGCACAGCTGCTCCTCCGAGCCGAGGACGCGGATCGGACGGGTGGTGAAGGAGATCCGGACCACATGGCGGCGGAGCATCGGCGCGAGGCTGCGCATCTCGTGCTCGACCACCGCGTCGAGGTCGAAGGGCACCGGCGGCGCGCTCGCAGGGGCGAGCACCCGGAGGCTCTCGAGGATGGAATCGATGGTGCGGTCCAGCCGGTCCACCTGGGCGAGCGCCTCGGCCTCCCAGTGCGCCGCATCCGGCTGCTCCGTCGCCTGGACCCGGCCGCCGAGCAGCTCGACGTAGGCACGGACGACCGCGAGCGGCGTCCGGAGCGCGTGCGTGACGACCGCGATGAGCCGTGCGCGCGCCTCGTCGAGCGCGCGGAGCGCCTCGAGCTGGCTGGCCGCCTCGTCCTGCAGGCGGTGCTTCTCCACGAGGCCCGCGAGAAGGCCCGCGAGCGCCTCGAGGAAGCCGATGTCCGCCCCGCTGAAGGTCCGCTCCGCCTCCGTCTGCACGTTCAGCACGCCGACCACCTGGTCGTCCCAGACGAGCGGGACCGAGCACATGGAGCTGAAGCGCGCCTGGTCCACGCCGCGGATCCAGGCGAAGCGGGCGTCCGTCCGCACATCGCGCGTGGCGATCGGCGTCCGGTCGCGGGCGACGAGACCGGTGATCCCCTGGCCGAGCGCGAGCCGCGCGACGCCGACGGCGTGCTGGTCGAGTCCGTTCGTGGCCGCGAGCGTGACGCCCGCGCCGTCGCGGTCCATGAGGTAGAGCGAGCAGACGTCCGCGCGGGCCGCGGCGCGGGCCCGGTCGATGATCGTGCCGAGGAGCGCGTCCCACGTGCGCGCCGATGCGGCGAGACGGGCGACATCGGCGAGGAACGTGAGCTCGTCGATCTGCTCCGCGGGCGCCGGGTCCGGCGGCGCGACGGGGGCGGGCACCGCGGCCGAGCCCCCGGCGCGGCCGGACGCCGCGCGCGCCGACCGGGCGCTCATGCCGCGTCGAGGTTCGGGGCGAGCCAGCGCTCGGCCTCCGCGAGCGTCCAGCCCTTCCGGCGCGCGTAGTCCGCGAGCTGGTCGCGGCCGATCCGGCCGATGCCGAAGTAGCGTGCCTCGGGCCGCCAGAGCCAGAGCCCGGCGACCGATGCCCCGGGCAGCATCGCCATGGACCCCGTGAGCGTCATCCCCGCCGCCGTCTCCGCGCCGAGCAGGTCGAAGATCTCCCGCTTGCCCGTGTGGTCCGGGCAGGCGGGGTAGCCGGGCGCCGGACGGATCCCCTGGTAGGACTCGGCGATGAGCGCGTCGTTGTCCAGCGCCTCGTCCGGGGCATAGCCCCAGTGGTCGCGCCGCGCCTGCTCGTGGAGCCACTCCGCGAAGGCCTCGGCCAGGCGGTCGGCAAGGGCCGCGGCGAGGATGGATCGGTAGTCGTCGTGCTGCGCGACGAAGGTCGCCCGGAGCTCCTCGAGGCCGTGCCCCGCGGTCACCGCGAAGGCCCCGACCCAGTCCTCGGTCCCCGACGCGAGCGGCGCGACGAGGTCGGCGAGCGCGATGTTCGGGGCCGCCCCGGTCTTCGCCATCTGCTGGCGGAGCGTGGGGATGCGCATCCGCTCCGTGCTCCGGCCCGCGTCCGTGAAGAGGAGGATGTCGTCGTCCGGGGTCGCGGCGGCGGGCCAGAAGCCGGCCACGCCGTCCGCGCGCAGGAGCCGCTCGCGGACGATCCGGTCGAGCAGCTCGCGCGCGTCCGCGTAGAGCGCACGCGCCGCCTCGCCGACGACCGGGTCGCCGAGGATCGCCGGGTAGCGTCCGGCGAGCTCCCAGGTCGCGAAGCAGGGCGTCCAGTCGATGCGCTCGATGAGCGCCGGCAGCGGCACATCGGGGAACGCACGCGGCCCAAGGAAGGACGGCCGCGGCGCGGGCCGCGCGAGATCGATGGGCAGGCGATTGGCGCGCGCGTCCGCGAGGGCGAGACGGCGCTGGGTCGTGGTCCGCTCGGCGTGCTGCCGGCGGACCTCCGCGTACTCCTCGCGGATGCCCGCGACGTAGCCGTCGCGCAGGCCGGGGCTGAGGAGGGCGGATGCGACGCCGACGGCGCGCGATGCGTCCTGGACATGGATCACGGGGCCCGCGTAGGCGGGCGCGATGCGGACGGCCGTGTGCATCCGCGACGTCGTGGCGCCGCCGATGAGGAGCGGGATCGCGGAGCCCGCACGCTCCATCTCCGTGGCCACGGTGCGCATCTCGTCGAGGGAGGGCGTGATGAGCCCGGAGAGGCCGATGATGTCCGCCCGCTCCGCCTCCGCCGTCTCGAGGATGCGCGTCCAGGGGACCATGACGCCGAGGTCGATCACCCGGTAGTCGTTGCACCCGAGGACGACGCCGACGATGTTCTTGCCGATGTCGTGGACATCGCCCTTCACGGTCGCCATGACGATCGTGCCCGCGGCGCCCCGGCCGTCGCCGGCAGCCTCGCCGCGCGCCGCCCGCTCCTCCTCGATGAACGGCACGAGGTGGGCCACGGCCTGCTTCATGACGCGGGCGCTCTTCACGACCTGGGGCAGGAACATCCGTCCGGATGCGAAGCGGTCGCCGACGACGTCCATCCCCGCCATGAGCGGCCCCTCGATGACGTCGAGCGGGCGCGTGGCGGCCTGCCGCGCCTCCTCGGTGTCCGCCACGATCCAGTCGGAGATGCCCTCCACGAGCGCATGGGTGAGCCGCTCGCCGACCGGGAGCGTGCGCCAGGCGAGGTCGCGCGGGTCCGTGCCGCCGGCCCGGCCGCGGACGCCATCGGCGATGGCGAGGAGCCGCTCGGTCGCGTCCGCGCGGCGGTTCAGGAGCAGGTCCTCCACCCGCGCGCGCAGCTCGGGGTCGATCTCGTCGTAGACGGGCAGCGCGCCCGCATTGACGATCGCCATCTGCAGCCCCGCCCGGATGCCGTGGTAGAGGAAGACGGCGTGGATCGCCTCGCGGACCGGGTCGTTGCCGCGGAAGGAGAAGGAGACGTTGGAGACGCCCCCGCTCACGAGCGTCCCGGGGAGTTCGGCGCGGATCCGGCGGGTGGCGGCGAAGAACGCGTTCGCGTAGTCCGCGTGCTCCTCGATGCCCGTCCCGACGGCGAAGATGTTCGGGTCGAAGATGATGTCCTCGGGGTCGAAGCCGACCGCGTCGACGAGGAGCCGGTAGGCACGGTGCGCGATGGCGACCCGCTGCTCCACGGTCTCCGCCTGGCCGTTCTCGTCGAAGGCCATGACGATCACGGCCGCGCCGTAGCGGCGCGCGAGGCGCGCCTGCCGGAGGAGCTCCGCCTCGCCCTCCTTGAGGCTGAGCGAGTTCACGACCGAGCGGCCCTGCGCATGGCGGAGCCCGGTCTCGAGCACGCTCCAGCGGCTCGAGTCGATGACGAGTGGGACGCGCGCGATGTCCGGCTCCGCGGCGATCAGGTCGAGGAAGCGCGCCATCGCGGCCTCGGCGTCGAGGAGCGCCTCGTCCATGTTCACGTCGAGCATCTGGGCGCCGTTCGCGACCTGCTGGCGCGCGACCTCCACCGCCTCCGCGTAGCGATCGTCGAGGATGAGCTTCGCGAAGCGCCGCGAGCCGGTGACGTTCGTCCGCTCGCCCACGTTCACGAAGAGCGAGTCCGGCCCGATGTCGAGCGGCTCGAGACCTGCAAGGCGCGTCCGGTGGGGCACGTCCGGGATGGCGCGCGGGCGACCGGCGGCGGCGACCGCGGCGATCTCGCGCACGTGCGCGGGCGTGGTGCCGCAGCAGCCACCGGCGATGTTCACGTGCCCGTCCGCGATCATCCGGGCGAGGAAGCCCGCGGTCTCGTCCGGCGTCTCGTCGTAGCCGCCGAACGCGTTGGGCAGGCCCGCGTTGGGGTAGACCGCCACGTGCGTGTCCGCGAGCGCGGAGAGCTCCTGCACGTACGGCCGCAGCTGCCGCCCGCCGAGCGCGCAGTTGAAGCCGATCGTGAGGGGCCGCGCGTGGCGGACGCTGTTCCAGAAGGCGGCCGGCGTCTGGCCGGAGAGCGTCCGCCCGGAGGCATCCGCGATCGTGCCGGAGATCATCACGGGCAGGCGGCTGCCGGTCTCGTCGAAGAGCGTCTCGAGCGCGAAGATCGCGGCGCGCGCGTTGAGCGTGTCGAAGATCGTCTCGACGAGCAGGAGGTCCGCACCGCCGTCCACGAGGCCGCGCGCCGCGTCGAGGTAGGCGTCCGCGAGCCGGGTGAAGGTGACGTTCCGCGCGCCGGGATCGCGGACGTCCGGGGAG
>JBJTJV010000074.1:0-6664 GCA_046352645.1 Chloroflexota bacterium | reverse complement strand
CGCCGTCGCGCGGCTGCGTGCCCGCGGCATCGCGGTGCGGCTGCTCACCGGCGACACGCGCGCGGCCGCGGCCGCGGTCGCGGCGGCCACCGGGATCGCGGACCTCGATGCGGAGGTGCGTCCCGGCGGCAAGCAGGAGCGGATCGCCGCGGAGAGCGCCCACGGCAGCGCCGGCTGCGGCCCCACGAGGAGCCAGGCGAGGAAGGTGAGCGCGGAGAGGGCGATGACGCGCGGCACGCAGCGGGCGCGCACGGCGTCCGCGAGCCGCGCGACGGCGGCCGCGGCTTCCGGCCGGACCGGGTCGCCGATGCCGAGGACGCCGAGCGCGGCCCCGCCCTGCGCGACGAGGACCGGCGTGTCGCCCGCGGCCGCGACCTCCGCGAGCGCCTCGGCGAGCGGCGCCGCATCGACGCCGGCGGTCGCGAGGTGGCGCGCGTTCCCCACGAGGATGGGGCCGTCGGCGCTCTCCGCCCGGACGCCCGCGCCCGCCTCCGTGACGAACCCGCTCGCGGCGGGCAGCGCCAGGCCGCGCGCGGCGGCCGCCGCGCCGATCGCCGCCCCGAGCGGATGCGTGGCGCCGGCCTCCGCGGCGGCCGCGACCGCAAGGAGGCGCTCGGCGGGGACGCCCGCGGCAGGGAGGATGCGGCGGACCTCCGGTCGGCCCGCGGTCAGCGTGCCGGTCTTGTCGAAGACCACGACGTCCACGCGGCCGGCGCGCTCGAGGGCCGCGCCACCGCGGATGAGGATCCCCGCCTGGGCAGCGCGGCCGGTCCCGGCCATGATCGCGGTCGGCGTCGCGAGGCCCATGGCGCAGGGGCACGCGATGACGAGGACGGAGATCGCCGCGGTGAGCGCCCACGGCAGCGCCGGCTGCGGCCCCACGAGGAGCCAGGCGAGGAAGGTGAGCGCGGAGAGGGCGAGGACGAGCGGCACGAAGCGGGCGCTCACGGCGTCCGCGAGCCGCGCGATCGGCGCCTTCGAGCCCTGGGCGGCCTCGACCATGCGCACGATCTGGGCGAGGACCGTGTCGCTGCCGACCCGCGTCGCCCGGAGGACGAAGCTGCCCGTCGTGTTCAGCGTCGCGCCGACGACCTCGTCGCCGGGACCCTTGGCGACCGGCAGCGGCTCACCGGTGATCATCGACTCGTCCACGGCGGAGGCACCCTCGGTGACGATCCCGTCCGTGGGCACGCGCTCGCCTGCGCGGACGCGGATGCGATCGCCGGGGCGCAGGTCGGCCACGGGCACCTCCACCTCGCCGTCGTCGCGCCCGACCCGCGCGGTCCGTGCGCCGAGGGCCATGAGGGCACGGATCGCACCCGCGGTCCGTCGGCGCGCGCCGAGCTCGAGCGCCCGCCCCGCGAGGACGAGGCCGATGATCACGGCCGAGCTGTCGAACCAGGTCACCGGCTCGAGGCCCGCGTGCATGAGCAGGTGCGGCCACGTCGTGACGAAGGCGCTGTAGCCCCACGCGGCGAGCGTGCCGATGGCCACGAGCGTGTCCATCGTCGCCGTGCCGTGCCGGCCCGCCTCCCAGGCGCGGCGCAGAAGGATGCCGCCGGCCCAGAACTGGACGAAGGTCGCGGGCCAGAGGGCGAGGCGGTTCACGTCCTCCATGGCAAGGCCGAGCGCGCCGCCGCCGAACATCAGGGCCATGATCGCGGCCGCGATCGCGAGCGCGACGCCGGAGCGGGCCCACAGGTCGCGCAGCTCCGCCGCCCGGGCGCGATCCTCGGCCGCGGCCGCGTCCTCTGCGGCACGGGCGCCGGCCGCCGCCACGGCAGGGTCGGGGCGGACGGAGTAGCCCGCGGCCTCCACGGCACGGACGAGCTCGTCCCGGCCGGCCACCCGCGGGTCCACCGAGACCGTCGCGCGCTCCGTGGCAAGGTTGACGCTCGCGGCGGCGACACCCTCGGTGCGGTTGAGGAAGCGCTCGATCCGGTTCACGCACGAGGCGCAGGTCATGCCCTCGACGGCGAGGACGATCTCGATGGGGCCGGCGGCGGAAGGGGTGGACGGTGCGGGTGCGTGCATCGGTCTGGCGCGAGGATACGCCTGGGCGGCATCCACCGGCCCGCGCCCGGTCGGCGCGTGGTCAGCGCGTGACGGGGCGCATCGCGAAGAGGCCGACGACGACCGCGACCTCGGGGTCGTGGCTCATCTCCGCGCCGATCTCGCCCTGGCGGAGCAGGTCGCCGACGAAGCCCGCCTCACGCGGCGGCAGGCCGACCCAGATCGTGCCGTTCGCGGTGCGCACCGGCGAGACGTCGTCCGGGCCGCCGCCGAGGTCGAAGCGCCGACGCAGCTCGTGCATCGGGATATAGGGACGCGACTTGATGAAGCGGCGCAGCTGCGCCTGCGTGCAGCGGCCGCGCTCACCGCCGGCGTCCTCCGGGGCCGCACCCGCGGGTTCGTCGTGGACCACCGGTCCGGAAGGCCGGCCGCCGGGGCGGTCGGAGGGTCTGGGCATCACGGTTCGTGCTCCCCCGGCGCGCTGCCGGGATGGGGGCCGGCGGGGACGCCGGACGACGCGGTCGTGGGTCGTGGGCGGACCCGGGCGGGACCCCGAGGCGCCGGCCCGGATGATAGCCGGGTAGCCCGGGCGACCCCCGGGAAGGCCCTAGACCCCCGAGACGACGAGCAGGCCGCGCTCGAAGGCGTTCAGCGACTCGCCGCCCGTCTCCGTGCACAGCACCTGGTCCTCGATGCGCACACCGTGGATCCCCTCGAGGTAGACGCCCGGCTCCACGCTGAAGGTGTTGCCCGCGACGAGCAGCTGGTCGTTCGTCTCCACGACGTAGGGGTCCTCGTGGACCTCGAGGCCGATGCCGTGGCCGAGCCGGTGGAAGAAGTGGGGTCCGTGCCCCGCATCCGCGATCACCTTCCGTGCCGCCGCGTCGAGCGAGGCGAAGGTCACGCCCGGGCGGACCGCGGCACGCCCGGCCGCCTGCGCCCGCTCCACCAGCGCGTGGATCGCGCGGAAGCCGTCGTCCGGCGGGAGGCCGTCCGGCCCCGCGACCCATGCGGTGCGCGTGATGTCCGAGCAGTAGCCGCCGAGCCTGCCACCGATGTCGAGGAGGAGTGGCGCACCCGCGCGGATCTGCGCGCCCGACGCATCGTGGTGCGGCGAGGCGGATGCGGGCCCGCTCGCGACGATCCAGAACTCGGCGGTGTCGTGGCCCTCGGCGACGAGACGGTCGCGGACCTCCTTCGCCACCTCGGCCTCCGTCCGGCCCACGAGCCGGCCGGCGCGGATGGCGCTGACCCTCCGGTCCGCGGCGGCCGCGGCGGCCCGCAGGAGCGCGATCTCGTCCGCGTCCTTCACCTGGCGGAGCGGGCTGACGAGCGCGGAGGCGACCGACCAGCGGGCTCCGGGGATCGCGGCCTGGAGCCGCAGGAGGAAGGTGGCCTTGAGGCCGTCCGAGACGAGCAGGTCCGCGCCGGGCGCGACCGGCCCGAGCGCGGCGGTGACGCTCCGGTACGGGTCGTCCGTCTCCTGCCACGGCGCGGTGCCGACGAGACCGGCGCCCGGGCCCGGGGCGGCGAGCGCAGCCGAGAGCTCGAGGCGCGGCAGGACGAGGGTCGGACGGCCGACCGCGGGCAGCACGAGCAGCGTGATCCGCTCGTGCCCGGACGTGTCGTAGCCGGTCAGCCACTCGAGCTCGGGTCCCACCCCGAGCAGGAGGGCGGCATGGCCGGCGCGCCCGATCGCCTCCTGCGCACGCCCGATGCGCTCCGCGTACGTCCCCGCCCCGATCCGTGCGCTCATCCGTTCCCTCCCTCGCCGGCCAGCCATCGCTCCACGAGGGTGGTCCCCTCGCGGAAGAAGAGGTTGTACGAGAAGACCCGGCGCGCGCCTGCCGCGAGCGCCGCCTTGCGCGTCGCCGTGTCGTCGTGCTCGGCGACGGCGATCACCGGGATCCCGGCCGCGCCCAGACGCGCGATCGCATCCGCGCCCGCGTAGCGCCGCGCGAAGAGGTCCACGACGGCGCCCACGAGCCGCGGAGGTGCCGCGGCGCCGGCTGCGTCCGCCGCCGGTCCGAGCAGGCGCTCCAGCTCCGCCGCAGAGCCGATGCGCACGGGCGTCGCGCCCGCACGCCGGACTGCCTCGGGCCGCCGGGACGCCCAGATGAGGTCGTCCGCGAGGACGGCGATCGCCCCCGCGGCCGCCGCCTCCGTGCTCAGGAGACGACCCAGGTCTCGCCGGACTTGAGGAGCTTCGCGAGGTCGCCGGCGCCGCGCGCGGCCCGCGCCTCGGCGAGCTGCTCGGTCATCAGCATGTCGTGCGTCGGGCGGCTGACCCGGCGGAAGACGCCGACCGGTACGGGGAAGTCCGGCTGCCAGAGGCGCGAGAGGATGTACGCGAGGGTGGGGTCCTCGGCCGTCTCGTCGTGGACGAGCAGGTCCGCCACGGACCACTCGCCGCCGAGCTCGACGACCTGCGGGCGGAGCCCGTCGAGGCGGATCCCCTTGTCGCGCTCCCTGCCGAAGACCATCGGCTCGCCGTGCTTCAGGACGAGCATCCGGTCATCGCGGACCTCCTTCTCCGTGAAGCCGCGCCAGGCGCCGTCGTTGAAGATGTTGCAGTTCTGGAGGACCTCCACGAAGGCCGACCCGCGGTGGTTGCCCGCCGCGAAGAGCGTCTCCTGGAGGTGATCGGTGATCGTGTCCACCGAGCGCGCCACGAAGGTGGCCTCCGCGGTGAGCGCCACCGACAGCGGCACGATCGGCCGGTCGATGCTGCCGGTCGGCGTGGACTTCGTCTTCTTGCCGATCTCCGACGTGGGCGACGTCTGGCCCTTCGTGAGCCCGTAGATCCGGTTGTTGAACATCACGAGGCGGATGTCCACGTTCCGGCGCATCGCGTGGAGCACGTGGTTGCCGCCGATGGACAGCGCGTCGCCGTCGCCGGTGATCACCCAGACCATGAGGTCCGGACGGGCGGCCTTGAGGCCCGTGGCGATCGTCGGTGCGCGGCCGTGGATGGTGTGGAAGCCGTACGTGTTCATGTAGTACGGCAGGCGCCCGGAGCAGCCGATGCCGGAGATGAAGACGATCTTCTCCCGGGCGACGCCGAAGTCCGGCATCGTCTTCTGCGTCTGGGCGAGGATCGAGTAGTCCCCGCAGCCGGGGCACCAGCGGACCTCCTGGTCCGAGGTGAAGTCCTTGCGGGTGAGGACGGGCAGCGTCTCGGCGGTCACTTCTGTCCCTCGTCGAGCAGGAGGCGGGCGGCGTCCTCGATCTCCGCGATCCGGTACGGCTTGCCGCGCACCTTGTTCAGCCCGACCGCATCCGCGAGGTAGCGGGCCCGGATGAGCATCCGGAGCTGGCCCATGTTCACCTCGGGGATGAGGACGCGCTGGAAGGAAGCGAGGACGTCGCCCGTGTTGCGCGGGAACGGGTTGAGATGGCGGAGGTGCGCGTGGCTCACCGCGTGCCCCTCGGCCTGGAGGCGCTCGGCGGCGGAGCGGAGCGCACCGTAGGTGGAGCCCCAGCCGAGGATGAGCAGGTCGCCGCGGGCGGGCCCGTAGACCTGGAGGTCGCCGATGTCGTTCGCGATGTTCGCGACCTTCTGGTGGCGCAGCTGCGTCATCCGGTGGTGGTTGTCCGGGTCGTAGCTGATGTTGCCGCTGATGTCCGCCTTCTCGAGGCCGCCGATCCGGTGCTCCATGCCGGGCGTGCCGGGCACGGCCCAGGGCCGGGCGAGCGTCTCGGGGTCGCGCAGGTACGGGCGGAAGCTCGCCGCATCCGTCCAGCCCGGGACGGCGATGCTCGGCAGGTCCGCGACGTCCGGCACGCGCCAGGGCTCCGAGCCGGTCGCGAGGAAGCCGTCCGACAGGTACGCCACCGGGGTCATGTACTTCAGGGCGAGCCGCCACGCCTCGATCGCGTAGTCGAAGCACTCCGCCGGGGTGGCCGGCGCGACGATCGGGATCGGGGCGTCACCGTTCCGCCCGAACATCAGCTGGAGCAGGTCGCTCTGCTCGACCTTCGTGGGCATGCCCGTGCTCGGGCCCGCGCGCTGGACGTCGACGACGACGAGCGGCAGCTCGACCATCACCGCGAGGCCCATCGCCTCCGTCTTCAGCGCGATGCCCGGGCCGGAGCTCGTGGTCAGGCCCATCGCGCCGCCGTAGGCAGAGCCGATCGCGGCACCGATGGCGGCGATCTCGTCCTCCGCCTGGAAGGTCTTCACGCCGAAGTTCTTGTACGTGGAGAGCTGGTGGAGGATGTCGCTTGCGGGCGTGATCGGGTAGCTCGCGAGGAAGAGGTCGCGCCCCGCGAGCTGCGACGCGGCGACGAAGCCGAGCGCGGTCGCCTCGTTGCCGGTCACGTTCCGGTACATGCCTGCGGGCAGCGTGGCGGCCTTCACGCGGTAGTGCGTGTGGACGATCTCCGTGGTCTCGCCGAAGGCGTAGCCCGCCTTGAGAGCTCGCCGGTTCGCCTCCGCGATCACCGGCTTGGCGGAGAACTTCGCGTCGATCCAGCCGAGCGTCGGCTCCATGCTCCGCTCGTAGAGCCAGAACATCAGGCCGAGCGCGAAGAAGTTCTTCGTCAGGTCGACCTGCTTGCTCGTCATCTCGAGGCCCTCGAGCGCCCGCGCGTTCAGCGTGGAGATCGGGATCTCGAAGACGTTCCAGGCCGTGAGCGAGCCGTCCTGGAG
>JBJTJV010000073.1:0-12283 GCA_046352645.1 Chloroflexota bacterium | reverse complement strand
CGCTCAGGCCGCGGGTGCGATGAGGTCGAGCAGCGAGCCGACGACGCGGTCGCGATGCCGATCCGCCGGCACGCCTCCAGGTAGATCCCCGGCGCGGGCTTGGGCTCCGCGTCGTCGCTCGTGGCGACCGCATCGAGGAAGCGCCCGAGGCCCGTCGCCGCGAGCGCGATCTCCACGAGCTCGCGCCGCGTGTTCGAGGCGAGCGCGAGCGGCACGCGGCCGTGGAGCGTGGTCAGGAGCTCGAGCGTCCCGGGCCGGAGGGCGATGCCGCTGCCGAAGCGGCGGCCCACCTCGTCCAAGTAGAGCCGGCGCACGCGCTCCTGCTCGCCGTCCGCCAGCCCGAAGCGGCGCGTCAGGTAGGCGGCCGTGAAGATGTCGTCCCGCCCGAAGACCGCGAGGTGGTCGGCGTGCTCGAACGTCGTCCCGTGGTCCGCGAAGACCCGCTGCTTGGCGGCGAGCCAGATCGGCTCGGTGTCGATGAGCGTGCCGTCCATGTCCAGGACGACGCCCGCGAAGGGACCGGGGAGGTGGAGCGGATCGGGGAGTTCCATCGCCCCGAGGCTACCATCGCGCGGCCCGTGCGGTCCGCGACGCACGTCCCGCCCGGCCGGTGTCGCCCCGGTCGCGGCTCAGCCCGCGTGGGTCGGCGCGGGGTGGAGCGACCGTGTCCCCGCGTCCACCCGGCCCTCCGCGAGGTTCCGGGCGGCGCGCATGAGGTGCGTGAGGAGGATCGCGTTCGTGAGCGGTCCGACGCCGCCCGGGACGGGCGCGAGCGCAGACGCCACGGGCAGGACGCTCTCCACGTCCACGTCGCCCACGATGCGTCCATCCACGACGTTGATGCCGACGTCGATGACGACCGCGCCGGGCCGGAGCATCTCGCCGCGGATGAGCCCCGGCCGCCCGGCGGCGACGACCACGATCTCCGCGTCGCGCAGCTCGGCTGCGAGGTCGGGCGTCGCGGAGTGGCAGACGGTGACCGTGCAGTCCTCCCGCAGGAGCAGGAGGGCCGCGGGCTTGCCCACCACGTTCGAGCGGCCGACGACGACGGCCCGCCGACCGCGCAGCGGCACGCCGCTGCGTTGGAGCAGCTGGACCGCGGCATGCGCCGTCGCGGGGAGGAAGCCCGCGTAGCCGAGCGCGAGGAGCCCGGCGTTGAGGGGATGGATGCCGTCGATGTCGCGGGCCGGGTCGAGCGCATCGATGAGCGTGCGCAGGGGGATCCGCGCGGGCAGGGGCTGCTGCACGATGATCCCCGCCACGCGCGCATCCGCGCACAGGTGCCGGAGCGCATCGTCGAGGTCCGCCGGGGTCGCGTCGTCCGGCAGCTCCACGAGCCGCCCGCCGATGCCGACGAGCCGGCAGCCGTCGAGGATCTTGTGGAGGTAGACGGACGACGGGGCGTCGCGCCCGGCGATGACGACCGCGAGCTCGGGGACGTAGCCGTGCTCGGCGCGGAATGCAGCGACTTCCGCAGCCACGCCGGCGCGGACCTCCGCCGCGATCGCCGAGCCGCGGAGTAGCCGGGCGCCCCCCGCGCTCACCGCTCGGCCCGCGGCCCGCCCCGGTCGAACGGTCCGGCCGGGCGGAGGCCGTCGATGTAGACGGTCTTCGTCTGGGTGTAGAACTCGCCCGCGGCATGCCCCTGCTCGCGGGACCACGACGACGAGCCCTTCGTCCCTCCGAAGGGAACGTGCGGCTCCGCCCCGGCGGTCTCGCCGTTCACGTGGACGATGCCGGCACGGGCGTTCGCGATGAACGTCTCCGCGGTGTCCAGGTCGCGCGTGAAGATCGAGGCCGAGAGGCCGTAGGCGACGTCGTTGTGGATCCGGATCGCCGTGTCCAGGTCGTCCGCGGGCAGGAGCGCGAGGACGGGTCCGAAGACCTCCTCCTGTGCGATCGGCATGCGCGGTGTCACGTCCTCGAGGACCGTGGCCGGATGGAAGGCGCCGCGCCCGGGCACGGCCGGCCGCGCGATCACCCGCGCGCCCCCCGCCTCCGCAGCCGCGACGAGGCCCGCGATGCGGTCGCGCGCGGCCGCGTCGATCACCGGCCCGAGCGTGGTCCCGGGGTCCGTGGGGTCGCCCGGGACGAGCGCCGCGACGCGCTCGAGGATCGCCGCGCGCAGCGGGGCGAGCGCCCCGCCGACCGCGATGACGCGGCTCGTGGCGGTGCACTTCTGTCCGGCCGAGGCCATCGCCCCGCGGACGACCATCTCCGCCGCGCGCGCGATCTCCGCGTCCTCCGCGACGATCACCGCGTTCTTCCCGCCGAGCTCCAGCTGCACCTTCATGCGCCGCGCGGTCGCGAGCGCCTGGATGTGGCGACCGGCGCCCTCCGACCCGGTGAAGCTCACCGCGTCGGCCACGCCGCTCTCGATCCACGCGGCGCCCGTCGCGGCGCCGTCGGCGAAGACGAGCGACAGCACGCCCGCCGGGAGGCCCGCGTCCACGAGCGCGCGGACGAGGTGGTGCGCGGTCAGCGGCGTCGCGCTCGCGGGCTTGAAGAGCACCGTGTTCCCGTACGCGAGGGCGGGCGCGATCTTCCAGGCGGGGATCGCGATCGGGAAGTTCCAGGGCGTGATCGCGACGACGACGCCGAGCGGCTCGCGCTGGGTGCTCAGCCGCGTGCCGGGGGTGGCGGACGGGTAGACCTCGCCGACCGGCTCGTACGTCCGGCCCGCGAAGTAGCGCAGGATCGTCGCCGCGCGGCGCGTCTCGCCGATCCCCTCGGCGAGCGTCTTGCCCTCCTCGCGCGCGAGGTCGCGTCCGATCGCCTCCGCGCGCTCGAAGAGGAGCGCGGCCGCGCGGAAGAGGATCTCGCCGCGGGCCGGCGCGGGCGTCGCCGCCCAGGCGGGGAGGGCCGCGCGTGCGGCCGCGGCCGCCGCCGCGAGCTCCTCCGTGCCACCGGTGGGCACGTGTGCGACGACCTCGTCCGGGTCGGCGGGGGAGAGGTCCGGGGTCGTGGGGCCGGTGGCGATCCAGTCGCCGCCGATCCGGTGGGTGAGGGTCGGTGCGGTCATCCCGCGATGCTAGCGCCCGGCGGCCGCCGCCGCCCGCGGCAGGACGTTCGCGCGGAAGGCGCGGATCCCCCCGGACCAGGGCGGGAGGTCGTCGCACCAGCCGACGCTGTTCCGCAGGACGCCGAGGTGCGGGTTGGCGATCGTGACGACGTCGCCCTCGTGGTGCGTGAAGCCGCTGCCGGGGGCGCCGCGGTCGGCGGTCGGCACGAACATCGTGCCGAGGAAGAGGGCGAGGCCGTCCGGGTACTGGTGGGTCCGCCCGATCGCCTGGGCCACGAGGTCGCGCGGGTCGCGGCTGATCCGTGACAGGCGGTTCCGGCCGCCGGTCACGAAGCCGTCCCGGCCGCGCACCTCGAGCTCCACGTCCGTCGCCATGAGCGTGTCGAGGGTGAAGCGGGCGTCGAAGAGCCGGATCGCCGGGCCGATGGCGCAGGATGCGTTGTTGTCCTTCGCCTCGGGCAGGAGGAGCGCGCTCCGGCCCTCGAAGTCGCGCAGGTTCACGTCGTTGCCGAGCGTGGCTCCCACGATCCGGCCGTCCGGCGTGACGGCGAGGACGACCTCGGGCTCCGGGTTGTTCCAGGCGGAATCGCGGCGCACGCCGATCCGCTCGCCGTGGCCCATGGACGCGAGGACAGGCGTCTTCGTGAAGATCTCCGCGTCCGGGCCGATGCCCACCTCGAGGTACTGCGACCAGAGGCCGGACGCGATGAGCTCGCGCTTCAGCGCCATCGCCCCCTCACTCCCCGGACGGACCGAGCCGAGGTCCGCGCCGATCGCCTCCGTGAGGCGGCCGCGCAGCTCGCGCGCCCGGGCCGCGTCGCCGCGCGCCCCCTCCTCGATCACCCGCTCGATGAGGCTCTCCGCGAAGGTGACGCCGCAGGCGCGCACGACCTGGAGGTCGAAGGGCGCGAGGAACGCGGGCACGTCCGGGCGGCGCGCCTCCGCGGGCGAGCTCCCCACGAGCTCGGCGAGGTCGGCGACGCGCCGCAGGTCCGTGCGCGCCGCAAGAGCGAGGAGGTCCGTCCGCTCCAGCAGGTCCGCGACGGTCGGGCCGAAGGGGAGGAGGTCGTACGCGCCGTCCGGGCGGAGGACGACCGGGGTCGGTCCGCCGATCCCCGCCGGGCAGCGGGTCGCCGGCAGGTCGATCCGGGCGATGCAGGTACCCGCGAGGGGGCCGTCCGGCGCACCCCAGGCGGCGAGCTCGGCAGCCGCGTCCGCCACGAGCGGCGGCTGGGTCGGCGTGCTCACAGGACGCGGAACCTGTCCCAGGCCTCGCGCAGGAGCGCCCCGGTCTCCAGGTAGGCGCGCGCGCCGTCCTCCGTCTCCGCCTTGGCGAGCGCGGCCGCCGCGACCTCGGCCGCGACCGCGGCCGGCGCCACGACCACGCCGTCCATGTCCGCGACGACGAGATCGCCCGGGGCGACGCGGACGCCGAGGATCGTGATCGGCGCATCGCGCTCCACCACGGAGATCCGGCCGTTGCAGTCGGTGGGATGGGTACCGCGGGCGAAGACCGGCCAGCCCATCTCCACGATCCGGCTCCGGTCGCGCACGACCCCGTCTAGGACGAGGCCGGCGGCGCCCCGCGCACGGGCGGCGGTGGAGAAGAGCTCGCCCCAGAACGCGACCGGCGCCCCGACGGTGCCGATCACCACGTCGTCCGCGACGAGCGAGTCGACGAGCGCGATCTCCTCGGTGTACGGACGCTCCGGGAGCGTCGTGACCGGCACGCTCCGTGCCGTGCGCGCCCGGCCCACGAGGACGCCGGATCCCGCGAGGGGCACGACCCCGGGGGCGAGGGTCCGGTCCCGCTGCCCGATCCGGTCCAGGCAGTCCGAGACGAGCGCGCTCGAGCCGTGCGCCCGCAGCCGCGCGATCGTCGCGCCGTCCAGCGTCATCGTCACCCCTCGGTCCTGCGCCGATCGCCGGCGCCCGGCGGAGTGTCGCCGGTGGCCGGGGGACGCGTCAACCGCGGCGCGCGCTACGCTCCCCCGCGATGGAGCCGCCGATGCCGAACCTCCGCGCCATCCCCGCGGGCCTGCGGACGCGCTTCGCGCCCGCGCCGACGGGCGACCTCCACCTCGGCCACCTGGTGAACGCCGCACTCGTCTGGGGGATCGCCCGCGCCACGGGTGGCAGCGTGGCCCTGCGCATCGAGGATCACGACCGCCAGCGCGCCCGTCCCGCCTGGGAGGCGGGGATCCTCGCCGACCTCGAGCGCCTCGGCCTCATCCCGGACGTGCCGCCGCTCGCCGAGCTGCGCGCCGGGCCGTCCGCCTGGCGCCAGTCCGACCATCCCGAGCGCTATGTGGCTGCGCTCGCGCCGCTCCGGGCTGCCGGCCGCGTCTACGGCTGCGACTGCACCCGCACGTCCGTCGCCGCCTGGGGCGCCGCCCATGGCCGTCCGTGGTCCGGCCCCGGCTGCCCGGGCCGCTGCGCGGACCGCGGCCTCGCGGAGACGCCCGACCGCACGCTCCGCCTCGCGCTCGGCGCCGGGACGGAGGCGTGGGACGACCTCGCGCTCGGGCCGCAGGCGGGGGAGCCCGCGGCGCACGGCGACCTCCCGGTGCGCGACCGGGCGGGGAACTGGACGTACGCCTGGTGTGTCGTGGTGGACGACCTCCACGACGGGATCGGCTGCGTCATCCGCGGGCTGGACCTCGCGGCATCGACCCCGGTGCAGCTGCGGGTCGCGCGCTTCCTCGCGGGTGCGCATCCCGCGCGGTTCCTCCACCACCCGCTCGTCCGCCACCCTGACGGCACGAAGCTGAGCAAGTCGGACGGCGCGACCGCGGTCCGCGCCCTCCTCGCGGCCGGGGCGGACCGCGCCGGGCTGCTCGCGGACGCGCTCCGTGCGGCGGGGATCCCGGGCGTGCCGCGCCTGGTCGCGCCGGATGCGCTCGGCGCGGTCGTCGCTGCCGCGCGGGCCGGGGCCGCGGAGGGAGCCGCGCCGGACGTGGGATAGCATCGGGTCGTGACGAGCCCCGACGCAGGCGCAGCCACCCCCGGTCCCGACGCATCCGCCGCGCGCGTCCCGTCGGACGGCGCGGGTGGCCCGCCGGTCGCGCTGCGCTTCCGGGATGCGCCCGCGGGGCTCTTCACGCTCCCCTGGGCGCTGCCCCTCGCGACGTGGCCGGAGGCGGGGATCGCCTTCCTGCCGCTCCCCGTCGGCGAGAGCCGCCACGTCGTCCGGTTCCTCGCGGTGGACGACGTCGTCTTCGCGCTCAAGGAGCTGCCGCTCCGTCCCGCCCGCGGCGAGTACGCGGCGATGCGCTACCTCGAGGAGCACGGGGCGCCCGCGGTGCGGATCGCGGGCCTCGTGGAGCGCCCCGCGGACGAGACGGCGATCGTCGTCACCCGCTACCTCGCGCGCTCCCTCCAGCTCCGGCGGCTCTTCCGGCGCCTGCCGGAGGCGGGCCGTCGGCACCGCGAGCGTCTCCTCGACGCGATGGCGATGCTCCTCGTGGAGCTGCACCGCAACGGCGTCTACTGGGGCGACTGCTCGCTCGCGAACACGCTCCTCCTGCGCGATGGCCAGTCGCTCCAGGCGCACCTCGTGGACGCGGAGACGAGCGAGGTCCACGCCACGCTCTCGGCGGGCCAGCGGGCGGTGGACGTGGAGATCGCGTTGGAGAACGTCGCGGGCGACCTGCTCGACATCGCCGTCTCCGGCGGCCGGGCGCTCGACGACGCGGACGACGACCTTGCGGCCGCGCTCAGCCTCCGCGACCGCTACGAGACGCTCTGGGCCGAGCTCCACCGGAGCGACCCGGTCGGTCCGCAGGACCGGTTCCGCGTGGCCGCGCGCCTGCGCCGCCTCAACGCGCTCGGCTTCGTCGTGGAGGAGGTGCGGCTCGACCCCGCGGCCGCGGGGAACGGTGGCGCGACCGCCCGCCTGCGGGTCGCCGTCGGCGATCGCCGCTTCCATGCCGACCGACTCCACCGCCTGACCGGGCTCACCGCCGGCGAAGGCCAGGCGACGGTGCTCCTCAACGACCTCGCCGCGTGGGCCGGGCTGGCGCCCCCGGAGGGCGCAGGGCCGCTCGCGGATGAGCCGCTCGAGGTCGACGTGCTCGGGCCGATGCACCGGGCAGGCCGCCGCTGGCTGCGCGACATCTTCGTCCCGATGGTGACGCGCCTCCGCGCGGTCCTCGGCGAGGACGCCGACCCGGTACAGGCCTACTGCGACTTCCTCGAGGTGAAGTGGCTTCTCTCCGAGGAGGCCGGGCGGGACATCGGCGATGCTGCGGCGATCGCCCGGCTCGCGGCGCACAGCGTGCCCGCAGGGTCGGCCGCGGGCATGGCGGTCGCGGAGGAGCCGACGCTCCTCGGGCCGGCCGGCGAGGTCCTCCTGCCGCCCGCCTGAGACGGGCCGGGAACGGGACGGCCGCGGCCCGGATGCCGGGACGCGGCCGTGGAGTCGCGGCGGGACGCGGCCCGCGGTCCGTCAGCCGGCCGGCGCGGGCGACGGGGAGGGTGCGTCGGCGCGGTTCGCCGACCCGAAGTTCGCGTGCGCGACGAGCTTCCAGTCGCCGGCGATCCACGCGAAGGTCGTGAGGCGGGGCAGCGG
Source organism: Chloroflexota bacterium (assembly GCA_046352645.1). Classification (GTDB taxonomy): domain Bacteria; phylum Chloroflexota; class Limnocylindria; order Limnocylindrales; family CSP1-4; genus JAFMJV01. The sequence continues at coordinate 4,691 of JBJTJV010000073.1, read as the reverse complement.
GCCGCTCGGCTGCTGCACGCCGTCCACGACCTGCACGCTGTCGAGCGTCCAGAAGACGACGAGGGTCGGACCGGCCTGGGTGGCGTCCACCTCGTCGACCGTGAAGCTCTCGATCGTGGGCAGGCCCAGCGCGAGATAGGCGTCACGGTCGTAGTGGTCGCCGTTCGCGCGGGCGATCTGGAAGCCGGTGTCGAGGAGCGCCGCGAGGCCCGCGGTGTCCCCGTCCATGATCAGCTGCGCGTAGCGCGTGACGAGCTCCGTGCCCGTCGTCACCGGATCGGCGAGAACGGGTGCGGCCGCGGTCGACGCGACGGGCGCGGGGCTCTGGGCGAGCCCCGCCGTCCCGCCGACGACGAGCAGGGCCGCGAGCACCGGCCCCGCGAGCGCGAGGCCGGTGCGCAGCCGACGGGTCATGCGGCGCTCTGGCCCGCGTGCGGCGAGAGCGAAGCGCCGGTGTCGGCGTCGAAGAGGTGGAGCTTCTCCAGCGGCACCTGGAGCGAGAGCGCGTCGCCCGGGCGGACGCGGTGCTCACTGCCGATCACCGCGACGATGTCCTGGCCCGCCGCGTTCACGTGGATGAGCTCCTCGTTGCCGAGGTACTCCACGACGTCCGCGGAGCCCTTGAGCGTCCCCGCGGCCGCCGTGCCGCCCATCATCAGGTGCTCCGGGCGCACGCCGAGGACGACGTTCCCGGACGCGGGCAGCCGGCCCCGGAAGTCCGCGGGCAGCGGCACGCTGAGGGCGTCGTTTCCGAGCGTGATCGAGTCGCCGGTGCCCGTGATCGTCACGTTGATGAAGTTCATCGACGGCGAGCCGATGAAGCCCGCGACGAACCGGTTCGCCGGGTGGTCGTAGAGGGACTGCGGCGTGCCGACCTGCTGGAGGCGCGCCTCCGACATCACGGCGATCCGCTGGCCCATCGTCATCGCCTCGACCTGGTCGTGCGTGACGTAGACCGTGGTCACCTTGAGCCGCTGGTGGAGGCGGGCGATCTCCGCGCGCGTCTGGACGCGCAGCTTGGCGTCCAGGTTGGAGAGCGGCTCGTCCATGAGGAAGACGGCGGGCTCGCGGACGATCGCGCGACCGAGCGCGACGCGCTGGCGCTGGCCGCCGGAGAGCTCGCGCGGCTTGCGGTTGAGGAGGTTCTCCAGCGACAGCATCGCTGCCGCCTCCTGGACGCGCTTGTCGATGTCCGCCTTCGGCGTCTTGCGCAGCTTCAGGCCGAACGCGAGGTTGTCGCGGACGGTCATGTGCGGGTAGAGCGCGTAGCTCTGGAAGACCATCGCGATGTCGCGGTCCTTGGGCGGGACGTTGTTCACGACCCGATCGCCGATGCGCAGCGCGCCGTCGGTGATCTCCTCGAGCCCGGCGATCATCCGGAGCGACGTGGTCTTGCCGCACCCGGACGGGCCGACGAGGACCATGAACTCGCCATCCTGGATCTCGAGGTTCAGGTCGTTGACCGCGACGACCTCACCGAACTTCTTCCAGACGTGGTCGAACGTGACCGTGGCCATACAGGCTCCTCCTCCGTCCCGGGGGAGCGCGGGTCCCCTGTACCGGCCACCCGGGAGGGCGGCGCGGCGGACCCCGGACGCGACATCCGGTCGGATGCGCGGATGCTAGCAAAGACCCCCGGGCGGGGGAAGCGGTCAGAGACCCTCGTCCGCCGCGCGGTCGCGCGTGGCCACGAGCGACCACGCGATGCGCACCGTCGTCTCCGCGCCCGGCGCGAGGGTGAGCGGCCAGGAGAAGAGGATGGCGCTCCCCTGGTGCGTCCGCTCGAAGCCGTCCTCGGAGTTGGAGACCGTGTCGATGGACGACCACCACGCGTCCGCTGCCGGCGCCACCGCGGCCTCCGCCGCGAGCCCGATCCAGTCGTTGCCGACGGCGAACGCCCCGGTCTCCGTGGCCGTGCCCGACCCGTCGAAGCGCTCCCGAGCACCGTCCGCCCCGCGCGGCGCGATCCAGGCGGACGGGTTCCCGCCTCCGCCGAGCAGGTTGAGCGCCCACTCCACGCCGAGCCGGGTGACGAGCGGTGCCGTGCCGCGGTTCACCACCCGCACCGTGCACGCGAGCGCCGGGTCCGCGCGCCCCCCGGACAGGGCGACGCGCTTCTCGATGCGCACCGGGACGTCCGCCGCCACGCCCTCCCAGGCGAGCGTCACGGATGTCGCGTCCATCCCCACGCGCGCGTGTGCGCCGTCCACGCAGCCCGCGAGCTCGGGCGCCGCGGCACGGGCGAAGGCCTCCGGCGTCGCGTCCGGCCCGAGCAGGTGGACGAGCGCGGAGCGACGCTCCCAGGCGTCGTATGCGATCCGGTCGGCGAGGCCCGCCTCGCGGACCTTCACGCGGTCGTGGATGGATGCGACGCCGCCGGCGGCATCCGCGGCCGCGCCCTCGCCCGCCGCCTCGAACGCGACGAGGCGGGCGTGGTACGCCTCCGGCCGCCGCCGCAGGACCGCGCCGAGGGCGTGCCGGACCGCCCGGACATCCCAGGTGCCGATGCCGGCGCCCTCGGCGGGCTCGATGGCGACGACCTGGCCCGGCGCGGCGGCGAGGATCTCCGGGCTGCCGTCGAGGTCGACATCGAGCTCGGCGATGCCGTCCACGGCCGCACCGGCGGCGCGTGCGGCCCGGTCCGCCGCGTCCTCCGCCGCGATGAGGTGCTCGGCCGTGGCGAGGCGCATGTGCGCGATGTAGATCCCGCCGAAGAGCCCGTGCCAGTAGCAGTCGTTCGACTGGCCCTGGTGGAGGTGGTCGCGGGCCGCGTCCCGGGCCGCGCCCGGCGCCATCGCGTCCACCTTCGCGGAGGCGCGGAGCATCTGCTTGTGGAGGTCGTTGATCTCGCGGTACTTCACCTGGAAGCTGCGCCAGAACCCGCCGCGCATCCAGCGGACCTCCGCGCGGCCCGCGTCGGCGAGCGCGTGCATCGCCGCGCCATAGGCCCGCCCCTCATCCGGCGGCAGCGCCCACTCGCCCATCTCCGCGTACGAGCCGGTCGGGATGTAGACGCGCCCGGCCGGGCGGTTCCCCTCCAGCCATGCCGACGGCGTCGTCGTCGAGAGCCAGTCGCGGCTGCCCTCGAGCGCGTCGAGGAAGCGGTCGACCCAGCGGCCCGCGCCCCAGCAGTGCTCCCACGTCGTGGGCCAGGCGCCGAACTTCTCGCCGTCGTCGCCCATCACGCCGATCCGGTCGCCGGCCTCCGTGGCGTGGGCGCGCAGGTGGCCGATCACGTCCTCCACGTCGCCGAAGGGGATGCGGTAGCGCAGGCCCATCTCCGTGCCGAAGACGGTGAGGCGCTTGCCCTGGTCCTCCGTGGAGAAGGGCGCCCAGAGCCGGTCCTCCGGGATTCCTGCGGCGCGGAAGTGCGCGTCGTCGAGGATCGTCCAGGCGTAGCCGCCGTCCGCGAGCGTGGCGGGCAGGTCCGGCTCCCAGACGCGCTCGGCCAGCCAGGCCCCCTGCGGCCGCGTGCCGAAGAGACGCGCGACCGTGTCGCCCATCCGCCGCAGCTGGTCCACCCGGTCGCGGTCCGGCAGCGACGCGAGGACCGGCTCGTACAGCCCCCCGCCCACGATCTCCACCTGGCCCCGTCCGACGAGCGCGGCGATGCGGGCGAGCAGCTCCGGCCGCTCCGCCTCCAGCCAGGCGAGGAGCGGGCCGGTGTAGTGGAGGCCGAGGCGGACGCCGGGATGGCGTTCGAGCGCCTCGATGAGCGGGCGGTACGCGACATCGTGGTGATGCGCGAAGACGTGCCCGAAGTTGCCCACCGGCTGGTGGTTGTGGAGGACGAGCGCGAGGGAGATCCGGGGCTGCGGCATGGGCGGAACTCTAGCGCTCATCCGGCGCCGCGTACACCGGTTCACACCGGCGCGCGGCCGGTGCCGTCCTACGCCCCCGGCGGGTCGAAGGCGAGCCGCAGCGTGCGCAGGTTCCGGTTCGTCAGGTCGCCGCGCAGGTCCGCCGCCGGGTCCGCTGCCGGGTCGAGGCGGAGGCCGGGCAGGCGCGCGACGAGCCGCTCCACCGCCACCTGCGCCTGGAGCCGCGCCAGCGCGGCACCGAGGCAGAAGTGCGGGCCGAGACCGAAGGCGAGATGCCGGCCGGCGGGCCGGTCGATGCGGAAGGCGTCCGGGTCGGGGTGGCGCTCCGGGTCGCGGTTCGCCGAGCCGAGCGCCTGGCGCACGAGGTCGCCCCGCCGGAGCGTGCGTCCGCGGAGCTCGAGGTCCTCCGTGACGTAGCGCAGGTTCATCTGGAAGGGCGCGTCGTAGCGGAGCATCTCCTCCACGGCAGCGGGGACGAGCGTGGGATCCGCACGCAGCCGCGCGAGCTCCGCGGGATGCCGGACGAGCGCGCTCATGCCGAGGGAGATGAGCCCGGTGGTCGTGTCGTGCCCGCCGAGGAAGAGGGTGATCGCGGTGGAGAGGACCTCTGCCTCCGTGAGCCGCTCGCCGTCCACCTCGACGAGGCTGAGCGCCGTGAGCAGGTCGTCGCGCGGCGCCGCCCGGCGCTCCTCCATCTGCGGCCGGATCCACGCACGGGCTTCAACGATCGCGCCGTTGGCGGAATCGCCCGCCTCCGGCACGGCCACGCCCGATGCGAAGAAGAACGCGTTGATCCGGTCCGTCCAGCCGCGGAACCGCTCGCGGTCCTCCACGGGGAACCCCGCGAGCTCGGCGATGACGGTCGCGGGG
>JBJTJV010000072.1:0-2718 GCA_046352645.1 Chloroflexota bacterium | reverse complement strand
ATCCTCGGGGGCGGGACCGGGGCGGCGGCCGCAGGCCCCTGCCCGGACGGCGCGAAGCACCTCGGCGGCGGCGTCTGCCAGGTCACCTTCCGGTCCACCCCCGTCGGGGAGTTCAGCGCGCCGGCCGGGGCGACCCAGCTCGAGGCCCTCCTCGGGGGCGCGGGAACCCCGGGGGTCCGTGGCTACGCCGGTGGCGGCGGTGAGGTCCGCGTCGTCTCGCTCGACCCGGCCGGGAGCTCCACGGTCACGGTCGGGACGATCCCGGAGACGGACCCGGTCCCCGACACCTCCGTCGTGGACGGGGCGACGACCGAGACCGCCCGCGGCGGCCGGTTCGACGGGAGCACCATCACGTTCAAGAGCGGCAACGGGAACGCCGGCTATCTGCTGACCATCAGCTCGGCGTCCGGCGGCGGCGCGGGCGGCTCGCCCACGGACGAGGATGGTGGCCAGGGGTCGTCGTGGACGACATCGCGGGCCCGGGATCACTCTTCGACGGCGACGAGACCTGCTACGGGGGCGGGGGCGCCACGGCCCGGCAGACCGCGAACGGCCAGCCCGTGATCTTCGGGACGGCGACCTGCGGCGCCGGCGCCTACGTGGGCCCGGATGCGGCACCGGTGTACCAGCCGGTCCGGAAGAACTCGGGTGGCGGAGCCGGGCACGACTGGATCTTCGACCTCACGACTCCCTTCCCGGATCTCGATCTCGGCGCCGACGGCATCGTCGTCTTCCGCTACCAGGTGGCGCTCGCGGGGCGGACGGCCTTCGCGCTCGTGGACCGGAGCGGGTCGATCCTCGCCGAGAAGGCGCAGGTCGTCGCGGACGACAACGCCGCGCTCGCAGGCTGGAAGACGCGCTACCCCGGCGCGAGCTATGACCTCACCCTTTTCGATTCCCAGGGTGCCCGGCGCCGGATCGTCGATCGCTCGATCGACGACGTCCGTCCGCTCGATGCCGCGCGCCTCGGGGGCGGCGGGAACACCCCGCTCTATGACACCGTGGCGGCCCAGATCGGTCGGCTGCGCCGGATCGATCCGGCCGGGAAGGTGACGTTCGCGATCGTCACGGACGGCTGGGACAACGCGAGCACCCGCTGGACCGAGGCCCGGCTCGCCCGCCTCATCCACCGGACGGAGCAGGACGCCGGCTGGCGGTTCGTCTACCTCGGGGCATCGCTCGCGGGGCTCCGGACCGCCGTCGCGGCGCTCGACTGACGGAGCCGCCGCACCCGGTGGCGCGCGCATCCATGGACCCGGCAGTCCAGCCGTTCGCCCATCTCGCCCGGGTCGCGCAGGAGACGCCGGACCGGCTCTTCTTCCACGCGCTCGCCCAGCGGATGACGTACGGCGAGGCGGCCGATGCGGCGCGCCGGATCGCGGGCGAGCTCCGGGAGATCGGGGTCCGACCCGGCGACACGGTCGCCCTCGACCTCCCGGGCGGCCTCCACCTCGTCGTCCTGGAGGCGCTCTTCCATGAGGCGGCGATCGGCTGGCAGCAGGCGCCCGGCGCATCCGGCGCGGACCGGCTCGTCCCGGACTGGCTGATCACGACGACGGTCCGGCCGGCGACCGGGGCACGCCGGACGATCGTCGTGGATGCCCCGTTCCTGCGGCGCGTGGGTGCCCGTTCCACCGCGATCGAGCCCCAGGCCTATCCGAGCCCCCAGGCGATCTGCCGGATCGTCTTCTCCAGCGGCACGACCGGCTATCCGAAGCCGGTCGCGTTCAGCATCGAGATGATCGAGTACCGGGCGGTCTGCGCGGCCGGCTTCTGGATGCGGACGCCGCCCTTCCTCTCGCTCCTGGACGTGGGGACGGTGAGCGGCTTCCAGGCCTTCTACGCCGCGGTGATGCGCGGGGAGACCTACCTCGTCCCCGGCGATCCGAACCACAACGTCGCCCTCATCGACCTCCACGAGGTCGCCTCGATCAAGGCGTCCCCGGCCCAGGTCGCGGGGCTCGTGGACGCGCTCGCCACCGAGGGGACGAAGGTCCCCAGCCTGCGGATCATCCAGTTCGCCGGCAGCATCCTCCCCGCGCCGGTCGCGGCCGCGGCACGCCGCCTCACCGGTGCCGCGATCCATAACCTCTACGGCTCCACGGAGACCGGGACCGTGGCGGCGCGCTACGAGGATTCGGACGATCCGTTCGATGCGGGCTTCGTGACCGAGGGGACGGCGGTCGAGATCGTGGACGATGCGGACCGGGTCCTCCCCGCGGGCGCCACCGGGACGATCCGCTACCGCCGACCGCTCCAGGCGACGGAGTACTTCCGGGACCCCGAGGCGAGCGCACGGGTCTTCCGGGACGGCTGGTTCTATCCCGGTGACCTGGGCACCCTTGCCGCGGACGGGCGGCTCCGGCTCGCCGGCCGCGCGTCCGAGATCGTCAACGCCGGCGGCGTGAAGGTGGACCCGGCACGGGTCGATGCGGCGGCGGCGGGCCTTCCCGGGATCCGGGATGCCGCGGCGTTCGCGTTCGTCAACCGGGTCGGGCTGATGGAGGTCGCGCTCGCGATCGTCACCGGGCCGACGTTCGATGCCGCGACCGTCGTCCGGCGGCTCCGGGCGGAGCTGGGGAGCGCCGCTCCGAGCGTCCTCTTCACGATCGATGCGATCCCGCGGAACCGGATGGGGAAGCCGCTCCGCCACGAGCTCGCCGCGCTCTATGCCACGACCGGCGCCTGAGCGTCGCCCCGGCGCGGGTCAGCCGGCGG
>JBJTJV010000071.1:0-10494 GCA_046352645.1 Chloroflexota bacterium | reverse complement strand
GGTCCCGTCCTCGCGGGCCCGGAGGTCCGCGTCCAGGCGGCCGCGGATGCACAGCTCCACGAGGCAGGCGCCGACGACACCCATCCCGAAGGCGGGCTCGCCGGCCGTGGACGCCACGCTGCCGTCGTCCTCGATGGCGAGGAGGCACAGCTCCTCGACGAGGCTGATGCCGGGGCGGTCCGTGCTCTGCGTCTCGCTCACTGCTCGTCTCCTGTCGGCCGGGCCCGGTGCGCTGCGCGCGCGGGACCGGGGCGGCATCTCGTGCCGCGCGAGTCTACCCGAACGACGCACACGGCGGACATACCCCGCGCATCAGGCGATCTCGACCTCGACGAGCGTGCAGTCGTCGTCGAACTCGCGTCGGCCCTGGATCGACTGGACGGCGCTGATGATGGCGCGCGCGCGCTCGGCGGGGCCGGCGCCCTCGGCAGCCGCGACGACAGAGACGAAGTCGTCGAACTCCAGCTCGCCGCCGTCCGTGCGCTGCACCTCGAAGGCGCCGTCGGAGATGACGACGAGGCGCGAGCCCGCGGGGATGGTCGTGGTGGCACGCTCGTAGGGGATCCCCTCCATGACGCCGATCGGCAGGTTCTGCTGGCCGAGCTGGACCGGCTCCGCGCCGGGTGCGAGGAGGACGCCCGCCGGGTGCGCGGCGCAGGCGTAGTCGAGCCGACGGGTCGGTGCGTGGTAGACGCCGTACCAGATGGTGAAGAACATGTTGTTCTGGCGTTCCATCGGGAAGGCGGCGTTCAGGCCGCCGAGGACGGCACCGGGGTCGCGGAAGTCGACGCCGGGGAGCGTGCGGGCGTTGAGGACGTTGAGCGCGGAGACGGAGAGGAGCGCCGCCCCCACGCCGTGGCCGCAGACGTCGATGACGTAGATCGCGAAGCTCTCGTCGTCGAGCCAGTGGAAGCCGAGCGCGTCCCCGCCGAGCGAGCTGGACGCCTCGAACTGCCAGGCGGCCGCGATCGGGGCGGGCGTCGGCCTGGGCAGGAGGGAGAGCACGTACGCGGCGGCCTTGTCGAGCTCGCTCCGGAGCGCGTTCCAGACCGCGTCCCGCTCGCGCTGGGCGCGGTAGCCGGCGGCGTGGTGGCGGATCCGCGCGACGAGCTCGACCTTGTCCGGGAGCTTCACGAGGTAGTCGTTCGCGCCGCGGGCGAAGGCCTCCGCCTTCGTCGCGGGCTCCTCCTTGGACGAGAGGACGATGAGCGGCACGACCGCCAGCGCGGGGTCCGCGCGCATCTGCGTGACGAGGTCGAGCCCGTCCGCGTCCGGCATGACCAGGTCCTGGAGGATCACGTCCGGCGCGAGCTCGCGCGCCGTCGCGAGCGCGTTCGCGCCCTCGCCGCACCAGGTGAGCTCGAGGCTCGGGTCCTCGAGGAGCATCCGCCGGACGGCCTCCGCGATGATCCGCTGGTCGTCCACGATGAGGACCTTCGTGGTCCCGCCGCCCGCGGCGGCCTCGGCGCTCGTCATCCTGCATTCCCTCGCATCAACCGGGAGACCCGCGGCCCGATGAGGCCGAGCGGGAGGACCTCCCCGACCCCGCCGGCGGCGATCGCCGCCGACGGCATGCCGTGGATCACGCTCGTCGCCGCGTCCTGGGCGATCGTGTGGAACCCTGCCTTCCGGAGCGCAAGGATGCCACGCGCACCGTCACGGCCCATCCCCGTGAGGATCACCCCCGCGCCGCGCGCCCCGCGCAGCGCCGCGACGCTCTCGAAGAGGACGTCCGCGGAGGGACGGATCGTGGCGCCCGCGGCGGAGCGGCTGAACGCGAAGGCGCCGGTCCCATCGACGTGCAGGTGGTTCTCGCCGATCGCGACCGCCACGCTCCCTGCGACCGGCCGTGCGCCCGCCGCCGCCGCGACCACCGGGAGCGGCACCGACTGCGCGAGCCACGCGATGAAGCTGTCCGAGAACCGGTCATCGAGGTGCTGGACGATGACGATCGCGGCGGGCAGGCCGGGGCCGATGCCGCGCAGGACCTCCACGAGGGCCTGGGGGCCGCCGGTGGACGCGCCGATGACGACGAGCGGCGGCAGCGTGGCGCCGGGGGCGGGAGCGAGCCGCGGGCGCACGGGCGCGACCGGCCGCGCTCCGGGGGCGGACGGTGCGCCGGCGACGCGGGCGGCGGCCGCCGCGCCCGGGGCCGGCACGGCGGATGCGCCGACCGTCGCCGGCCGGGCGGGCGTCGCGACGGACCCCGCCCCCGGCGGGGCGGGTCGGAGCGCGGCCGCCGCGGCTACGGCGCCGGTCGGCCGAGTGGGCGTCGCGGCACCGGCGCCCGGCGAACGGACGGAGGGCTGCGCGGTCGCGGCGGGACGGGCGCGGGCGGCGGTCGCGCTCACGAGGCGTGCCACCGAGCCGAGCTTCGCGCGGAACTCGGCGGTCCCGTCGTCCCCCTCCCCCCGGCGGAACCCGGGCGTCTGGACCGCGTCGAGCGCACCGTGGCCGAGCGCCTCGAAGACCATGGAGAGGTTCCCCGTGACCGTGGCGGTGACGACGAGGATGGCGCAGGGTGCCGTGCGCATGATCCGCCGCGTCGCCTCGACGCCGTCCATGCCCGGCATCACGAGGTCCATGAGGACGACGTCCACCGGGTCGTCCCCGGCGAGGCGGACCGCCTCCTCCCCGCTCGCGGCGATCCAGCCGACCGCGAACCCGGGCGTCGCCACCACGATCCGCCGGAGCGCCTCGGCGACGAGTGCGAGGTCGTTGACGATGCCGACGCGCGTCACGGGCGGCGCGCCCGACCCGCGATGAGCTCGGCGACCGCCGCGACGAGCGAATCGTCGGTGAAGCTCGACTTCGTGAGGTACCGGTCCGCGCCCGCCTCCAGCCCGGCGAGGCGGTCCTCCTCGCGGTCCTTGTAGGAGACGATGATCACCGGCAGCGTGCCCAGCCGTGCGTCCGCCCGGACGCGTCGCGTGAGCTCGATCCCGTTCATCCGGGGCATGTCCACGTCCGTGACGAGGAGGTCGAACTCGCCGAGGCGGAGCGCGTTCCAGCCGGCCATGCCGTCCACGGCCTGCTCCACGAGGTAGCCCTGGCGCTCGAGCAGCTGGCGCTCGACCTCGCGGACGGTGAGCGAATCGTCCACGACGAGGACCCGCCGCGCCGCGCGTGCCCGGGCCGCGGCCGAGACGCGGGTCCGGCGCAGGCCGTCGTTGCCGACCCCCTCCCCGATCGAGCGGACGAGGTCGTCCGGGTCGAGGATGAGGACCGGCGTCCCGTCGTCGAGGAGCGCCGCGGCGAGGAGGTCCGGCACCTTGCCGAAGCGCCGGTCGAGCGGCCGCACGACGAGGTCGCGCTCGCCGATGAAGCCCTCGACCTCGAGCCCGTGATGGACACGGCCGTCCGTGAGGATGATCACCGGCACCCCGCCGCCGTCCACGGTGCCGGACGGCAGGCCGAGGACCGAGGCCGCCGTGATGAGCCCGACCGTCTCGTCGTCCACCCGGACGCAGTGGCGGCCCTCGACGGTGACGAGGTCCGTCTCGGTGACGCGCAGGAGCCGGTCCACGTTGCTGAGCGGCACGGCCCACGGCTCCCCGGCGATCGTCACGAGCAGGCAGCGCAGGACCGATCGCGTCACCGGCAGGTCGAGCGAGAAGGTCGTCCCCGCACCCATCCGCGTCCGGACCTTCGCGGCCCCGCCCGCCGCATGGGCCATCGACTGGACGACGTCGAGGCCGACGCCGCGGCCGGAGATGTCCGTGACGGTGGCGGCCGTGGAGAACCCAGGCAGGAAGAGGAACTCGAGGATCTCCGCCTCGCCGAGCTCGGCCGCGAGGGTCGCGTCCACGAGGCCGCGGTCGATGGCCCGGGCGCGGACCTTCTCCGCATCGATGCCCCGGCCGTCGTCGCGCACCTCGACCACGAGCGCGCCGCCGCGGTGCGCGGCCGCGATCGTCAGGCGCCCCTCCTCGGTCTTGCCCGCGGCCCGGCGCTCGTCCGGCGGCTCGAGCGCGTGGTCGAGCGCATTCCGCAGTAGATGGCCGAGCGGCGCCTCCAGCGCGGCGAGGATGTCGCGGTCGACCTCGGTCTCGCGCCCCACGATCTCCAGGCGTACCTGCTTGCCGAGCTGGCGGGCGAGGTCACGGACGAGCCGGGGGAAGGCGCCGGTGATGTCCGAGAAGGGCCGCAGGCGGGTCGCGAGGACATCGTGATGGAGATCGTCCGCGGCGCGCTGGGCGACGGTCGAGAGCCGCTCGAGGTCCTCGACAAGGGTGCCGAGGCGCCCGCTGGTCCCGCCGATCTCGCGAAGCGCGAGCTGCAGCCGCCGATCAATCGCGGCGTCGTCGCGGAGCGGCCGGAGCTGCGTGGCGGCACGGTCGAGCGACCGTCCGATGGCGGCGAGCGCGTCCACGTGCCGCTCGAGCCGGCGCAGCTCCACGGAGACCTCCGCGGAGAGGCTCATCAGCCGACCGATCGCCTCGGGCGAGACCTTGATCGCGGCGCCGCCGGAGCCGCTGCCGCCGCTGCCGGAGCCGCTGCCGCCCGCCGACGGGGCGGGTGCGGCTTCCGCCGACGGGACGGGCGCCGCTTCGGTGGGTGCCGGCGCCGCTTCGGCGGGCGCTGCGGCCGCGGGGGCGTCCGCCGGCGCCGCGACCGGGGCTTCCGGTGCCGGGGCGGCCGGCGCATCGGCCGGGGGCGCTGCGGCGGCCGGCGCGGACGGCGCCTCGCCCCGGCCGATCGCGACGAGGTCGGCGACGAGCGCGACGATCGCCGGGTCCTCCGGCGTGGGCATCTCCGGCGGTGCGTCGCCGCCGAGGCCCGCGAGGGTGCGCACGGTGTCCGTGGCCGCGAGGAGGTGGTCCCAGGCTGCCCGGTCGAGCGTGATCCGCCCCTGGCGTGCGCCTTCGAAGCCGTCCTCCATCGCGTGGGCGATCGCGACGATCGCGTCCAGCCCGACGACCCGCGCCGCGCCCTTCAGCGAGTGCGCCGCGCGCATGCAGCGGGTGAGCGCGTCCGTGGCGTCGGCGGCGCCCTCCGCCTCGACCATCGCCTGGTCGAGCGCCTCGAGCTGCCCCGTCGCATCCTCGCGGAAGAGGTCGAGAAGGATGTCGTCCATCAGAGGAGCGTCCCCATCATCCGCTCGAAGAGGCCGTCCCGGGCGATCACGGTGACGTCGCGCCCCTCGATCTCCTGGAGCCCCTCCGTGATCGGGACGAGCACCTTGCGGACGGTGTCCGGCGGCGGGCGCAGGCCGGCACGGCTTACGGCGACGACACCGAGCGCCTCGTCCACCGCGAGCGCGAACGCCCCGTCGCGGTCCTCCACGACGACGAGGACCGGGCGCGCCGGAACCACCTCCGGCTCGGGCAGCCCGAGGAGCGTGCCCAGCGTGATGCACGGCACGAGCTCGCCCCGGACCGCGACGATCCCCGCGAGCGCGGGGTCGCGCCGATGCGGCAGCCGGCGGACCGGGACGCGCGGCGCGACGGTGCGGACAGCCGTGGCATCGATCGCGAACCACTCCCCTGCGGCCCGGAAGACGAGGAGCGGCCGGTCCGCCTGGAGCTCGTCCGGTGGCTCGGCGGCGATCGTCGTGGTGAGCCACTCGAGGTAGTCCGGCGGCACCGCGCGGTCGAAGAGCTCGCCCGCGCCGCGCACGAAGACCGGGCAGTTGCGGCAGTGGACATGCGTCGCGAGCTCGGGGCACGACCGGTCCCCCGCGACACCGATCCGCTGCCAGCAGGGCGCGGTCATCGGCCGCCGCCCGGCGCATCGAGGAGCGCCAGCTGCGCCCGGCTCTCCGCGTGGCCGGGGTCGAGATAGAGCGCGCGGCGCAGCGCATCGCGCGCCGCGGGCGTGTCGCCGCTCGTGGCATGGAGGACCCCGAGGAGCGCATGCGCCGCGACATTCGCCCGGTCGACGCGGACGAGCTCCTCGAGGAGGCGGATGGCGCCGGGTCGGTCGCCGCCCTCGGCGCAGGCGACCGCCGCATCGAGGGGGTCGGGGGGCGCGGCGGCGGTGCGCGCGGCAGGAGGGACGACGGCCACGGACGCGGGCGGGCGGGCCGACGTCCCCCGGGCGACGGGCGCGCGGGCGGGCGTGGCGGTGCGGGACGTGGGAGGGGTCACGCTCCGGGCGCGCTCCCGGGGTACAGGCGCCGCGGTCGCTGCCCCCGCGACCGGCGGCGCGACGAGCGCCCACGGCCCCTGCCCGGCGGCGCGCCGCCAGCCGGCGTCGATCAGGGCCGCGACCTCCGCGTGGCCGACGAAGAGCGACGCCCCCGGCGCCAGCAGCGCCGCGAACCGGCCGAGCAGCTTCGCACGCGCCTCCGGGGTCAGGTAGACGAGGACGTTCCGGCAGAGGATGGCGTCCCACGGACCGGCTGGGAGGGGGTCGGCGAGGTTGCCACGCCGCAGCTCCACGACATCGCGGACCGCCGCCACGACGTCCACACCGCCGTCCGGCAGCCGCACCAGGTAGGGCTCGGCCCAGTCGGGTATCGCCCCGCGCAGCGCGGAGCGCGCACACCGCCCCGAGCGCGCCACGTCGAGCGCGCGGCTGCTCGCGTCGATGCCGAGGACCTGGATGCCCGCGGGCGGACAGCCGTGCGCGAGGAGCGCGATGGCGGCGGAGAACGGCTCCTCGCCGGTGGAGCAGGCCGCGCTGAGGATGCGCACCGGGCGCTCCGCGGACGCGGTCAGGGCGCGCGCCGCCCCGAGCGCGGCGATCGCCGTGAACGGGGTGCCGTCGCGGAAGAGCATCGTCTCGGGGACGACGACCGCCTCGAGCAGCGCGTCGGCCTCCGCGCGCTCGTGGTCCAGCCGCCGCACCCACGCCTCGGCGTCGAGCCCGGTCCGCACGAGGCGTTCCCGGACGGCGCGCCGGACTGCGCCGTCGCCGAGCGCAGCCGCATCGAGCCCCCAGCGTGCGGCGAGATGCCCGGCCGCGACCGCGACGGCGAGCGGGTCCGGGGCGGCGCTCACGCGTCCTCCCGGGCGTAGAGCACCGTCGCGAGCTCGGTCGTCACGAGCTGTGCCGGGTCGAGGATCGTCACGATCTCCCCGTCCACCACGACCTCGCCGCCGAGGACACGCTCTCCCGGCCGACCGACGGCCGGCGCCCCGATCGCCGCGTCGTCCACCGCGACGGCATCGCGCACCCGTTCGGCCAGGATGGCGAGCGGCCGGTCGGCGCCGCCCGCCCAGTCGATGCGCAGGAGCCGCGTGGCAAGGTCGATGCGCGTGGGCGTCTCGTCGAGCCAGCGCCGCAGGTCGAGGACGGGACACGGCGCGCCGTGGAGGAGGATGTCACCCGCGACCCACGGAGGCGCGAGCGGGATCGGCCGGAACCGCGCGACGGGGAGCACCTCCCGGACGTCGCGGGCGCGGATGCCGAGCGCCCGTTCCCCGAGGCGGAACCGGACGATGAGCATCCCGCTCAGTCGATCCGGTACGCGGCGACCTCGGCCTCCACGACGCTCACGGTCTCGCGCAGCCGGTCGGCAGCGGAATCGAGCTCCGCGAGCGCGTCGGCGGTCCGCCGGGCGACCTCCGCGAGCGAGGCCATCGCATCGTTGATCGACTGGGCCCCGAGGGCCTGGCTCTGCATCCCCTCGTCCACGGTGGCGAGCCGCGGGGTGAGCGATTCCACCTGGCCGAGGATCTCCTCGAAGCGCTCGCCGGTGGACCGGGCGCCGTCGATGCTCGCGCGGACGCTCTCGCTGAAGCGGTCCATCTCCATCACGCCGCTCGCGACCGAGGACTGCATCTCGCCGATGAGGGCCTCGATGTCCAGCGTGGCGACCGCGGTCTGGTCCGCGAGCCTGCGGATCTCCCGGGCGACGACCGCGAAGCCGCGGCCCGCCTCGCCCGCCTTCTCCGCCTCGATGGCCGCGTTGAGCGAGAGCAGGTTCGTCTGGTCCGCGACCTTCGTGATCGTGACCACGACGGTGCCGATGGACGCGGCCTTCTCGCTGATCACGCCGAGCTTGGCGGAGATCACCGCGGTCGCGTCGCCGAGGGCGCGCATGGAGCCCTCGAGGTCGGCGAGGCTCGTCTTGCCGGTCCCCGCGAGGTCGGCGGCGGCAGCGGTCGCGTCGACGACCTCGGTGACCGTCCGGGCGAGCTCCTGCGACGTGGCGGAGATCTCCCGGGTGGCGGCGGCGACCTGGCTGGTGGATGCGCCGAAGTCGTTCACGCTCGCGGCCTGGACGGCCGCGGCAGAGCGGATCGAGGTGACGGTGGACGTGAGGTCCACGGTGAGCTCGCGCCGGCGCTGGACGCCGTCGCGGAGCCGCTCGACCATCCGGCCGACGGCACGCAGGAGGTCACCGGTCTCGTCGCCCCCGGAAGCGGCGATCTCCACGGTCAGGTCGTTCGAGGCGACCCGGTCGGCCACGGTCGCGGCCAGCCCGACCCGGCGGGTGACGTACGTGGCGGCCGCGAGGATGATCACGGCGACGAGCAGGAGGAGCACGAGGAGGCCGCCGACGACGAACGCGAGGATCGCGTTCGCCCGCTCGAGGACGATCGCCTCCGGCGCGATCGCGATCATGTACCAGCCGGTGGACTCGACGAGATACGCCGCGTAGTACGTCGGCTCGCCCGTCCCGGGCGCGGACGCCACCTGGGCGCCCATCGCACGGAGCTCCGCGTTCGACTTGCCGAAGACGGACGTGAGGACCGGCGCCCAGGGTGAATCCTCGATGGGCAGGAGGCGCTCGCTCTCGTCGATCGCGCCGTCCTTGACGCTCGAGATGATGCGCCCGCGGCTGCTCACGAGGAAGGCGATGCCGTGCTCCTCGTAGGGGATCGTCTCGAGGAGCATGGAATCCATCGTCGCGAGGGAGCGGTCCACGCCCGCGATGCCCACGAACGCGTACTCGCCCGCGGTCAGCTCGCGCACGATGGGGTACGTCTGCTCGACCATGAGCAGGCCTTCGTACACGTACGGCTCCGTGACCATGACGGAGACGCGCATCTCCTCGGTGGGCTCGGGGGCGGTCCAGAGCGTGCTCGTGCCGCCCTCGATCGTCACACCCTCGTCCTCGGGACGCATCTCCCAGCGGTTCTTCACGCCCCGGTAGTAGAGGCTCCCGTCCATACCGGTGAGGAGCTCGAGCGTGATCTGCGGCGGCTGACGGCGGACGAAGTACGGCAGGAAGCGCCCGCTCTCGTCCGCGGTGCCGGGCGGGTTGCCGGTGGTGGCGGCGATGACGTCCTGGCCGTCCCCGTTCGGCTCGTAGCCGAAGTAGGCGGCGAGGAGGGCGGGGTTCGCGTCGAGGATGCCCTGGGCGTAGTTCACCGCGTTCTGGCGGTTCTGGATCAGCCCGAAGCGGGCCGCGAGGGCCATCGCCTTGGGGATGGCGATCGCCTCCTCGTTGGCGGCGTTCGCCTGGGAGCCCGCGAGCGCCGCGCGGTCCGCGAGCGTCCGCTCGCCGTCCGCGCGCAGCGCGTCGAACGTGAGCACGGCGATGAGGTAGCCGACGCCGAGGCCGACGACGATGACCGGAAGCAGCCCGAAGACGAGGACCTTCGTCCGGAGACGCATCCGCGCGAGGACGCCGGACGACGGTGTGGCGCTCAGGGGCCGGACCGATAGCGTACCGTGCACGGGCTCGCGGATCGTCCGCGGGGCGGACGGTGCAGACGGAAGGCGGGAGGTCGAGGATGGCGGAGGCGGGCACGGAGCCGGTGGCGGTCGTCACGGGCGGAGCGCGCGGATGGCTACCGGTGCGTGGCGATCGATCTGGGCGACCCGGAGGACCCGGCGCCCGCGACCCGCTATGCGACCGCGGACGTGAGCGACCGGGCCGCGATGGAAGCCGTCTTCGCCGCGATCGGCGAACGGGAGGGGCGCATCGACCTGCTCGTGAACAACGCGGGCATCCAGCGGGTCGGCCTCACCGAGCGCTTCGATCCGGCCGTCTGGCGGCAGGTCGTGGAGGTCCACCTCTTCGGCATGTTCAATGCGAGCGCGCTCGCCATCCCGTTCATGAAGCGCCGGGGCTCCGGGGCGATCGTCTCGATCGCGTCGGCGGCCGCCATCGTGGGGATGCCCGGCCGCGGGCCGTACGCGGCGGCGAAGGGCGCTTTTGTGTCCTGGACGCGCTCGCTCGCGGTGGAGACGGCGGAAGCGGGGATCCGCGTGAACGCGATCGCACCGGGCTACACCGCGACGAAGATCGTGCAGCAGGGCGTGGACGACGGCTCGATCGTGCTCGACAGCATCCTCGGCGAGATCCCGATGCGCCGGATGGGCAGCGTCGGGGAGATCGCCTCCGTCGTGCGCTTCCTCGCCTCGGACGCCGCGAGCTACATCACCGGCCAGACGATCGTGGTGGACGGCGGCTGGACGATCCAGGGGCTGCGCGACCGCCCCGACTGGCTCCGCGCGCCGAGCGACTGAGCCGGGCGCGGGGGCCGCGGCTCCCGGGTCGGGAGGCGGCGGGGACGCGCGGCCGGAGCGGCCGGGGGGACGACGTCGGCGGCGGCGCGCCGCGCCTCTGGGCGCCATACTCCGGCCATCGGAGCG
>JBJTJV010000070.1:0-7384 GCA_046352645.1 Chloroflexota bacterium | reverse complement strand
GAAGGGACGGGCGTGGCGCCGGGGTCCGCGGAAGGGGCCGGGGTGGCACCCCGGACGCCCGCGGGCAACGCCCCGAGGACGAGGAGAGCGGCGAGCGCGAGCGGACCGGCGCGCCTGCCTGCCCGGTCGGGTGCGACCCTCACCGCCAACCCATCGGCTCGCCGAGGTACGCCTCCAGCGCGGCGTTGTGCGGGCGGAAGAAGTCGCGCACGCGCTCGATGGTCTCCGGGCGGACCTCGCTCTTCTTCTTGCGCGCGTTCCGGACCGGGTCGATCGTGGGGACGACGGGCAGGTCGAGGTGCGCCCAGAGCCGGGCAAGCGACGGCTCGGGGTCCGCGAAGTAGTGCTCGCTCACGAGGAGGAGGAGCTGGGTGCGCGGGAAGATCGCGTGCCAGCGGCGGACCTGCTCGAGGTAGATCCCCCGGGCGAGGTAGGCCTGGTAGCGCCGCACGCGCGGCGTCGCGCCGACGCGGGCGTAGGCACCGCTCCGGCCGCCGAGGCCTGCCTCGGCCTCCGCCTCCGTGGGGATCTCGCCGCTGCCCCCGGGTGGCAGGTCCGCGAGCGCCGCGAGCTCCTCCTCTGCGGCCTCCTCGAAGGAGCGCTTCTCCTGGCCGCGGTTCACACGCCAGTTCCAGTGCGAGATCGCGCGCTCCGTGGGGTCACGGAGGAGGGCCACGAGCCGCACATCCGGCAGGGTGGCGAAGATCCGCTCCGGGACGAACGGGTGGGCGAGGTAGTAGGGCGAGTTCTCCCCGCAGAGGGCGGGCCCGCGGCCGGAGCGGAGGGCGGCGGCACGCTCCCAGCGGAACGGGAAGTTCCGCCGGTAGGCGCCGATGCCGAGGCTCCAGCGCACGTCCACGTCGAAGAAGTGGAGCTCGCGCGACGGGCAGGCGAGGAAGCCCGGGTGGCTGCGCATGTGGTTGAGGATGGAGGTGGTCCCGGCACGCGCGGCGCCGAGGATGATCACGTCCGGCGCGACGTGGAGCGGCCCGAGCGCGGACGCGACGACGCGGCCCGCGAGCAGGCGCGGCGAGGTGCGCCGGGCGAGCGGGTCGCGCGCGGCGACGAGCGGCCCGCCGGGGCCGGACAGGCCGCTCACGCGTCCCCCTGCGGTCGGACGCCCGCGGACGGCGCACCCGCGGGTGCCTCCGCGAATGTGTAGCCGTGGCGGCGGATCCGCTCCCGAAAGACGTCCTCCACGATGCGGCGGGCGCGCGGCGTGTAGAACTCCGTGTAGGGCCGCTTCTCGCGTACGCCGGTCGGGTTCACGACCGGGATCTCCACGCCGCCGGGCACGCCGAGCCGCGCGAAGAGCGCATCGACGTCCGCCTGGAGGCGCTCGAAGCGGATGACGACATCGGCACCCTCCGTGAAGTCCGCGGGACGCTTGGGCGTGTGCCCGACGAGGCGGCTCCACGGCCGCCCGACATAGCGCCGCCGGAGCCACGTATCGAAGTCGATCTCGCCGCTCTGGCGCGGTGGCCGGTCGCCTGCGAGGCGCCGACGCGTCTCCGGGTCGTCGCGGCGCGCCTTGAACTCGCGCTCGCGCTGCTTGAAGTGCGAGACCTCCTCGTCGAACGGGTTCCGCACGCCCGCGGCGACGACGAGCCCCGCGCGCGCCTCCGGGGTGAGGAGCCCGGCGGCGAGGAGCTGCGGCAGGCGGGTGTGCTTGCGCGGGATGCGCACGACACCGTCCGGTCCGAGGATGTCCTCCTCGGGGATCCAGCGCGCCCCGAAGCGCTCCCGGAGGACCTCCCCGATCGCGGTGCACCCGGTGTGCGGCGCCATGATGAAGAGGAGCCGGAGCTCGGGGACGATCAGCGCCACGAGGCCGGCACGCTGCGGACGGGTCTCACCGGCGGGAGTCTAGCAACGTGCGCGCGGGTGGTCCCGGCGGACGCCCGCCGCACGCGCTCAGGCGTCCGTCCCCGCGAGGATCCGGCGGACCCAGCGGATCGGCGGGGTGCCGTGGGAGATCACCGCCTCGAGGTGGTCGCGCATCCGGAACCCGGGCGTCTCCGGCGGCGGGACGCCGATCCGGCGGGCGGGCACGGCATCGGGGCCGGCGCCCGCGGCGACGGCTGCGCGGCGGCGCATCGAGTCCTCGAGGTCCGTCATCTCGACCGCCCCGACGTAGTAGGTGGAGAGCTGGGTGGAGGTGATCCGCGCGCGCACCCACTTGGCGCGCGCCTCGTCCTCCTCCTGGAAGCCGTCGCGGACCATGAGCGCGAGCGCGCCCGCCTCGTCGAGCCCGCGGGCGTGCGTCTCCACGTCGAGGATCGCGTTCGTGATCGCCCGCAGGTAGAACTTCCAGTGGATGAGGAGGAGCGCCGGGTCCTCCGCGCCGTAGCCGAGGTCGAGCAGGACCTGCTCCACATAGACCGCCCAGCCCTCCGCGAACATCCCGTCGGAGAAGACCGTGCGCATGAGGCTCGGGGAGCGGTTCGACCAGGCGAGCTGGAGGTAGTGCCCGGGGACGCCCTCGTGGATGCACAGGAGCCGGAGCATCCGGTCGTTGTCCTCGCGCAGGTAGGAGGCGACTTCCTCCGGCGTTGCGTCCGCGTCCGGCGGCGTGATGAAGAAGTGGCTCGCCTCGCCGCGGTCGAGGGGGCCCGGGGCATCGAGGAAGGCGCGCCCGTAGGCGCGCATGAAGAGCGGCGTCCAGGTGATCCGGAGCGGATCGTCCGCGAGACCGATGACGTCGTGCTCGCGGCAGAAGGCCTCGATCCGGGCGACCTCCGCCTCGCACCAGGTGCACAGGTCCTCGGGCCGGGGGTGCTCGGCGGCGATCGCGTCGAGCACGCGCGCGACGAGGGCACGCTCCCCTTCCCCGTCCCCCGCCGCGATCTCCGGCAGCGACGCGTCCGGGACCCAGCGCGGCCAGAGGAGCCGGGCGAGGCGGAGCATCTCCGCGCGGACGGCGTGGTGGTCCGCCCAGGCCCGGGCGAGCAGCGCGTCCGGCGTCAGGTCCGAGCCGAGGGTCAGGCGCAGCTTGCGAGCGAAGAGCGCGGGCCCCAGGCGCCCGTCGCCGTGCGCCCGCCGCCGGATGCCCGTGTCCAGCGCGGTCCGGAACGCGGCGAGGGCCGTGCCCGCGGCCGCGGCCGCCGCGCCGAGCGGCGCGACGAGCTCGGGGGCCTCGCCGGCGTCGGCCCGCGTGCGGGCCGTGGCGAGACCCTCGGCGATCAGCTCGTCGATGCCGGGCAGCTGGCGGATCGCGATGTCGAGGTGGAGGAGCGCGACGGGGCGCCCGGGCAGGCCGGTGAGCGCGGCGAGCGCGCCATCGAGGACCGCAGGGCTCGCCGCCACCCGCGCCAGGAAGGCGCCGCCCCGGTGCGCCCACGGCGCGTAGTCGCGTGCGAGCAGCCCGAAGAGCCCGGCGCCGAGGACCCCGACCGTGGCGAGCGGATCCCAGGCGGCCTCCGCGAGCTCCTCCTCCGCGAAGAGCAGCTCGTCGATCCGCTCCACGAGCATCGCCCGGTCGATCCGCTCGTCCCGCGAGAGCGCGTCCGCCCCGAGCGCCGCGGCCGCGGCCCGGTGGGTCCGCAGCAGCGCGATGCGCGCCCGGCGCCCTTCCGCCGAGAGGTCCGGCCAGAGGTGGTCCACCGCGTGGTAGCCCGCGTAGCCCGCGTGGATCGGGTCGAGCGAGAAGTGATCGCGGAGGAAGCGGTCGAGGACGCGCGCGAAGGGGGTGCCGGGGACCGGCAGCGGGTCGGGAAGCGCGGGACGGAAGGGGGCTGCGGGCATCGGAGCCTCCGGGGGAGCGGTCGCCGGGCGCGCGCGCGGCCGGTCGGGGTCGGGCACATCGTACGATGCCCGGGACGTGACGCCCGACCTCGCGGAGGCCGCACGCCGGGCGGCCCGGCGGTACGGGACCCCGCTCCAGCTCACCGACCTCGCCCGGCTCGACGCGGATGCCCGGGCGGTCCGCGACGCCTTCGGCGACCCGTGGATCCGGCTCTACGCCCTGAAGGCGAACGGGCTCCCGGCGCTCACGAGCCGGCTGCCGGGTGCGGGCTTCGGCGCCACCGCCGTCTCGCGCGGCGAGCTTGAGCTCGCGCGGCGGGCCGGCTTCCCGGCCGCATCGGTCGCCCTCGAGGGGATCGGCAAGACGGACGCGGAGCTGCGCGCGGTCGTGCGGGCCGCTGCGGCGGGGGCTCCCTACCTGTGGACGAGCCTCGAGACGGCGGAGGAGGCGGCCCGGCTCGCGGCCCTGGCGCGGGCGGCCGGCGTGCAGCCGGACGTCCTTGTGCGCGTCAACCCCGAGGTCACGCCGGAGACGCACGCGGGCCTCGCGGTCGGTGCGCCCGCGAGCCGCTTCGGGATCCTGCCGGACGAGCTGCCGGAGCTCGTGGACGCGGGCGGCGGGCCGGATGGCCCGCTCCGCTGGCGCGGCCTCCACCTCCACGTCGGCTCGCAGCTGGGTGCGATGGATGCGTGGCGGGCCGCCCTCCGCCGCGTCCTCCGGCTGCTCGCGCTCCAGCGCGGCGGGGGACGCGGCTGGGACACGCTCGATGCGGGCTCCGGCTTCCCCGCCGACCACGCCGGGGACGGCAGCGTCCCTCCGCTCGCGCTCTTCGCGCAGGCCGCGGCGGACGAGCTCGCGGCGCTCCCCGCAGACGCGCGGCCTGCCCGGTGTGCCATCGAGCCGGGGCGGATCGTGGTCGCGGCGAGCGGGACCCTCGTCGCGCGCGTTCTCCACGTGCGCGAGCGGACGCCGCGCATCGTCATCCTTGACGCGGGGATGACCGAGCTCATCCGGCCGGCGCTCTACGGCGCGGTCCACCCGATCGCGGCGCTCACCTCGCGGGGACGGCCGGTCGTGCCGGGGGCAGGACCCGTGACCCGCGTCCGCGTGGATGGCCCGGTCTGCGAATCGACCGACCGGCTGGGGATGGCGGACCTGCCGCCGCTCGTCCGCGGGGACCTCGTCGCGATCGGGATGACGGGCGCGTACGGCAGCGCGATGGCCAGCCGCTACAACGGGCGACCGGCCCCGCCGGAGATCGGCTGGGACGGGAGCGCGCTGCAGCTGCTCCGACGGCGGGGCCGTCTCGACGCCCTCCCCTGACGGGGCGGCGGCGGCCCGGGGCGACGCAGGCGCGCGTGCGGTACCCTGCGGACGTGATGGCAGCCCGCGCGCGACGCGCTCGCCCGCTCCGCATGCTCCCCGCCGTCGGAGCGTTCCTCGTCCTGCTGCTCGTGGCGCTCGCGCCGCTCGCCGCGGCCGCCGGGCCGCCGTTCCCCGACCGCGCCACCGGTGCGGGTGCGCACGTCGTGGACGAGGCGGGGGTGATCCCGCGCCAGACGCGCAACGCTCTCGACGAGAGCCTCCGGTCGCTGCGGGAGAAGACCGGCACGGACATCGTGCTCTTCCTCCAGGTCAAGCCGAGCGCGAAGGGGATCGAGGACGCGACCGCCGACGCGCAGGCCCTCCTCGACCAGTGGGGCGTGGGCGGCGAGCTCGGGGACGGCGCCGTCCTCATCCTCGACTTCGACAAGCGCAAGCGCTCCGCCTTCTCCGGCATCGCGGGCGGCGCCGCGCTCGTAGAGCGCGTCGGCGACGCCGCGCTGGAATCCACGGTCGCGGATGCGGTCGACCCGAGCCTCGCCGTCGGCGCATGGCAGGCCGCGGTGACCCAGGGCGTCGTCGCGCTCACGGCGCTCGCCACGAGCGCCAACCCGGGCGAGATCGTGGACCCGGGCCCGACGCCCGGCCCGGGCGCCACACCGCGCCCGCGGGCCACGCCCGGGCCGGGCGCCACGCCGCGCCCGCTCGGCCCGACGGACAAGGACCCCGTCCCGCGCGCCGGTCCCCCCTGGCCCGACCCGCTGCCCGGCGTCACGGTGTACGACTACGCGCACGTGCTGGACAAGGAGAGCGAGCTCTTCCTCGCCGAGATCATCGCGGCCATCGAGGACCGGACCGGCGCGGAGATCGCGGTCTTCACCCAGGTGAAGCCGGACGCGGACACGCCCGCGGAGGCCGAGGCGGACGCCCGCTCGCTCATGGACCAGTGGGGCGTGGGCCGACGCGGCTTCGACGACGGGCTCGTCATCCTCTTCGACCTCGACGAGAGCCGCTGCGGCGGCCAGGTCCAGCTCTATGCCGGCCCCGGCTTCCGGGACACCTTCCTCACGAACGAGGATCGCGACGCGCTCTTCCGGGACGCCATGCTCCCCTCGCTCCGCGCGTGCGATCTGCGCACCGCCCTCATCGACGCCCTCCAGCGCATCGACGTCAGCACGACGCCCGAGCGTGCGCGAAGCCTCCAGGTCACGCGCCAGGTGGACGCCGTCACCGGGCTCGTCGTCGCGCCGCTCCTCATCCTCGGCCTCGTCGGCTGGGCATCGTGGAGCTGGCTCCGGTTCGGACGGGACCCCGAGGTCGCGGACGACGCGTCCGTGCTCATGCCCGCGCCGCCGGACGGCCTCTCCCCCGCCGCCGCGACGGTCATCACGGACGGCCGCGCGGGCGCCCGCGCGCTCACGACCGCCCTCGTCGATCTCGCGTCACGGGGCGAGATCCGCTTCCGGGACGCGACCGCGGGACGCGGGCGGTCCGGGCTCGCGATCGAGCTGATCCCGCCGGAGGGGCGGGTGCGCCGCGACCGGCGCGCTCCGCTCGGTGCCGCCGAGCTGTGGCTGCTCGAGGAGCTGCGTGCCCGCGGTGGCGGCGGCCTGCTCGATGCTGCGGCGATGGAGCGCCTCGGGGAGCTCCGCGAGGGGCTGGAGGACCGCCTCGAGCACGCGGCAGCGGACGCCGGCTGGTTCCGGGAGCCGCCCGAGCGATCCGTGGGCCGCTGGTCGTTCCGGGGCGCCGCGGTCCTCCTGCTCGGCATCGGCGGGGTCGCGGTCTCGGGCTGGCTGCCGAGCACGGGCGTGCTGATGCTCGGCTGGGGCGCGGTGGTGAGCGGCGTCGCGCTCCTCCTCATCGCCCGCGCGATGCCCCAGCGGACGCTCGCAGGAGCCCGCGTCGCCGCGTGGCTGGAGGCCTATCGCCGGACGCTCCGGCTGACGATGGAGCGCTCGCGGACCATGGACGAGGTCGTGGCGCGTGGCACGGTCCCGTGGCTCGCCACCGCGGACGAGGCTGCCACGTGGTCCTATGCCCTCGGGCTGCAGGACGAGCTGCAGGCGATCCTCGGCCGCTCGGTCGATGTCGCCGCGGAGCAGCGCTCGACCACCGGGATCTGGCTGCCGGACTGGTACCCGGGCGGGACGATGTCGGTGGGCGCGGGCGGCGTGTCGGGCATGTCCAGCCTCTCGCTCCCCACCTTCGCGGGGATGGCGGCGGCGCTCGGCACGATCGGCGCGTCGGCAGCGGCGGGCGGTTCGGGGGGCGCCGGTGGGTCCGGTGGCTTCTCCGGCGGCGGCAGCGGTGGGG
>JBJTJV010000069.1:0-13676 GCA_046352645.1 Chloroflexota bacterium | reverse complement strand
GTGCGGGGGCGGCAGGTGGTGGTTGCCGTCGATGAAGCAGACGGTGTAGGCGCAGTCCGTGGTCCCGGTCTTCTTGTCCAGCGGCGGGTTGAGGATGAACGACGCGTTGTTCACGACGATCACCGCGACCGTGAGGAGAAGGATCCAGCGCAGGGTGTTGCGCTTCTTCGGCGCGGGTTCGGTCGCCTCACCGAGGGTCGCGATCGGGTCCGTTGCGCTCGTCACATTCGCTCCAGAGCGGAGCGCGACCGCGGGGCCGCGCTCATTCCTCGTTGTCCAGTCGTGCCAGGAACCGGGTGACCAGGCGGTAGTCCGCGACCGCTCCGAGCAGCGCTCCGGCGAGGAAGCCGGTGACGACGAGGAGCGGGCTGGTCTGCAGCTGCTGGTCCAGCCAGTGCCCGAGCAGCGCACCACCGAGGGTCGTCACGAAGAGGGCGACGCCGATCTCCGTGAAGAGCGCGAAGTACGCGAGCGCTCTCGCGTTCCCCTTGCTGGGCTGGCTCAAGGCAGCAAGAGTATAGCACCGGCTCCCGTCACGGTTCGCGTTCCCCGGCCGTGCCGGATGGGCCCGGTGGGGTCGGCGTGACCGCCGGCAGCGCCTCCTCCGGGTAGCTCCGGGCGTCCAGCGCCTCCTGCGCGCGGCGCGAGAAGAGGTGGAGGACGAGCCCGAAGGCGACGACGATGCCGAGGAACGCGTAGAGCGTGCCGGCGCTCTCCGCGAGCACGATGCTCGCGATCGCGAGCACGCCGCAGAGCACGTAGATGAGCAGGACCGCGTGCTTGTGGTCCAGCCCGAGGTCGAGCAGGCGGTGGTGGAAGTGGCCGCGGTCCGGGCTGAACGGCGACCGCCGCTGGGAGAGCCGGCGGATGATGATCCAGAACGTGTCGATGATCGGCACGCCGAGCACGAGGAGCGCGACGGCGATCTTCGCCGTGCCGAGGATCGCGAGGACCGCGAGGGCGAAGCCGACGGCGTAGACGCCCGTGGTGCCGATGAAGACGCGCGCCGGGTGGAAGTTCCAGGGCAGGAACCCTGCGAGCGCACCCGCGAGCGCTGCGCACAGCAGCGCGACGACCGGCTCCACGTTCCACGGGATGCCCGTGATGGAGATGACCCCGAGGGTGAGCGCCGCGATGAGCGAGACGCCGGTGGAGAGCCCGTCGAGGCCGTCGATGAAGTTGATGCTGTTGATCATGCCCACCACCCAGAGGGTCGTGACGAGCCAGCTGACCGGGTCGTTGGAGAGGTCGATCGTCTGACCGCCGACGACGCCGCCGAGGAAGCGCAGCGGGTTGACCACGAAGGAGATGGTGATCGCGCCGCCGATCGCGATCGCCGCGAGGATCAGCTGCTCGAGGAGCTGCCAGCGGGCGCGGAACTGCCAGCGATCGTCGATGAAGCCGAAGAGGGCGGCCAGCAGCACGCCGCCCATCAGCGCGGCCACCTGGACGGGGTCGATCGACTGGGTCGGCAGGTCCACCTGCGGCCAGCCGCGGAAGAGGCCGGCCTGGTCCGTCACGTACCAGGCGACGCTGCCGACGAGGACGAACGTGGCAGCGACGGCGAGCCCGCCGCCGCGCGGGATGGGCTTGCGGTGGACGCGGCGGCCGGAATCGGGCTCGTCGATCGCCCCGGCGGCGACGGCGACGCGGATGGCGAGCGGCGTGAGCAGCCAGCTGAGCAGCGCCGCGATGCCGAGCGCCGCGGCGAGGACGCCGAGCTGCTCGACGCTCATGGACCTCACGCGGGCGGCAGCCCCGGCACCGGGAAGCGGGCGCACATGGCGCGGACCTCGGCGGCGATCGCAGCCTGCGCGGCAGGGTCCTCGCGCTCGCGCAGGGCGCGCACGATGAGCCGGCCGATCGTCCGGTACTCGTCCGGGCCGAAGCCGCGGGTCGTCGTGGCGGGGGTGCCGACGCGGATCCCCGAGCCGGTGTTCGGGGGGAGGGGGTCGAACGGGATCGCGTTCTTGTTCACCGTGATGCCGACGTGATCGAGGAGGGTCTCGGCCTCCTTGCCGGTCACCCCGAGCGGCGTCACGTCGATGAGCATGAGGTGGTTGTCCGTGCCGCCGGAGACGACCCTGGCGCCCTCCGCGATGACGGTCTCGGCGAGGATCCGGGCGTGCTCCACGGTGCGCCGCTGGTCGTCGCGGAACTCCGGCGTCGCCGCGAGATGGAAGGCGACGGCCTTGGCCGCGATGACGTGCATGAGGGGACCGCCCTGGGAGCCCGGGAAGACCGCCTTGTCGATCGCCTTCGCGTGCTCGGCGCGGCAGAAGACGAGCCCGCCGCGCGGGCCGCGGAGCGTCTTGTGCGTCGTCGTCGTGACGAAGTCCGCATGGGGGAAGGGGCTCGGATGGACGCCCGCGGCGACGAGGCCCGCGATGTGCGCCATGTCCACGAGGAGGAGCGCGCCCGCCGCCCGCGCGATCCGCCCGAAGCGCTCGAAGTCGATGATCCGGGGGATCGCGGAGCCGCCCGCGATGAGGAGCTTCGGGCGGACCTCGAGGGCCTGCTTCTCGAGCGCGTCGTAGTCGATCCGTCCGTCCTCCTCGCGCACGCCGTAGAAGTGCGGCGCGTAGATGAGGCCGGAGAAGTTGATCGCCATCCCGTGGGTGAGGTGGCCGCCGTGGGCAAGGCTCATGCCGAGGATCGGGTCGCCGGGCTTCAGCGCGGCGAGGAAGACCGCGATGTTCGCCGAGGCGCCCGAGTGCGGCTGGACGTTCACGTGGTCCGCGCCAGGGAAGAGGGCGAGCGCCCGCTGCTGGGCGAGGCGCTCGGCGACATCGACGTGCTCGCAGCCGCCGTAGTAGCGCCGGCCCGGGAGCCCTTCCGCGTACTTGTTCGTGAACCAGGAGCCCTGCGCCTCCATCACCGCGGAGAACGTGTAGTTCTCGCTGGCGATCAGCTCGATGTTCCACGTCTGGCGCTCGCGCTCGCCCAGCATCGCGGTCCAGAGCTCGGGGTCGGCCTGGGCGATCGTCGCCCAGCGCGGGTCGGTTCGGGTCTCGGCGGTCATGCGGCGCTCCTTGGGAGACGGGACGTCCCGGCGCAGTGTACCGGCCGACGGGCCGGGGGAGGACCGCGCATGGTCGGATGCGGGGACCGCCGGGGGCGGGAGCGCGTCAGGCGGCGGGGCCGACCTCGAGGAGGCGCGGCCGTCCGGCGAGGTCGGCATGGACGACGGCCGGCCGGCCGGGGAGCGCAGCGCCCGCCGCGGCCAGCGCCGCCGGCCCCTGGTCCGCGCCGATCTCCAGGAAGGCGACGCCAACCGGGGCGAGCACCGCGCCGAGGCCTGCGAGGAGCCGGCGCACGAGGTCGAGGCCGTCCGGCCCGCCGTCGAGGGCGGTCCGCGGCTCGTACGCGGTCGGGTCCGGGCGCGGGGCGATCTCGGCGGTCGCGACGTACGGCAGGTTGGCGCAGATGACGTCCACGGGCAGGTCCGGCGGCGGGTCCGTGGCGAGCAGGTCGCCTTCCGCCGGCGTGATCGCGTCCGCGAGCCCGTGCGCGACCACGTTCTCGCGGGCGAGCGCGAGCGCATCCGCGGACAGGTCGCTCATGCGCAGGGCCACGTCCGCGAGCGCACCACGCTTCCGGAGCGCGGCCGCGAGCGCGATGGCGATCGCGCCCGTGCCGGTGCCGATGTCCCAGGCGCGGACGGGTCGCGTGCCCGCCGTGCGCGGGGCGGCCGCAAGGCGCGCCCGGATCGCGGCGAGCGCGTGCTCCACGAGGAGCTCCGTCTCCGGCCGCGGGATGAGCGCGCGCGCGTCGCAGGCGAGGGCGAGGCCGTGGAACTCGCGCAGGCCGCGGAGGTAGGCGACGGGCTCGCCGGCCGCGCGCCGCGCGACGAGCGCCCGGAAGGTGGCCGCGGGTCCGGTGCCCACGGGTGCCTCCGGGTGCGCGAGGACCGTGGTCCGGCCGACGCGGAGGACGTGCGCGAGGAGGAGCTCCGCGTCCAGGCGGGCGCTGCCGTCCGGGTCGGCCGCGAGGCGGTCGGCGGCCCAGGCGCGGAGCGGGCCGACCCGGTCGTCCGCCGGATCGGCGGCGCCGCTCATCCGGCCGCGGCGTCGAGGTGCGCGAGCCGCTCCGCCTGGTCGGTCGTGATCAGGGCATCCATCAGCCGGTCGAGCTCCCCGTCGAGGACCTGGGGGAGGTTGTGGAGGTCCATCCCGATGCGGTGGTCGGTGACGCGGTCCTGGGGGAAGTTGTACGTGCGGATCTTCTCCGAGCGCTCGCCGGAGCCGACCATCCCGCGCCGGGCGGCGGCCTCCTCCTCGTGCGCCTTGCGCTGCTCCATCTCGAGGAGCCGGGCGCGGAGGACGGACATCGCCTTCGCCTTGTTCTTGTGCTGGCTCTTCTCGTCCTGGATCTCCACCACGAGCCCGGTGGGCAGGTGGGTGATGCGCACCGCGCTGTCCGTCGTGTTCACCGACTGGCCGCCCGGCCCCGACGAGCGCTTCACCTCGATGCGCAGCTCCTTCTCCTCGTCGATGCGGACCTCCACCTCGTCCGCCTCCGGCAGGACCGCCACGGTGACCGTGGAGGTGTGGATCCGGCCCGCGGACTCGGTTGCGGGGACGCGCTGGACGCGGTGGACGCCGCCCTCGTACTTGAGGCGGCTCCAGGCACCGTCGCCGCGCATCTCCACGATCGCCTCGCGGATGCCGCCGATGCCCGTCTCGTTGAGCGAGAGGAGCTCGGTACCCCAGCGGTGGCGCTCGGCGTAGCGCAGGTACATCCGGAGGAGCTCCGCCGCGAAGAGCGCGGCCTCGTCGCCCCCCGCGCCGGCACGGATCTCGATGATCACGTTCCGCTCGTCGTTCGGGTCGCGCGGGAGGAGCTGGACGCGGATCTCCTCGGTGAGCGCGACCTCGCGCGTCTCGAGCTCGTCCACGACCTCGCGCGCCAGCTCGCGGATCTCCGGGTCGCTCTCCGCGTCGCGGTCGCGGCGGGCGGCGGCGAGCTGTGCGCGGACCTCGCGGAGCGCGCGGTGGTTCGCCACGACCGGTGCGATCTGCGCCTGCTCGCGGCCGAGCCTGCGACCCGCTTCCGGGTCGGCCGCGACCTCGGGCCGGGACCACTCGGCCTCGATCTCGTCGAGGCGCCGCTCGAGCTCGTCGAGCCGCGCCTCGAGGGTCATCGGCCGTCCTCGGCGGGGCCCTCCGGCGTGCCGGGGGCGGCGGGCGTGTCTGCGGCGGGCGTGTCTGCGGCGGGCGTGCCACCACCGCCCGTGCCGTCCGCGGGTGCAGGCGCGTCCGGGAGCGCGGCGGTCGCGGCCCGCTCCTCGGCATCGAGGCGCGCCTCCTGGTCGGCGGCGAGCGCCTGCACATCCGGCATCGGCTCGCGCTCCGGGTCCAGGCTGCCGTCCGGCGCCGTCTCGCCGTTCGCGGCGAGCGCCTCCTGCATCGCGGCGATGGCGATCTCGATCATCCCGTCGTCCGGCTGCTTCGTCGTGATCGCCTGGAGCCAGATGCCGGGGAGGAAGAGCCAGCGGACGGCGCGGCTCTCGCGCCGGCGGGCACCCCAGCGGAGGACCTCGTAGCTCACCGCGGCGATGACCGGGATGAGCACGATGCGCCCGAGGATGCGGATGACGAGATCCTGGCCGGCGATGAGGCTGAAGAGCAGGATGCTCACGATGATGAAGACGACGAGGAACTCGGTGCCGCAGCGCGGGTGGGCCGTGGGGTACTTGCGGACCTCGGCGACCGTGAGCGGGTCGTTGTGCTCGAGGGCATGGATCGTCATGTGCTCCGCGCCGTGGTACCGGAAGACCCGGGCGATCTCGCCGGAGCGGCTGACGAGGAGCAGATAGCCCACGAAGAGGAAGATCTGGACGAGCGCCTCGATGAGGTGCTGGATGAACCCGAGGAGCGCGCCCTCGATGCCGAGCGACGCGAGGAGGCCGGCGAGCGGGCCGGACGTCGCACCCTGGGCGATGAGCAGCGGCAGGATGACGAAGAGCCCGATCGCGATGCCGAGCGTGAAGAGCATCGTGACCGCGACGGTGCCGCGGCCCATCGCCACGCCCTCGCCGGCGGCGGAGATGGACCCGGAGCGCATCAGCCAGCGCGTCCCGATGACGAGGGTCTCGTAGAGCAGGACGACACCCCGGAAGAACGGGGCGCGCGCGAACCGGTTGCGGTGGAGGGCGCTGTCGAGGCGCTCCTGCGTGCAGAAGATCCGCCCATCGGGGCCGCGCACGGCGACGCCGATCGCGTCCTTGCCACGCATCAGGACCCCCTCCATGAGGGCCTGGCCGCCGTAGGCGAAACGTGCCACGTTCAGATCCGCCCGAAGGGCTCACCCGCGTCCGCTGCATCCGGCTCATCGACCTCGAGCGAGGCGGTGTCGAGCTCGATGTACCGACGACCACCGCCCGCCCCACCGGGGAGCGAGAGAAGGAGCCGATAGGGGTAGGTGCCGGGCTCCACGTCCGATTCGACCGTCCCGGCCCAGTAGCGGTAGACGGGCGTGTACGGGCTGCGCATCCGGTCCGGGGCGCCGTAGATGCGCAGGTCGCCCATCGTCTTGTACGCCTGCACGTCCCGGTCGGCCTGGTAGAAGATGATCGCCTCGATCTGGGGGAAGTCGGGGAAGGAGCCGTCGGCGCGCCGGTTCCCGTCCACCGGGTAGATGATGAAGTTCAGCACCTGCCCGGGCGTGCAGTACGTCCGCAGATGCGCCGTGCCGTCGCCGTCGCTCCGCGGGTCGTTGTCGAAGAGCCAGGCGCACGCGTCGATCGGCCGACCGGCGGCGAGGCCGGCGACGTCCACGGTGATGACGATGTTCAGCTGCGTGCTCGCGGAGCCCGCGCCGAACTCCTGCACACGGGCGACGAACCTACCGTCGGACGGTGCGGTCATGCGGCCCCTCCCTTCTCGCGGCTGCGGCGCTGCTTCGTGATGGGCTCCGCGGACGCCCGCGGACGGACCGGCAGGTCGGCCGACTCATCCACGGCCGGGACGAAGCCGAGGTGGCCCGCGTGGCGCATCCGCTTGCCGTAGCGGCCGATGGCGAAGGTGACCGCGTACGTCGCAGGCTCCGGCGTCCCCACGACGTGGGCGCGCCAGTAGTCGCGGTCGCGCACGGTCACGCGCTCCGCCCGGAGCCATGCGGGCAGCTCCAGGTCGACGATGTTCACGTAGGCCTCGCACTCGAGCGAGCTGACCTCCCAGTTGAGGATGTCGTCGGGTCCGACCGCGGTCTGGAGCCGGTCCGTACCGAGGTGGACGGAATCGTGCGTGGAGTAGGGGTCGAAGGCGAAGAGCGCACCCGCGATCCGGTCACCCTGGAGGGCCTCGAGCACGTCGATGTACAGCTTCACGAGCACGTTACGCATCGGCGGGGACCTCGCCGGTCACGGTCGCCGCGGCCTCTCCCGGCCACGGAAGAGGCAGGTAGCCGAGCGGGCCGCCGGTGAAGCCGTTCACGGCGGGTACGGCGCGGACGTCCAGCCAGGTCGGCAGGACATACCGCTCGGGGATGAAGTCGAGCAGGTTCCCGCGCACGGTCGGCCGGTAGATGTCCAGGCTGAGCCGCACCTCGTGGGTGCCGACGTGTCGCGTGTCCACGGTGGCGCTCCAGTACCAGCCCTCGGTGAGCGGATCGGGCGACCCGTACTGCGCGGGGAAGATGACGCCGTCGTCCACGGCCGGCCCGGTGATGTCCGCGAGGACGGGGCGGATGAACCCGCCGGCGAGCGCCTGGATCGCGCTGGCCGGCCGCCCGTCGATGTCGCGGGGCACGCCCGGCAGGTCGGGCAGACGCACGTCCGCGAAGGCCGTGCCGCTCTCGGTCCGCATCCCGGCGAGCGCCTGCTCGACCTCCTCGAGCGAGGTGAGGTCGGCGATCCGTCGCCACACCTGCTCGGCGAAGCGGAGCTGCTCGGCGTCGAGCGGGATCGGATGCCGACGCGGCTGGGCGAGCGCGGTGATGCCGTCGATGAGCCAGTTGAGCGTCACATCGCCCGCCATCGAGCCGTCCGCATAGTGGACCCCGGTGCACGGGAAGGTGAGCGCGGGGTCGAGACCCGTCTCCCCGGGCGGCCGGGGCGCGATCTCCTCGTCCCGGGGGTAGATGAGCCACGCGTTCCCGGCCACGGACCCCGACATCAGGGTGCGGACCGCCGCGATCACGAGGTAGAGGCTGTACTGCATCCGGGGCGCCTCCTGCTACAGGACGTCGTCGGCCGCGAGCAGCGACCCGGGAGGGAGTGGGCCGGCACCCGGCACGCGGACGTGGAGGGCCGGGCCGGAGACCGGGACCGCCATCGGGTGGCGGTCCGTGAAGGCGAGGTGGAGCACGTAGGGCACGACTGCGTCCGAACCCGGCACGAGGGGCACGATCCCCTCCCGCACGAGCGCGCGCCCCACGGTCGGGGCGGCATCCGCGGCGGCATCCGCGGCGGCATCCGCGGCCGAGCCTGCCTCCGCGGCCGACCCGTCCGTGGCGGCGTCATCCGCGGTGCCGGTCGCGCCGCCGAACGTGAGCGCGCGGATGAAGGCAGGCGCCTGGAGGTCGATCGGGATGAGGCTCCAGCGCACGAGGTCGCCGGGGGCCACGACGCTCTCCAGCGCGAGCGTGCCGCGCCCCGTGCTGTCCGGGCTGTCGTCCACGAGGAAGACCGCCCGCTCCGGCACCTCGCCGGACGCGAGCGCGAGCGCTTCCACGAAGACCTGGATGTTCCGGATGCTCATGCGGGCCTCCGTGGTGAGCTCGATGGGTCGTCGATCCGGTCCACGATCAGGGGGATCTTGCCGACCTCCGTGCGGACGAGCTCGGGCGAGTCGTCCGGGAGGAGCCGGATGCCGAAATTGTACCCCGAGCGCGCAAGGGCGTCCGGATTCGCTTCCAGGCTGTTGAAGACGGAGAGCGAGCGCACGATCGCGGCCGCGACGACCGGCGAGGACCCGGCGGTCCCGAGCTTCGCCGCGAGGCGCCGCCGCAACCCATCCGGGTCCGGGACGGTGAGCGTCAGGAGAAGCTCCTTCGTCGCGCGCTGGTTCACCCACTGCGTGTCCAGCGCGACCTCCTCGAGGTCCACGCCGACCTCCTCGCGGAAGCGCGCGAAGACCTCGGTGAGCGCACGCTTCGCGGAGTACTGGGTGTCGCCGATATGGAGGAAGTCGCCGCTCCGGCCCACGAAGGCGAAGCTCGCGGTGTCCAGCTCGGGCGTGACGATGCGCGGCAGGCGGCGGACCCGGTCGCCGACCTTGTAGCGCAGGAGCGGCGCCTGGTCGCCGAGCAGGCGCGTGACGACGAGCTCACCTTCCTCCCCTTCCGGAACCGCGCGCCCGTCCGGGCCGACGATCTCGACGAGGTGCAGGCCGGGGACCGTGGCGAGCGCGTCCGACGCGGGGTCGAGCTGAAGGCCGATCGCCTCCGCCTGCGTGGCGGCGAAGTAGCTGAGGACGACGATCTCCGGGTAGGCGGCGCGCAGGTCCTCGCGGGCCTTGCGCGTCAGCTGGCCGCTGCCGTACATCGCGATCCGGAAGCTGCGCCGCGCCTCCTCCTCGAGCCCCTCCGCGAAGCGCGCGAGGTACGCGATGCTCGCGCTGATGCCCATGATCGCCTTGGGACCCGGGTAGGACAGGAAGTGGCGGAAGACCTCCACGCTCATCGGACCGGCACCGTCATAGTTCACGCCCGGCGCCATCGCGAGGACGCCGCCGACCATGGTCCCGCTGCTCCACATCTGGTAGTCCGCGAGCGTCGTGGCCAGCCAGCGCGGCCGCCCTTCGCCCATGTTCGGCGGGAGCATGTGCGTGCCGATGAAGGCGCCCGAGAGCGCGTACGTGTCGCGCAGCTCGGCGAGGTCGTAGACGGTCTCGGACGGGCGACCGCTGCTCGTGCCGCCGCTCGCGACGATCTCGAAGCCGCCGTGGTCGATCGGGACGACCATCCCCGGGCGCTCGCCCGTGAACAGGTCGGTGAAGCTCTCCTTGTCCGTGATCGGGACCTGCTCCCAGTCGGCGAGGCCGCGGAGCGCCGTCGGCGCATCGGCGAGCCGCTCGCGCCAGGCGGGGCTCACCCGGGCGACCGCGAGAAGCTGCTCCAGGCGGCGAAGGACGAGCGCGTCCTGGTCCGCGGCCGGGAAGGTGTCGAAGGGGCGGCCCGCGTGCGCCTCTGCCGCGCGCAGGACGGAGAGGAAGGGCGGGAGCGCGAGGACGTCCGCCACGGTCGCGGGCTGCATCCGCGCGTCCGGCAGCACGGCCACGGGCAGGCCGGCGCGCGGGCCGACGGCGCGCTGGCTCACGCCGCGTCCTCCGTCTCGATCGCACGCGCGGCGCGGCGGATCTCGGCGACGAGCGCGTCGATGGTGGTACGGCCGACATCCGGGTGCATGACGACGAGCCGGAGCACGGTCCGCGCCCCGAGATCGACCTTGGAGATGAGGTAGCGGCCGTCGGCGCGCAGGCGGTCGCGGATCGCGACCTGGAGGGTGGAGAGCGCGGCCGGGTCGCGCGGGCCGGGCACGTACGTGAAGGTGACGATGTTCGAATCGGACGGGGCCGCGAGGACGATGTCCGGGTGCCGGTCCAGGGCCGCGACGACCTCCTCCGTGCGCGCGACGAGGTGCTCCAGGCGGTCGGCGAAGATCTGCCGTCCGTGGAGCGCCAAGGCGGTCCAGAGCGGCAGGATGGACGGCCGCTTCGTGCATTCGAAGTTCCGCCCGCCCGACTCGAAGCGCGCCATCTCGTCCGCCGGGTCGTCGAAGACGTAGCTCGCGGCCTGCGCGAAGGCCGCGTCCGCGGCCGCCCGGTCGCGGTAGAAGAGGAGCGTGCAGGCGGCCGGCACGAAGAGCGTCTTGTGGGCGTCCAGGCAGAGCGAATCCGCCCGCTCGATGCCCGCCAGGCGCGGTCGCAGAAGGTCCGACACGAGGAAGGCGCCCGCGTGCGCGCCGTCCACGTGGAGCCATGCCCCGATGTCGGCGGCGAGGTCCGCGAGCGCGTCGAGCGGGTCGATCGCGCCGGTGGGCGTGGAGCCCGCGGACGCGACGATGCAGAAGACGTCGCGGCCATCCGCAGCCGCGGCGGCGAGCACGTCGCGGGCGGCGGCGACATCGATCCGGCGCGCAGCGTCCACGGGCAGGACCACGAGCGCGTCCTCGCCCAGCCCGGCGATGCCGGCGACGCGCGTGACGCTGTAGTGGGCATCCGCGCCGACGGCGATGGCCAGGCGCCGACCGTCCGGGCCGGGACCCTGGATCCCGGCCGTCCAGGCGTCCGGCCGGTGGCGGTTGCGCGCCGCGAGGATGGCGGTCAGGTTCGCGAGCGCGCCGCCCGAGGTCGCGACCATCGCGTACGTCCCGTCCGCCCAGCCGATGCGCGGCCCGAATGCCTCGGCCACGAGCGCGTCGGCGACGTTCGGCAGCTGGCCCGCCTCGTAGAAGGTGGCGGGCTGCGGGGCCATCGCGGCGAGGAGGTCCACCGCGCCCGCCACCGGCAGCACGGAGGTGAACTGGCGCGCGAGCGAGCCCGTCGTCTGGAGGGAGATCGCGGTGCGCAGGTGGAGGTCGACGATGGCGGCGAAGCGCGCGAGGTCGGGCTCGGGCGTCCCCGGGCCCATGAGCGCGCGCGCCTCGGCCACGAGGTCGGCGGGCCGCCGGAGCGTGACGCCGGTGGGGTCCGTCTCGCGGAGCCACGGCAGGAGCCGGTCGAGGGCGACGTCGGTGGCGCGCGGGAGATGGGCGGGGTCCCAGGCGCTGCGGATCCGGGCGCGCCGGGCGTCGGCGTCCGCGACCTCGGCTGCGGCCGGGCCGCCGACGGACGCGGGCATGCGCACACCGCCGCCGACGATCACGTCGCGGGCTCGGGAGCGGCGAGGGCGGCGGCCGGTGCCGCCGGGGGGCCGACGCGCACGAGAAGGAACCAGGCGATCCCGCCGAGGAGCAGGATCCCGGCGCTCCACGTGAAGGCGGCGGTGAAGCCGGCCACGAGCGCGGCCGGGTCCGTCGCGGCGCCGCCGACGGTGACGACGAATGCGGCCGTCGTCGCGGTCGCGACGGTGTTGAGGAGCGCGACGCCGAGGGAGCCGCCGATCTGCTGCGTCATGTTCACGACCGCGGACGCGACGCCGAGGTCGCCCGGGTCGACCCGGTCCACGGCGACCACGGTGATGGGCACGAAGATCACGCCCATGCCGAGGCTCATCACGAGGAGCGAGGGGAGCATGTCCGTCACGTAGGCGCTGTCCACGCCGATCCGCGAGAGCCCGAGCGTGCCGACGGTCGCGAGGGCGAAGCCGGCGGTCGTGAGGAGGCGCGGGCCGACCCGGTGGAGGAGGCGCTGGGCGATCCACGTGCTCACCACGACCCCCGCCGAGAAGGGCAGGCCGAGGAGGCCCGCCTCGAGGGGCGCGTAGCCCTTCACCGCCTGCAGGTAGTAGGAGATGAAGAGGAAGGTGGCGAAGAGCGACGCGCCGCTCAGGAGCGAGCCGAGGAAGGCGCCCGCGCGGTTCCGGTCGCGGACGATGCGCAGGGGGAGGAGCGGCGCGGCCGAGCGCGCCTCGACGACGAGGAAGGCGATGACGAGGGCGACGCCGAGCGCCAGCGGCCCGAGGGCGGACGCGCTGCCCCATCCCGCGGCTCCCGCCTCCGCAAGGCCGTAGACGACCGCGAGGATCCCCGCCGTGCCGAGCACGGCGCCGGGGATGTCGTAGTGCGCCTGGCCGGGCGCGCGCGATTCGCGCACCCACGGGACCGCGAGCGCCATCGCCACGGCGCCGAAGCCGACGTTGATGAACAGGCACCAGTGCCACGACGCGACCTGCGTGAGGACGCCGCCGAGCACGAGCCCGATGGCGCCGCCGCCCGCGGCGATCGCGCTGTAGATCGCGAACGCCCGCGTCCGCTCCCGGTCATCCGAGAAGGAGACCGCGATGAGCGACAGGGTGGCCGGGGCGAGGAGGGCCGCGC
Organism: Chloroflexota bacterium; assembly: GCA_046352645.1. GTDB lineage: Bacteria > Chloroflexota > Limnocylindria > Limnocylindrales > CSP1-4 > JAFMJV01. Next base: position 754 of record JBJTJV010000069.1, on the reverse strand, counting down.
AGGCACCCGTCGCCGCCCGGGCGAGGATGAGCAGGAGGGCGGATCCGCCGAGCCCGCCGAGCGCCGACGCGAGCGCGAAGCCCGCGAGGCCGATGATCAGGGTGCGCTTGCGTCCCGCGTAGTCACCGATCCGTCCGCCGAGGAGCAGCAGGCCGCCGAACGCGAGCGTGTAGGCGGTGACGACCCACTGGCGCGCGACGTCGGAGAGGCCGAGGTCCGCCTGGATCGAGGGCAGCGCGATGTTCATGACCGTGCCGTCGAGCACGACCATGAGGGAGACGATGCCGACGACGAGGAGGGTCTTCCAGCGCAGCGGGTCGAGCGCCGGCACATCCCGATCCGTCACAGCCGCGGAGGGACGCCCGCCGTCCGCCGCGCGATCGGAGGCCACGGCCGGGGGCTACAGGCGGGCGGAGCGCTCGAGGCGCTTCTGGAACCGCTCGACCTGGCCGGCGGTGTCCATGATCATCTGCTTGCCCGTGTAGAACGGGTGGCAGAGCGAGCACACATCGACGCGCATCTCGGTCCGCGTCGAGCCGACGCTGAAGACGGTGCCGCAGGTGCCGCAGGTGACCTGCGCCTGATGATACCTGGGATGGATGTCGGGCTTCACGGGATCTCCGGGCTCAGGCGACGGGGGCGGCGACAGCCGCCGCGACGCGGATCCGCTTCTTCGTCCGCGTCGCGTGCTCGAAGCGCACGCGGCCGGTGACGGCCGCGACTACACCGTCTTCGCGACCGTCACCGGCCGCGT
>JBJTJV010000068.1:0-5426 GCA_046352645.1 Chloroflexota bacterium | reverse complement strand
CGGGGGCCGGCGCGGGCTCCCATGCGGGCGCGGGCGCGGGCTCCCATGCGGGCGCGGGCGCGGGCTCCCATGCGGGCGCGGGCGCGGGCGCGGGCTCCCGGGCCGGCCCCGGGCCGGGCATCGGCATCGGCATCGGCGCCGGTACGTAGGCGGGCGGCGGGCCGCCCCAGCCGGCATCCGCCACGGGCAGCTGCGCGCGCGTCACCACGATCTCGCTGTCCTCCACGACGCCCGCGAGCGCGGCGGCAGACCCCTGGTTCACCGCGAGGCAGAGTCGCCCGTACGAATCCTCGTAGAGCAGCGGTGTCCCCGGCGGCACGTTGCCGAAGGTCTCCGCCCACGTCACCGGCAGATCGCGCACGCCCGCCGCGTCGGTGATCCGCAGCCAGAGCGTCTCACCGAAGAGCACCTGGCCGAGCGCGGCACGAAGCTCCGGACCGAGCGCGGAGAGCTTCACGTTGCCGAAGAGATCGAGGTAGATCGCCTGCGAGCGGAGCACGCCGCCGTAGACCTCGGCCTCCGGCCAGTCCACCACGAGGAGGCGGCTCGGGTCGACCGCCGGCCCGAGGAAGTCGATGGGCGTCCCGGTCGCAAGGTGCGCCGCCGCCGGTGCGAAGAGGTCGCGCCCGTGGAAGCTCGCGCTGACCACCGGCAGGCGGTACTGCTGGGCGACGATCAGGTGCGCCCGCGTGATCCCCCCGAGCCGCGCCGCGGCCGGCAGGAGGATGCCGTTGTCCGGTCCGACGAGGAAGTCCCCGCGCGCCGTCTCCAGCGCGATCGCGCGCCGGTCCGTGCCGACGCCGGGATCCACGACGGCGACGTGCGCGCCGACCGGCAGATACGGGATCGCCGACCAGAGGACGAGCGCACCGTCGCGCACGCGGAAGGGCGCGACCTCGTGGCTGATGTCGATGATGAGCGCATCCGGCGCCACGCCGAGCACCACGGCACGGAGCAGCCCGGCCGACGGATCGCGCATGCCGAAGTCCGTGACGAAGCTGACGACGGGCCGCGTCCCCGGGCGCGCCTGACGGGCGGCGGCCGGCGTGGTGATCGTGCGCGTGAAGATCCGGGGCATGCTCGGCGCATCGTACCCGGTCCCCCGCACGGCCGACCACGCGATGGCGGGCGACCCCGGCGCGCTATGCTCGCGGACCGATGACGGCGACGCGCGACCCCGGCATCCCTGCACCCCCCGGCGTGGATGCCGGGGTCTCCGCGCCACCCCGCGCCATCTGGCTGCGCGTCTTCGCGGGCATCCTCGCCGGGCTCTGGACCGGGCTCGGGCTCGCCGTCCTCATCACCTACCGCCCGGGCGGTCCGCTCGATGTGGCCGTGGGCCTCTCCGCGTTCCTGCCGGTCGCGGTGATCACCGTGGCGAGCGTCTGGCCGCCGGTCGCGCACACCTGGCGGGGTGCGGCGGCCGTGGTCTGGCTCGGGATCGCCGCGGCCCTGCTCGTCATCCCGCTCATCGAGCTCCTGGGGCGGCAGCTCGTCCTCGGCGTCGGCAGGACGCTCCTCCCCTCCCCCGAGGTCGCCTACGGCGCCGTGGTCGCGACCCTCGCGACCGCCCTCTACGCCACGCTCGGGCTCGTGAGCGTGCGCGGAGCGCGGTCCGACGAGGCGGCGACGGATATCGACCGGCGGCCCGGCGTCTTCGCCGCCGCGGCGGCGGCGGTCGCGATCACCGCGGGCATCGGCGTCGTCTTCGGCAGCCTCGCCTGGGTGAACGAGGTGGCGCTCCGCGAGGTGCCCGTCACGCCCTCGCGCTTCGGGCCGACCGATCCCGCGCTGCCGATCCCGCGCTGCGCGGATCCCCTCGCGATCGGCGCCGGCGCGGCCCTGACGCTGGAGGTCGAGGCGCGCGAGGACGACGAGCCGATCGGCACGGCGCTCCTCACGGGGGAGCGGTCCGGGACGGACGAGCGCTGGACGGGGAGCGCGGACGGCCCGCTCGGGCCGGTCGTGACCGGCTACGCGCGCATCGGCGACCGCGCCTGGATCCTCCGCGACGGCCGCTGGGAGGACGCACCGATCGACCCGTTCGGGCTCGCCGGGCTCGCGGACCTCACCGTGGACGGCCCGGTCGCGGTCACGGTCCGCCGTCCCGATCGACCGCCCGTGGCCGAGGACCTCGGCGTGGAGATCGTCGGCGGCGTCAAGGCGCGGCGTTGCCGGACCGCGATCGATGGGCCGACCGCGCACCGCGCGATGGTCGCGCTGCGCTGGATCGCGGGCGGCGACCCGGTCGCGGTCCGCGCGCCGCTCGTCGCGTGGCGGGGGACGCTGGAGTGGTGGGTCTTCGCGGACGGGCAGCTCGGCCAGGCCTTCCTCCGGCTGAACGGCTACCCCGGCGATGCGTGGGGCCGGCGCGGCATCCAGGGTGAGCTGCGCGCGCGCCTCACCGCGGTCGATCGCGCGGAGCCGCACGTCATCCGCCCGCCCGTGCCGGCACCGGACGACGCCACGACCGCCCCCGCGCCATGATGTGCGCCGAGGAGGGGAGCAGATGAAGGCCGACCGAGGCGGTGCGAAGTGGGATCGCGCCGCGCGCTACCTGAAGATCGTCGCCCAGCTCCGGGCACACCCGACGGGCATCTCCGCGACGCGGATCGCGGACCTCATCGGCGTCTCCCGGCGCACGGTCTACCGCGATCTGAACGCGATGGACATGGACGCGGACCTGCCGATCTGGAACACGACCGGCCTCTGGGGGATCACCGGTGACGCGTTCCTGCCGCCCCTCGCGCTCACCCAGCACGAGGCGCTCACCCTCTACCTCGCCGCGCGCCTCCTCGCCCGGGCGAGCGACGAGCGGGACACGGAGCTCATCAACGCGTACGTGAAGATCGCGGAGATCCTGCCGCCCGTCCTCGCCGAGCACCTCCGGGCGACGGTGGACGCGTATGCCGGCACGGCCACGAACAGCCGCTTCACGAGCGTGCTGCGAGCGCTCACCCAGGGGCTCCTGGAGCGGCGCATCGTGGAGATCGACTACGGGCCGGGCGTCTACGGGAACGGCTCGTCGGGCGGCAGGCGGCGCATCCAGCCGCTGGCGATCGAGCCGTCCGCGGCGACGCGCGCGCTCTACCTCATCGCGTGGGACGCGGACCGGGACGTCCAGCGTACGTACAAGATCGAGCGCATCGCGTCCGCGTCCGTGAGCCCGCAGACCTTCACGGCGCCCGCGGGGACGTCGACCGCGCGCGACCTCCTGCGCGCCTGGGACGTGATCTCCGACCAGCCGATCGTGCGCATCACCCTGCGCTTCGTGCCCGCGGTCGCGGCGCGCGTGCGCGAGACGACGTGGCACCCGTCGCAGGCGATCGAGGTGGACAACGACGGGTCGGTCATCTGGACGGGACGGGTCTCGGGGACCGCGGAGATCCTCTCGTGGATCCTCGGCTGGGGTCCGGACGTGGTCGTCGTGGAGCCCGCGCACCTGCGCGCCCTCGTCGCCGACCGCCACGCCACGGCTGCGGCAGCGTACGGCGCGGGCCGGCGCACCCGGGGGCGCGTCGCAGGATAGGGAACGGGGGCCGCCCCGCCGAAGCGGAACGGCCCCCGTGCGAGAGGTCCGGGTGATGTCGGCCGGGCGCGGCGGCCCGGCCGGGGCGGCGCCTAGAGCGCCTTGATCGCGGCGGCGAGCTGCTCGAGGCCGGCCTTGGCGTCGGCGAAGAGCATCCCCGTCCGGGGATCGGTGTACAGCTCGTTGTCGATGCCCGCGTAGCCGCGGCCCATCGAGCGCTTGATGACGATGACGTTCTTCGCCTGGTCCACGTCGAGGATCGGCATCCCGTAGATCGGGGAGGCCGGGTTCGAGCGGGCAGCGGGGTTCGTCACGTCGTTCGCGCCGACCACGAGGGCCACGTCCGCGCGGCTGAACTCGGGGTTGATCTCCTCCATCTCCTTGAGCTGCGGGTAGGGCACGTTCGCCTCCGCCAGCAGCACGTTCATGTGGCCGGGCATACGGCCCGCCACCGGATGGATCGCGTAGGAGACCTCCACGTCGCGCGACTCGAGGAGCTCGGCGAGCTCGCGGACCGCGTGCTGCGCCTGGGCGACCGCGAGGCCGTAGCCGGGCACGACGATGACCTTCTGGGCGTACGCCATCTGGATCGCCGCGTCGTCCACGCCGATCTCCCGGACGGAGCCGCCGGCGCCACCGCCGGTCGCGGCCCCTACCGCGGCGTCGCCGCCGCCGAAGCCGCCGACCATGATGTTCATGATCGAGCGGTTCATGGCGTCCGCCATGAGCTTCGTGAGGATGCCGCCGGACGCGCCGACGAGGGCGCCCGCGATGATGAGGACGGGGTTGTTCAGCACGAAGCCGGACATCGCCGCGGCCGTGCCGGTGAACGAGTTCAGCAGGCTGATGACGACCGGCATGTCCGCGCCGCCGATCGGCAGGACCATCGTGATGCCGAAGATGCAGCCCGCGACCGTGATCACGAGCAGGATGCCGAGCTTCACGCCGGTGCCGATGCCCTCGAGGGGGGCGCCGTACGCGGAGAGGATGAGGATGATCGTGCCGATCGCAGCGATCGCGCCGAGGGCGACCGTCGTCATCTGGCCGCCGGGCACCTTGATGGGCGCGCCGGAGATCAGCCCCTGGAGCTTGCCCGACGCGACGATCGAGCCGGTGAAGGTGATGCAGCCGATTACGACGCCGAGGACGACGAAGACCGCCGTCGAGAGCGTCTCCTTCTCCGTCCCCGCGACGTGCATGTAGTCGAAGATCGCGATGACGGCCGCCGCGCCGCCGCCGACCGCGTTGAACAGCGACACCAGCTGCGGCATCGCGGTCATCTTCACGCGCTTCGCCATGACGAGGCCGAGGCCGCCGCCGATGGCAAGGCCGACGATGATGATGACCCACGCCTCGATGGAGAGGCCGTCGCCCTTGAGGGCGTAGTAGCCGAGCGTGGTGAAGATCGCGACCGCCATGCCGGCCGCGGAGAGCTGGTTGCCCTTGCGCGCGCTGGCGGGGCTGTTCATGAGGTGGAGGCCGAGGACGAAGGCCGCCGCCCCGATCAGCCAGGCGAAGAAGGCGATGGTGAAGAGCCACTGCTCCGACATCGGATCAGGCCTCCTTCGGCGCGTCGGCCTTGGGGGCGACGGGCTTCTTCTTGAACATCTGGAGCATCCGGTCCGTGACGACGTAGCCGCCGACGACGTTGGCCGCGCCGAAGACCGTCGCGACGAACGCGAGGACGTAGCCGAACGGGTCGGCCGCCTCGGCCGCGATGATGATCGCGCCGACGATGACGATGCCGTGGATGGAGTTCGCGCCGGACATCAGCGGGGTGTGCAGGGTCGCGGGGACCTTGCTGATCACCTCGAAGCCGACGAGGATCGCCAGCACGAAGAGCGCCAGCGAGTTGAGCAGCTGCTGATCCATCTAGGCGTTCCCCTCGCTCGTCGCG
>JBJTJV010000067.1:0-2645 GCA_046352645.1 Chloroflexota bacterium | reverse complement strand
GGTCCCCGGCCGCATGCGGAGCGGCGCGACGCCCGACGGCGTCCATATGCCCGCTCCGTCCGTGTGGCCCCTCGTCGGCAGCGCCGGCCTCTTCTTCGCGTTCCTCAGCCTCGTCCTGGGGCTGAATCCGGTCCTCCTCGGCATCGCGATCGTCCTCGCGCTCGCAGCGGCGGTCGGCTGGCTCCGCGACGCGGGGACGGAGTACGCCGAGACGGAGGCGGGCGGGCATGACCTGCATCCCGCGCCGCACGTGGAGGGCCTCGAGCCGCTCCCCGAGCAGATCCCGGACGGCGTCCACATCCCGCCGCCGTCGCCCTGGCCGTTCCTCGGCCCGGTCGGCCTCCTCTTCGTCTTCCTCGGGCTCGCCCTCGGGCCCATCCTCATCGTCGGCGGGCTCCTCATGGGGCTCATCGCGGCGATCGGGTGGCTGCGCGATGCGGGCCGCGAGTACCGCGACGTCGCGGAAGGCGGGCACGGCGAGCCGGAGCGCGACCCGCGGAAGATCTGGCCGAGCGCGCTCGTGCCGGTCTACGCCACGATCGCGATCGGTGCGATCCTCCTCACGGCCGCGCCCACGCTCCTCACCTACCTGCCCCAGACCACGGAGGCGACCGCGGATGCCGGGCCCGAGGTCACCGAGACGCCGTACGTCTCCGCGGTAAGCGTCATGTCCTTCGAGCAGAGCGCGATCGCGGTCCCCGCGGACACGGCGTTCACGATCACCTTCGAGAACAAGCAGGACGGCGTGCCGCACAACGTGGCGATCTACACGGATGCCGCGATGGGCTCGCTCGCGTACAACGGCGAGCTGGTCACGGGTCCGGCGACGATCGACTACGCGGTGCCGGCGCTCGCGGCCGGCGAGTACCCGTTCATCTGCATCGTCCATCCGATCATGGCGGGCACCCTCTACGTCCGCTGACCCGGGCGCGTCGTCCGCGCCCTGGCCCCGGCGCAGCCCCGCCCTCCTCCTTGCGGTCGCGCTCGGCATCGGGCTGCTCGCCGTGCTCGCGGTCGTGCCGCTCGGGCCGCCCGCACCGGCGACGAACCCGGGTGCAAGCCCGGTCGTGGTGGGGGGCAGCCCGCTCCTCGATCGCCCTGCGCCGCCGATCGAGCTCGCGGACCTCGACGGGCGGACCGTCCGGCTCGCCGACTACGCGGGGCGGCCGGTGATCGTGAACTTCTGGGCGAGCTGGTGCGTCCCCTGCCGCGACGAGTTCCCCGCCTTCGTGGCAGCCCGCGCCGCGCACGCGGATGCCGGTCTCGAGGTGCTCGGCATCATCCACAAGGACCTGCCGGATCCGGCGCGCGCCTTCGCGGCGGCCCAGGGCGCGGCATGGCCGCTCCTGCCCGATCCGGGCGAGGTCGTCTACGACGCGTACCGCGGGGTCGGCGGCATCCCGATCTCCGTCTTCATCGACGGGGGCGGCATCGTCCGGGCGGTCAGCTTCGGGCCGCTCTCGGAGACGGCGCTCGCCCTCCAGCTCGCGCGGATCCTCCCGGCATCGTGAGCGACGGCGCGCTCCCGATCCCACCGATGCCCCCGGGCGCGTCCCCGGAGGCACGGCTCGCCGCGCTCGGCATCGTCCTGCCCGTGCTCACGCCGCCGCGCGGCGCGTACGTCCGCGCGACCCGGGCCGGCGACACGCTCTTCCTCGCCGGCCACGGTCCGGCGCCGGACGCGGACGGGAACCGGCCGACCGGGCGGATCGGCGCGGAGCTCACGGAGGCGGAGGGCTACGACGCGGCACGGCGGTGCGGGATCGCGCTCCTTGCCACGCTGGCGAACGAGCTTGGCGATCTCGCCCGGGTCGTGCGCGTCCTGCGCGTCGTCGCGTGGATGCGCTGCGCGCAGGGGTTCGTGGCGACGCCGCGCATCGCGGACGGCTGCTCGCACCTGCTCCTCTCCGTGCTCGGACCGGAGGCAGGCAGCCACGCGCGGGCCGCGGTCGGGGTGGAGATGCTCCCCTACGGCCTGCCCGTGGAGGTGGAGGCGATCGTCGCGGTCCGCGACTGAGGGCTGAGCCCGCGGATGCGGCGGCCACGCCCCCCGGCAGTCCTCTTGACGCCCGGACCGTCGGTCGGGCAGGCTCCGCCGCAGCCCAGCCGTGCCCGCCAGGAGAGACACCACGCATGAACCACCCGATCCGCCGCGCCGCGGCCGTGCTCCTTGCGGCAGCCGTCGCGCTCCCGTCGGCAGCAGGTCCGGCCACCGCCTTCGGCCCCACGCGGCTCCTCCGCTCCTCCCCGGACGGGCCGCTCGTCTCGGCGATCGCGGCCCGCGGCAGCAGCCTCGGCGCGGTCTGGAGCGAGAGCGACGGGACGGCGTCGGTCTGGTACCGGATGTCGCGCAACGCCGGCGGGACGTGGACCGCGCCGTCGCGGCTGGACCCGCTGCCCAACGGCGCGGCATCTGCCGCCGTGTGCATGGGGAAGCTCTGGATCGCGAGCGCCGTGCAGCTCGACGGCTCCGCACCCGGCGAGGAGAACCTCGTCATCGACGGGAAGGACCTCGATGGGTTCGGCAGCCTGGGCCTGCTCATCACCTCCCTCGGCGCCGGTGCGACCGTGGCGTATCCGGCGATCACGTGCGTGGGGAACCGCTTCTTCGCCGCGATCTGGCTGCAGAACACGCCCGCGGACGG
>JBJTJV010000066.1:0-21278 GCA_046352645.1 Chloroflexota bacterium | reverse complement strand
CCCCAGCGGAGGAACGGCGCCGCGACCGGCGGCCGCGTCCCGGAGCGGCCGCTGTCCGCCGCTGCCGAGCCGTCGGCCATCTGGCGCGCACGCCCGCCGGCGACCCGGTCGTCGAGCGCGAGGTCGAGCGCCCGGGTAAGGCGCGGCGCGACGACGAAGAGCGATTCGTCGAAGAACGCCATGACGGAGCGGACCTCGTCGAGCGGCGCGGGGGCCTCCATGCGGAGCACGGAGGTCTGCCAGAGGAGCGTGATCTCCTCGCGCAGCCGGCGCCGGACCTCGAGGTCCTCCGCGTGCGTGAGGCGCGGGTCGTCCAGGCGCTCGAGCAGCCGGTAGACGCGCCGGAGGGCGACGAGGGTGGTGCGTCGCCGGGCCTCGGTGGGATGCGCGGTGAGCACGAGGTCGATGCGCAGCGCCGCGGCGAGCGGCCCGGCGTCCGCGCCGAGCGCGTCGAGCGCCGCCGCGAGCGTCCCGTGGACGATCCCGCCGGGCGCGGTCCGCCCGAGCCGCCGGAGCCGCCGCACCCGCTGCTTCTCCTCCGCGAGGTTCGCCAGGAGGAAGTAAAGCGAGAAGGCGCGGATGAGGCCCTCCGCCGCGGGCGGCGCGATGCCGTCGAGGGCGCTGCCGAGCGTGTCGCGGGCGGCCGACGCGCCGGTCCGCCGGAGCGCGATCGTGGCCCGACGGACGCGCTCCACGAGCTCGAGGAGCTCCGCGCCCTCCTGCTCCACGATCACCTGGCCCAGGAGCGCGCCGAGGAGCTTCACCTCGCGCGCGAGCGGATCGCGGGCGCCCGCGCTGCCGATGCCGCGCGGCTCGGCACGCACGGCCGGGTTGCGGCGCGCGGCGGTCGAGGTGGCGGTGCGTCGGGTCGCCATGGCTGCGCAAGGCTACCCGGTCGGTGCGGACGGCGGCGGTGGCGACCCGGGCACGCCCCGGATGCGGTCCGGTCGCGGGCGACCGCGGGCGGCACGGCCGGTCGGCGCGCGGGTCGCCGCGGCCCGGCTGCCCGGCGCCGGCCGTGTCGCCCGCGGAGGGCCGACCGGCCCGGACGGCGGAGCGGCGCGTGGTCTAGGCTCGCGCGGATGACCCACGGATCGCCGCCGCCCGCCCCGGGGCACGACGCCGCCGCCCGCCCCTCCGCTGCCCGTGCCCATGCGCGCGCCGTCCTCGAGACGCTCGACCTCCACTGCGCGGGCGAGCCGCTCCGCCTCGTCACTGCCGGCCTGCCGGCGATCCCGCGCCTGCCGATCCTCGCGCGACGGCGCTGGGTGGCGTCCGAGGCCGACTGGGTGCGCCGGGCGATCCTCCTCGAGCCGCGCGGGCATCGCGACCAGTACGGGGCGATCGTCCTGCCGCCGCACGGCCCGGACGCGGACCTCGCGGTGCTCTTCCTCCACACGGCGGGCTACAGCACGATGTGCGGCCACGGCATCATCGCGCTCACGACGGGCCTCATCGAGGAAGGGCTGCACCCCGCGACGGCCCCGGTCACGACGATCCGCTGGGAGACGCCCGCCGGGATCGTCCGTGCGGACGCGGAGGTCGCGCTCGGGGCGCACGGCGGTCCGGTCGTGGCGGGGGTGCGCTTCGCGAACGTCCCCGCCTGGCAGGACGCGACGGGCCTCGTCATCGCGCCCGACGGGGTCGCGCTCCATGGGGCAGCCGCGGCGCGCGGCGGCCTGGCCGTCTCCGTCGCATTCGGCGGCGCCTACTACGGGATCGTCGATGCGGCCGAGCTCGGCCTGCGCGTCGTCCCCGAGGAGGCGGCCGCGCTCACCCGCGCCGGCGCCGCGATCACCGAGGTGCTCCGGCGCGACCACCGCCCCGTCCACCCCGACGACACGGATCTTGCGTTCATCTACGGGACGATCGTCGTGGACCACGACCCCGCCTCGAGCCCGGACGGCCGGGCGCGCGATGCGACCTTCCGGAACGTCACCGTCTTCGCGGATGCGGAGGTCGATCGCTCCCCGTGCGGCTCGGGGACGAGCGCGCTCCTTGCGGACCTGTACGCGGCGGGCCGGCTCGGGCCGGGCACGGAGGTCGTGAACGCGGGGATCACGGGCGAGGCCTTCCGCGCCCGGATCGAGACGCCGGGGCGGACCCGCGGCAGGACCACCGTCCTGACGACGGTCGCGGGACGCGCCTTCCTCACCGGCACCACGCGCCACGTCCTCGACGCGCGCGATCCGCTCGCGGACGGGTTCCTCCTCGGTCGGGCCGGAGGCACGGGGAGCGGCCTGTGAGCAGCGCGCTGTACGCCGCCACGCTCGCGGGTCCGCTCGGCCCCGTCGACGTGGCGTGGGGCCCGGCGGGCGTCGTGCGCATCGATCCGGCGGGGGACGCCGAGGCGTTCGCGGCGCGCGTCGCTGGGGTGGGCGGCGTGCTGCCGACGCGGCTGCGTGCGGTCCTCGCGGGCGCGGACGATCCGGCGCCGCCGGCCGATCTCGCGGGGCTGGGTGCGTTCGCGCGGGCGGTGCTCGCGGCGACCGCGCGGATCCCGCGCGGCGAGGTGCGCCCGTACGCCTGGGCGGCGGCAGCGGCCGGCCGTCCGGCGGCGGTGCGCGCGGCGGGCTCCGCGCTCGCCGGGAACCCGGTCCCCTTCCTCATCCCCTGCCACCGGATCGTGCGCAGCGACGGGCGGATCGGCGAGTACAGCGCGGGCGGCCCGGAGGCGAAGCGCAGCCTCCTTGCGGCCGAGGGCGTGGACCTCGCGCGGCTCGCGGCCCTCGCGGGCGCGGGGCTGCGCGTCGTCGGTGCCGCGGAGACGGCCACCGTCTGCCACCCGACCTGTGCGCGCGTCCGCGCGCTGCCGCCGGCGGCGCTCCACGGCTGGGCGACGCTCATGGCGGCACGGGCTGCGGGACGGGAGGCCTGCCCGGACTGCCGACCGGTCTGACGCGGGGCCCACGGGGCCGGAGCCCCCGGCGGCCGGAGCCCTACCCCGCGTCCGGCGACGCGGACGGGAGCGGCGCCTCCCCGCCGAGCGCCCCGAGCACGGCCGGGGCCAGGCCCGGCGCGGCCCAGACGGCGCGCGTGAAGTCCGGCGCACCCTCACGGCTGAGATGGCGGATGTCCTCGCTCGATCCCTCGCCCCACCACGGGTCGAACGGGCCCGGGTCGACGATCGTCATCCCCGCATCGGCGCCGATCCGCGCCGCCCCGTCGAGCCACGCCTGGCGGAAGCCGGGATAGCGCTCCTCGAGCGCCGCCATGTACGGCGGGGCATAGCCGACGAGGACACCGATCGGGGTGCCGCCCGCGGCACGGACGACCTCGGCGATCCGCCGGAAGCGCGCGAGCGTCGTCTCGCCGATGAGCGTCGGCCCGGGATCGCGCGCGAGGCCCGTGGGGATCTGCGCCTCGACCTCGGCGACCGATGTGGGCGGGCCGCCACCGAAGCCGTCCGGACGCCGCCGCCCCTCCACGGACGCGAGGTCCCGCGGCCGCGTGATCGCCCCGAGCACCTCGCCGGGCCGGCCGCGCCAGCGCCACGCCGCCGAGACGAGGCCCGCGGCGCAGTCGGTCCAGGCCACCCAGCCGGGCTCCGGCAGGTCCGCGCAGCGGCCGAAGAGCTGGCCCATCGGCGAGGCGAGGAAGCTCCCCGTGCCATCTGTCCCCTCGCCGACGGCCACGTCGTCCGTCCCGTCGTCGCGGATGCCCGGCGAGATGGCGATGAGCACCACGGGCGGGACGCGTCCGGCCCGGGCGAGCTCCTCCACGAGACGCGGCTCGCGCGCGAGCCCCGGGATGCCCAGGTTGAAGGCCGTGACCTTCCGCCCGAGCGCGTCGCCGGCGAGGTCGCCCAGGACGGCCGGGTCGATCGCCGCGTTCATCGTCGAGGGGCCGAGCAGGAGGATGTCCGTGCCCGGCAGGCGCGCGAGGCGCGTCCACTTGATCTCCGTGGTCTCGGTGTGCGCCGCGGCGACCGGCAGCCGGTCGAGCGCGATGAGGATGCGCACGCCGGCCTCCAGGCAGAGGATCGGCACCAGGAGCAGCACGAAGAGGAGGAGCAGCCGGCGCCGACGGAGCGGCGGGCGCGCCGGCTCGCGGCGCGGTGGGGTGCGGTCGGGCGTGCGGGCGTCCATGGCGCGACCTCCCCCTAGAACGCGAAGTAGATGAAGTCGGGCCGGACGATCGGCATGAAGAGCACGATCACCACGACCGACAGGCCGTAGACGAGCCAGCGCCGGGACGAGCGGTCGGGCGCGAGGCGGAGGAAGAGCCGCGCGACCGCGGGCCACTGGGCGACGATCCCCGCAAGGACCGCGAGCGTCAGCCAGAGGGGCGGCAGGCCGCCCCCGCCGGCCGGGACGAGGAGCGCGCCGAGATAGCGGAAGGACGCATCGAGGTCCTCGGCGATGAAGAAGATGCGCACGAAGACGACGAACGCGAAGGTGAGCGCCCACGAGACGAGGACCGGCAGCACGATCCCGCCGGGTCGCCGCCGCCACCAGCGGTTGACGCACAGCGCGACGCCCTGGAGCGCGCCCCAGACGACGTACGTCATGCCCGCGCCGTGCCAGACGCCGCAGAGCGTCATCGTGATCATCAGGTTCAGGTAGGCGCGCGCATCCCCGCGGCGCGAGCCCCCGAGCGGGAAGTAGAGGTAGTCACGGAGCCAGCGCCCGAGCGTCATGTGCCAGCGGCCCCAGAACTCGGCCATGGAGTGGGCGCGATAGGGCCAGTCGAAGTTCCGCGGCAGGCGGAAGCCGAGCAGGCGCGCCGAGCCGAGCGCGATGTCCGTGTAGCCCGCGAAGTCCAGGTAGAGCTGGAACGTGAAGGCCGTGGCGACGACGAGCAGCCCGACCGGCGCGTAGCGCGACGGGTCCGCGAACGCCTCGGTGACGATCGGGTGGATCCGGTCCGCCGCGGTCTTCTTGAGCAGCCCGCCGATGATCAGCGGTGCCGCCTCGCCGAGATAGGACGAGCGCCACGGCCGCGGGTGGTGGACCTGGGGCAGGAACTCGCGTGCGCGCATGATCGGCCCCGCGATGAGGTGCGGGAAGAACGTGACGAAGAGCGCGTAGTCGATCGGCTTGCGCTCGGGCGCCCGGCCCCGGTGGACATCCACGAGGTAGGCGATGAACGTGAACGTCACGAAGCTGATCGCGAGCGGCAGGACGATGCCGAGCCCGGCGAGCTCGACCGGCCGCCCGGTGACGAGGGCGACGACCGATGCGCTGCTGCCGAGCACCCAATCGAGGTACTTCGCGATGAAGAGCCCGGCCAGGTCGATGCCGATGCCGAGCGCCAGCCAGCGCCGGCCGTCCGGGCCCGCGATGCGCCGCGCGATGAGGAAGTTCAGCGCGATCAGGCCCGCGAAGAGCGGGATGTAGAGCGCGTTCCAGGTCGCGTAGAAGGCGAGGCTGGCAAGGAGCAGCCACCAGCGCCCGGCCGCGCGCGGCAGGAGCCAGTAGACCGCGACCGCCGCGAGGAGGAAGAGGAAGTAGCCGAGGGTCGCGAAGTTCACGCGTCCCCCGGGCGCGGGCGGACCGCGCGGGCGGGCGTCAGCGCGGCGCCCGCTGCGCGGCGGCGTCCGCCACGAGCGCGATGAGCCGCGCGCCCGCGTCCTCGTTCCCCCGGGCGCGGTCCTTCAGCCAGCCCGCACGGCCGACCGTCGGCTCCATCGTCGCGGTCGCACGGGCACCCGCCTCGGCGGCGTCCGCGGCAGCCCGCGCCGCATCCGCGAGCGCCGCGCCGGCCGCGACGGCGGCCGCGAACGCGTCCGCGGCAGGCCCGAGCGCGTCGAGCATCGTGCGATCCCCGGGCGCGACCTGGCCGCGTTCGGCGATCGCGCGCCGCGCGGCATCCAGGCCGAGCGCGACCCGCTCGGCCGGCGTGCGCGCGGGGTCGTCCGCGGCGCCCGCGGCCATGAGCGCGAAGGCGAGGAGCGTGCCCCCGGTGGACGGCGCGCCGGACGCGACCGCCCGCCCGAGGCGGCGGACCGCGGGACCCGGCGCGAGCGCGGCAGCCTCGTCCGCGATCGCGGCCATCGCCTCGGCCGCGCGCGTGAGCGTGATGCCGAGATCGCCGTCGCCCGCGGTGCCGTCGAGGCGGTTGAGGAGCTCGGTGTGCACGACCGCGTCCGCCGCCGCGCCGGCGACGAGCGCGACGACCGCGGCCGCGGGCGCTGCCGGGTCGCTCACAGCTGGGCGAAGAACGGCGAATCCGCCGGCGCATCGACGAGCCCGCGGAGCTCCTCGTCCAGGCGCAGGAGGCTGATGGAGGCGCCCGCCATCTCCAGCGAGGTGGCGTACTCGCCGATCCACGTCCGATGGACGCGGATCCCCTCCCCCGCGAGGATCCGGGCGGCGCGCCGGTAGAGGAGGTAGAGCTCCTCCTTCGGCGTCGCGCCGAGGCCGTTCACGAGGACCGCGACCTCGTCGCCGCGGCCGTACGGCAGGTCGGCGAGGATCGCGGCCATCAGCTCGTCCGCGATCGCGTCCGCGGTCCCGAGCGGGCCGCGCCGGACGCCCGGCTCGCCGTGGATCCCCATGCCGATCTCCATCTGGCCCGCGGGCAGGTCGAAGGTCGGCACGCCCGCCTCGGGGAGGATGCAGGAGGAGAGCGCCACGCCCATCGTGCGCAGGCCGGCCGCGGCGCGCTCGGTGGTCGCCACGACCTCCGCGAGGGACGCGCCGGTCGCGGCCTTCGCGCCCGCGACCTTGTACAGGAAGAAGATCCCCGCGATCCCGCGGCGCTTCGCGGCGGCCGCGGGGGGCGCCGACGCGACGTCGTCCGCGCCGAGGATCGTGCGCACCTCGATGCCCTCGTCCGCGGCGAGCTCCGCCGCGAGGTCGAAGTTCATCCGGTCGCCGCCGTAGTTCCCGTAGAGGTAGAGGACGCCCGCGCCGCCGTGGATGGCGCGCGTCACCTCGAGCATCACATCGCTGCTCGGCGAGGAGAAGACCCCGCCGACGGCACAGCCGTCGATCAGCCCGCGGCCGACATAGCCGAGGAAGACGGGCAGGTGGCCGGAGCCGCCGCCGGTCGCGATCGCCACCTTGCCGGTGACGGGGGCATCGCCCGCGACGATGCCGCGGGGTCCGACGAGCGCAAGGCGGCCGCCATGGGCCGCGACGATCCCCTGGAGCATCTCGTCGACGAATGCTGCCGGGGCGTTGATGATCTTCTGCATCGGCAGAGGATGCCACCGGCGCGCCGGGACGTCAGCCCCCGGGTGCCACGCCCGGACGACGGGCGACGACCGAGACGAGCGGCGCCGTCCAGACGAACGCGTCCGGGGGCAGGCGTGCGAAGGCAGCCGCGGCCGCGCCGCGCAGCCGGTCGCGGTCCGCGGGCGCGAGGGCCGCGAAGAGCGCCGCCTCGTCGTACGCCTCCTTGAGCGCGAGGTAGCCGGGTGCATCCCAGGTCGTGCGCAGCGCCGTGGCGCGGGCGGCCCCGCGGCGCAAGCCCGCCCGGCGGAGCTCGCGCGCGGCAGCGTCAGGCGAGGCGAGGTCCCCTGCACGGCGCTCCGGCGCGTGGCCCGGGACGGGCACGTCGCAGCCGGAATCCGCGACGACATCATCGAAGGCGCGGGCCGCGTCCGGCAGCGCGCCGCCCGCCTGCCAGGTGACGAGCGCAAGCGCGCCGCCCGGTCGGAGCACACGCAGGCACTCCGCGTGGACGGGACCGCGATCGCGGACGAGCTGGTGGACGAAGGCACCCACGACGAGGTCCGCCGAGCCGTCGGGCAGCCCGAGCGCCTCGGCGGGCGCGGTGCGGTGCGCGATCCGGGCGGCGAGCGCGGGGTCCGCGTCGGCCGCGCGCTGCGCCTCCGCGAGCATCCTGGCCGAGCGGTCCGTGGCGACGATGCGCGCCCCGGGGAGCGCTCGGGCGAGCGCTCGGGCGAGCGTCCCCGTCCCCGCCCCGATCTCCACGATCGTCGGCGCCGCCGGGAGGCGCACCTCGGCCATGATCCGCTCCACGAGCGCTACGCCGCCTGGTGGGCGCCGGTCCTCGCGGTCGTAGCGCGCGCCCGCGTCGTGCGCGTGCCGGTGCCCGCGACCGCTCACCGGGCGGGGGCGGGCGGCTCGTCCGTCTCCACGTGGCTGAAGCCGAGCCGGTCCGCGAACCGCCCGAGCGGCCCCGGCGCCCACCAGTTCCAGCGCCCGAGCAGGCGCATCGTCGCGGGGACGAGGAGGACGCGGATGACCGTCGCATCGAGCGCGACGGCGATCGCCATGCCGACGCCGACGCTCTTGATCGTCACGGTGTCCGCGAGCGCGAACGACGCGAAGACGATGACCATGATGAGCGCGGCGCCCGTGATCGTGCCCGCCGTCTTCGCGAGGCCCTCGCCGACAGCGAGGACGTTGTCGCCCGTGCGGCGCCACGCCTCCTGCATCCGCGAGAGGAGGAGGACCTCGTAGTCCATGGACAGGCCGAAGAGGACCGCGAACATGATCACCGGGTTCCCCGCCACGGTGTAGCCGGGCGATTCGAAGCCGAGGATCCCCGACAGGTTGCCGTCCTGAAAGATCCAGACGAGCGCCCCGAAGCTCGCGGTGAGCGAGAGGAGCGTCATGACGACCGCCTTGATCGGCAGGGTCACCGAGCCGAAGAGCAGGAAGAGGATGACGAGCATCGCGCCGATGACGAGCGCGAGCATCGTGGGGATGCGCTCCTCCATGGAGTGGATGAAGTCATAGCCGCCCGCGGCCATGCCGCCGACGCGCACGGTCACGCCGTCCGGCGGCGGCACGGAGCGCACGAGCGGGACGAGGTCCGCGGCGCGCGGCTGGGCCGGCGGATACGGGCTGATCGCGTCGAAGCGCACGAGCGAGTCGCGGACGTACACGTCGAGGAGCGGCTGGAGCTGCGCCCGGAAGGCGGGCGTGCCGTAGGCGAGGACGAGCTGGTCGGTCGTGAGGAGCGCACCGGTCCGGGGGTCCACGACGGAGGAGAACGGGCTCTCCACCCGGTCGATGCCCTCGAGCGCGTCGAGGCGTTCGGCGTAGTCCGCGAGGGCGCGGATCGTCTCCGGCGCGGCCGGGTCGCCGGGGATCTCGGCGAGGATGACGATCGGGCTCGTCTCGCCGGCGGGGAAGTCGCGCTCGAGCGCCACGTACGCGTCGCGGGCGGGCGTCCCCGGGGGCAGGACCGCGGCATCCGGCACGGCCTGGCGGATGTGGAGGAACGGCAGCCCGAGGACGAGCAGGAAGAGGACGACCGGGACCGCGACGCGGAGCGGCCGCGCCATCACGCGCGCCGCGAGCCGCTCCCAGCGATCCGTCCGCTCGGGGTAGGTGCCGTCCTCGAGGGGCGCGTGGCGCCGGATGCGCGTGAGGATGCGGCGCACGGAGAGCGCGTTCACCCGGTGGCCGAGCATACCGAGCATGGCGGGCAGGAAGGTGACGGAGTAGAGCGCCGACGCGGACACGATCACGACCCCGCCGACCCCGATCGAGGTGAGCGCGGACGACTCGAAGACGATCAGGCCGCCGAGCCCGATCGCGACCGCGAGCGCGGAGAAGACGACCGCCTTGCCGCTCGTCGCGACGGACCGCTCCACCGCCTCCGCCACGGTCCGGCCGCGACCCAGCTCCTCGCGGAACCGGCTGACCATGAAGAGCGAGTAGTCGATCGCGAGGGCGAGCCCGAGCATCGTCGAGACGTTGAGGACGTAGATGCTCATCTCCGTCCGCGCCGCGAGGAGCGCGATCAGGCCGAGGGCGGACGGGATCGCGAGACCGGCGACGAGGAGCGGCATCCCCGCCGCGACGATCGACGTGAAGACGCCGACGAGGATGAGGAGCGCGAGCGGGAGCGAGACGATCTCCGCCCGGAGCAGGTCCTGCTCGGAGATCTCCGTGGAATCGCGGGCGAGCGGCGCGTAGCCGGTGAGCGCGACGGTCACGCCCGCAGGCGGCGCGAGGAGGGACTCGATGTGCTCGACCTGGTCGACCGCGGCCTCCTCGTCCACGCCGAGCGCGACGACGACGTACGTGCCGCGGCCGTCGCTGCTGATGAAGCGGTCCGCCGGGAACTCGGCGTAGCCGGTCGTCTCCACGACGAGCGGGTCCGCGCGCAGCGGGGCGAGGGTGTCCGCGACGACCGCGGCGAACTCCGGCGACCGCGCATCCGTCCCCTCCGGCCCGGTGACGATCACCACGATCCGGCTGCCGCCCGCGCCGTACTCGTCGGCGAGGACCTCGGCGACCTGCGCGCTCTCCGAGCTCGTGACGATCCAGCCGCCGCTCGTCAGGCTGCTCGAGACGCCCGCGGCGAAGAAGCCGAGCACGAGCGTGACGACGAGCGAGAGAGCGGCGACCAGGCGGCGTCGTCGGTAGACGAGGCGACCCCAGGCTGCGAACACGGGACCTCCGGGAGAGACGGCCGGCGCAGGCGGTCGGGCGCGCGCAGGCGGAGCGGGACGGCGGGTGCGGTGCGTATGGTGCCACGCCCCCCGAGCGGGCGCGCGCCGAGCCTGCCCCGCAGCGCCCCGGTCGCGCGGTCAGACGAGTGCGCGGAGGAAGCTGGAGCCCGCGTTCAGCGGGTCGAAGAGGTGGAGCCCGAGCTCGTCCGCGATCTCCATGCAGGCGGCGATCCCGCGCACGCTGTTCCCGCGCCGGTCCACCCGCGGGGAGAACGTGCCGATGCCGAGCTGGCGGTTCACGACCCCGAGCACGCCGCCGCCCACGCCGCTCTTCGCGGGGATGCCCACGCGCAGCACCCAGGCGCCCGAGTAGTCGTACATCCCGCAGGTGAGCATCACCGCGAGCACGTCGCGCACGTCGCCGGGCCGGAAGACATCCTCGCCGGTGCAGGGGTTCGTGCCGAGGTTCGCGAGCGTGGCGCCGATCGTCGCGAGGTCGCGTGCCGTCACGCGGATCGAGCACTGGAGGAAGTAGAGCTCGAGGATGGCGTCCACCCCCTCGCCGATCACCCCCGCATTGCGCAGGAGGTGCGCGATCGCCCGGTTCCGATGGCCGGTGCGCCGCTCGGAGGCGAGGACGGCGGCGTCCACGCCGAGCCGGCGGCCCGCCGCCGCGGAGATCCGGTCGAGCACCCGGCCGGCCGGGTCCGGGCCTGCGACGAGCCCGGCGATCGCGATCGCGCCCGCGTTGACCATCGGGTTGTACGGCAGGCCGGACGCCGGGTCCATGACGATCGCGTTGAAGGCGTCGCCGGACGGCTCCACGCCGACGTGCCGCAGGACGGTGTCGCGGCCGCGATCCTCCAGCGCCATCGCGTGGACGAGGGGCTTGGAGATGGACTGGATCGTGAACTCCCGGTCGGCGTCACCGGCCGTGACGACCACGCCGTCGGTGGTCACGAGCGCGAGCCCGAAGGCGTCCGGGTCCACCGTGGCCAGCTCGGGGATGTAGGCGGCGAGCTCGCCCTCCCGCGTGCCGACATTCCGCGCATGGACGCGGGCGAGGAGGTGCGCGAGCGGGTCGGTCACGCGGCGGACCGGCAGGAATCGAGCATTTCGCCACGATGGCCCGCGGCGGACCGGCAGGTCAAGCGCGCGCCGGTGGCGCGTGCGTAGCGGGTCGGTGACGGGCGCGCCCGGCGCAGCGGAGCTAGCTGACGAGCGAGAAGGGCGCGTCCGGGTCGATGCCGAGCTCCGCGAAGGCGGCCGTGGCACGTGCGGCAGGGATGCGTCCGGTCCGCGCGAGCTCCGACAGCGTCGCCGCGACGACGTGCTCCGCGTCCACCTCGAAGAAGCGCCGGAGCGCGGCACGCGTGTCGCTCCGCCCGAAGCCGTCCGTGCCGAGCGGGCGCCAGGCGTTCGTGGGGACCCAGCGGGCGATCATGTCCGGCCAGGCGCGGACCCAGTCGCTCACCGCGACGACCGGCCCGGCGGCCCCGGGCTCCGCGAGGAGCTGCGTCACGAGCGGGACGCGGGGCGCGTCCTCGGGATGGAGCAGGTTCCAGCGGTCGACCCCGAGAGCCTCGTTCCGGAGCAGCTGGTAGGACGTCGCGCTCCAGACCTCGGCTGCCACCCCGTAGCGCTCGGCGAGCAGCGTCTGCGCGCGGAGCGCCTGCTGCATGATCGAGCCGCCGCCGAGGAGCGTGGCGCGGGGCGCGTCCGGGCCGAGGTCCGGCGCAGCCGCGAAGCGGTAGAGGCCGCGCACGATCTCCGCGTCCGTGAGCCCGGCCGGGCGGGCGGGCATCACGTGGTTCTCGTTGTAGAGCGCGAGGTAGTAGAAGACGTCCTCCTGCGCCTCACCGACCATCCGGCCGATCCCGTCCGCGATCAGCGCAGCCGTCTCGTAGGCGAAGGCGGGGTCGTAGACGCGGACGCAGGGGATGGTGGAGGCGAGCACGACCGAGTGGCCGTCCTCGTGCTGCAGGCCCTCGCCGTTGAGCGTCGTGCGGCCGGCGGTGCCGCCGAGGACGAAGCCCCGCCCGCGCGCGTCCGCGAGCTGCCAGAACTGGTCGCCGGTCCGCTGGAAGCCGAACATGGAGTAGAAGATGTACATGGGGATCATCGGCTCGCCGTGCGTGGCGTACGCCGTCCCCGCCGCCTGGAGCGACGCGACCGACCCGGCCTCCGTGATGCCCTCCTCGAGCACCTGCCCGTCGCGCGCCTCGCGGTAGGAGAGCATGAGGTTGGAGTCGACCGGCTCGTAGCGCTGTCCGAGGGCGGCGTAGATGCCGACCTCCTTGAACAGCGGATCGAGGCCGAAGGTGCGCGCCTCGTCGGGGATGATCGGGACGATGCGCGCTCCGATGCCCGGATCGCGCAGGAGGTTCCGGAGGAGCTTGCCGAAGGCCATCGTGGTGGAGACCTCCTGGCCTCCCGAGCCGGTGGTGAACTCGCCGAAGACGCTCTCGCCGGGAACCGGGAAGACGCGCTTCTTCACGACGCGACGCGGCAGCGGCCCGCCGAGCGCCGCCCGGCGCTCCACGAGGTAGCGCACCTCGGGCGAATCCGCGCCCGGCGTGTAGTACGGCGCGTCCGCCACCCGGTCGTCCGGGATCGGCAGCTCGAGGCGGTCGCGGAAGCGGCGCAGCTCGTCGTCGTTCAGCTTCTTCGCCTGGTGCGTGATGTTCCGCGCCTCGACGCTCGACCCGAGCGTCCAGCCCTTCACGGTCTGGACGAGGATCACGGTCGGGCTGCCGCGGTGCTCGAGGGCCGCCTTGTAGGCCGCGTAGAGCTTGCGGTAGTCGTGGCCTCCACGGCGGAGGTTCTTCAGCTGCGTGTCCGAGTGATCCGCGACGAGCGCGAGCAGCCGCGGGTCCGTGCCGAAGAACCGCTCGCGGATGTACGCCCCGGTCTCCACGGAGAGCTTCTGCATCTCGCCGTCGAGGACCTCGCCCATGCGGCCCACGAGCAGGCCGTCCACATCCCGCGCGAGGAGCTCGTCCCACTCGCGGCCCCAGATGACCTTGATGACGTTCCAGCCGGCGCCGCGGAAGACCGATTCCAGCTCCTGGATGATCTTGCCGTTGCCACGCACCGGGCCGTCGAGCCGCTGGAGGTTGCAGTTCACGACGAAGGTGAGGTTGTCCAGCCCTTCGCGTGCGCCGAGGGAGAGGGCACCGAGCGATTCCGGCTCGTCCGTCTCGCCGTCGCCGAGGAAGGCCCAGACGTGGTTGCCGCTCGTGTCCTTGATGCCGCGGTTGTGGAGGTAGCGGTTGAAGCGCGCCTGGTAGATCGCGGAGAGTGGCCCGAGGCCCATGCTCACCGTGGGGAACTCCCAGAAGTCGGGCATGAGCCGGGGGTGCGGGTAGCTGGACAGGCCTGCACCCGGGACGACCTCGCGCCGGAAGTGGTCCAGCTGGTCCGCGGAGAGGCGGCCCTCCAGGAAGGCGCGGGCGTACGCGCCCGGGGCGGCGTGGCCCTGCATGAAGACCTGGTCGCCCATCCCGTCCGCGTCCTTGCCGCGGAAGAAGTGGTTGAAGCCGACCTCGTACAGGCTGGCCGCGGAGGCGTACGTGGCGAGGTGGCCGCCGAGGCCGGGCGAGCGCGCGTTCCCGCGCAGGACCATCGCGACCGCGTTCCAGCGGACGAGGCGGCGGATCTTCCGCTCCATCTCCTCGTCGCCCGGGAACTCCGGCTCCTGCTCCGGCGAGATCGTGTTGATGTAGCGCGTCTGCGTCAGCGGCGGCAGGCCGATGTTCAGCTGGCGGGCGCGCTTGAGCAGGCGGTAGAGGACGAACTGCGCCCGCTCGGGGCCGGCGTCCGCGACGATCGAGTCCAGGGACGCGACCCAGTCGGTCGTCTCCGCGGCGTCGCGGTCGGGGAGCTGGCGCTTGAAGTCGCCGTAGCGGTCGAACATGGCGCGGCTATCCTACCGGCCGCGCCGGAAAGGGCCTACGGCGGGCCTCCGGGGGCCGCGAGCGGACGCGGCCCCCTGCGCCGCAGCCCTAGGGCCGCCGCCGCCCCGAGACGAGCATCCCCGCGAGGAACCCGATCCCGCCGGTGACGACGAGGACGAGGAAGAGCGGCAGGTCGATCTTGAAGATCAGGAAGCTCACCTCGACCGGCTGGAGGTTGATCAGCGCGAAGACGACGACGATGACGATGAGGACGATCGACGCGATCATCCGACCGTCCGGCCGCGTGGAACCCTGGGTCATCTCTGTCCTCCTCTGGTGGGCGCTCTCCGCCGCCCTCGTCGCATCGTAGCGGCAGCGCCGCAGGGCGGGTGGCGGCCGCCGCGCACGACGGCGTATCCTCCGGCGCATGGCACCGACCGGCACACCCGCGCAGACCCCCCGCCTCGCGCTCGGCATCGACGTCGGGGGCACCGGCGTCAAGGCAGCGCTCGTGGATCTCGACACGGCCGAGCTCGCGTCACCGCGCGTCCGCGAGCGGACACCCGTCCCCGCGACGCCCGAGGCGGTCACGGAGACGATCGTGCGGGTCGTGGCGCGGATCGCGGAGGGCCGGGCCCTGCCCGCGGACCTGCCGGTCGGATGCGGACTGCCGGGCGTGGTCAAGGACGGGCGGCTGCTGACCGCGGCGAACATCGACGCGGGCTGGGTCGGCTGGCCCGCCGAGGAGCGTATCGGCGCGGCGCTCGGACGGCGGGTGCGGATCTTCAATGACGCGGACGCCGCGGGGCTGGCCGAGCTCGCCTACGGTGAGGCCGCCGGGCGGCCGGGGACGGTGATCCTGCTCACGATCGGGACGGGCATCGGGAGCGCCGTCTTCCTCGATGGGAAGCTCGTCCCGAACACCGAGTACGGCCATCTCGAGTTCCACGGACGCGACGCGGAGACGCTCGTGTCGGGCGCGGCGCGCGAGCGACGGAAGCTCGGCTGGAAGCGCTGGGCGCGGGACTTCGGCGCGTACCTCGCGGGCATCGAGGCGACGATGTGGCCCGACCTCTTCATCTTCGGCGGCGGCGTGAGCAAGGAGTGGGCGAAGTGGGGCCGGCATCTGCGGGCCCGCACGCCGATCGTGCTCGCCCGGTTCCTCAACACGTCGGGGATCATCGGCGCGGCCTGGGCCGCGGCAGATGCCGCCGGGCGCCCCGAGCGCGGCGCGGGCCCGGCGCCGGCGAAGGCCGCCGCGCCGCCCGAGGCCCTGCCGAAGCCGAAGGCCGCGGCTGCGGACGTGGCGAAGCCGAAGTCCGACGGCAAGCGGAAGCCGAAGGCCGCCGCCGCGCCGAAGCCGAAGGCCGCGCGCGGCCGCGCCTGACGCCCGCGCCCGCCGCATGCGCATCCACCTGCTCGACGCGACCTGGGAGCTCTTCCGCGCCCATTTCGGGCGGCCGCCGCACGCCGGGGCGGACGGGATGGCCGTGGGGGGCGTGCTCGGCGTCGTGGAGAGCATCGCCGCGCTGCTGCGTGCGGAGGACGGCGTCACGCACCTCGGCTGCGCCACGGACCACGTGATCCGCTCCTGGCGCAACGACCGCTGGCCGGGCTACAAGACCGAGGCGGGGATGGACCCGGCGATCCTCGCCCAGCTGCCGCTCCTCGAGGAGGCGCTCGCCGCGCTCGGGCTCGTGGTCTGGCCGATGGTCGAGAACGAGGCGGACGATGCGCTCGCGACGGCTGCCGCCCGCTGGGCGGATGCGCCGGGCGTGGAGCAGGTCGTGATCCTCTCGCCGGACAAGGACCTCGCGCAGTGCGTCCGCGAGGACGGCCGCATCGTCCTCTACGACCGACGCAAGCAGCGCTTCTCGGATGCCGCTGACGTCCGCGCGCGCTTCGGGGTGTCGCCCGCGTCCATCCCTGACTGGCTCGCGCTCGTGGGCGACAGCGCGGACGGCTATCCGGGCGTCCCCGGCTGGGGCGCCGTCTCGGCGGCCGCGGTCCTCGCTCGCTATCCGCACCTCGAGGAGATCCCCTCGGACGCCCGGCGCTGGGACCTCGCCGTGCGTGGCGCCGAGCGGCTCGCGGCCGCGCTCCGCGACCATCGCGACGACGCCTTCCTCTTCCGCGAGCTCGCCACGCTCCGGACGGACGCGCCGATCCCCCAGGCGGACCCCGACGAGCTCCGCTGGCGCGGCGCGGATCCGGTCGCCTTCCCCGCGCTCGCCGCGCGGTTGCGCGCGCCGCGGCTCCGCGAACGGGTCGCCCTCCGCGCGGCCGGCTGAGGCCGGTCAGCCCGGCGGCGCCGGGCTCGGGACGGGCGTGGGCGTCGGCGCGGGCGGCCGGGCGAGCGGGACGGCGATCCGCGCGCCCCAGATGGAGGTCCAGCCGTCACGGCCGTCGCCCCAGGCGTAGAAGAGAGCGCGGCGGCCCGCGAGAAGGACGGCGCGGTCCCGCAGGCCCGGCCCGTTGTGGAGCGCGGCCACCGGCGCCGTCAGCCAGCGCACTGGGGTGAGGGCGGCAGGGCCGAGCCAGGTCCGGCCGCCGTCCCGGGTCACCGCCGCGACGCGGCCGGCGCTCCGGCCCGTGACCCGGTCGTCCGCGGTCCCCGCGAGGACGGCAACGAATCCGCGCCCCGCCAGGACCTGTGGCCGGAAGGCGACCTGTGGCCGACCGGCGACCGCGGGCGGGCGCGGCAGCCGGCGCGTCGTCCAGAGACGCCCACCGCCCGTGCCGAGCGCGAGGACGATCCTGCCGTCCACCCCGGCCGCGACCCAGACGCGGCCGCGGCGGTCCACCGCGAGCCCGCTCGCCCACGAGGGCTCGACCTGGCTCACGTGCAGCCCGGTCCCGGTCCGCCCGAGGTTCCAGGCGGTGACCGGCAGGCGCAGCGCCACGCGCGTCGGGCCCCGCACGAACGTCCCCCGCGCGCGGTCGAAGACGACCCGGGTCACCGTGAAGGCGAGCCGGCCGATGTTCGCGAGGTCGCCCTTGGCGAACGGGTACGCAGGGTCCCAGGCGCGCAGGTCGGCCTGGTAGCCGGACACGTAGAGCGTGCCGCCCGGCCCGGTCGCGAGCCGGTAGCCGATCCGCCACGCCTCGTCGAAGCCGACGGGCGGCGGCGCGCGGGGGATCTCCAGCTGGGCGAACGTCCGGCCGTGGTCCGCGGAGGCGAGGAGGCGCATCCCCGGACCACGCTCGGGGTCGAGCGGCCAGTTGTAGACGTGGTAGAGGACGCCGTAGCCGGGGCTGCCCGGGTCGGAGTCCACGATCATGTCCGGGTAGCCGCCGAACCAGCCGCGCGTGCGTGCCGCGTACCAGGGGCGCGACCACGTCCGCCCCTCGTCATCGCTCCAGCTGATCGCGTGGTGCAGGTCGCCCGCGACCCCGGCCATGCCGCTGTAGTAGAGGCGCGCGCTCCCGGGTCGCGGCCCCGGGCCCCAGGCGATGACCGGGTGGTTCCCGCCGCCGGTCGGTCGGCCCGGCACGTCCGCCCAGGTCCGGCCGCCGTCGCGCGAGATCCGGATCGTGGGCGTGCCGTCCGTCGTGTCCCCGTCGGGGAAGACCGCGGCGATCCGGCGCGGATCGGTCGGATGGGCGGCGACGGTCGGCTCGCTCGTCCGCGTCGCGAGCGAGAAAGGGTCGCGGCTCACCCGGCTGACGTGGACGATCCGCCAGGCGGGCCCGGTGGCGGCCGCGGGGAGGACGCTCGCCGCGAGGAGCACCGAGGCGATGACCGCGGCGAGCGCGGCGCGGAGCGGACGTGCGGGCCGACGCGGCATCGCGGCCGGCACGGGGTCCGGCCGCATGGGATCAGCGGATCAGGTCGAGGATCCGGCCGTGGTGCGCCGGGGTCGCCGCCACGATCCCGATCGAGCGCGTCGCGGAGCGCAGGTCGAACCAGGGGCCGCCCGCCGCGTCCGTGACGCGCACGCCCGCGGCCTCCGCGATGAGCCCGGCTGCCGCGATGTCCCAGAGCGACAGCCCGCGGTACTGGATGTACGAATCGAAGCGGCCCTCGGCGGTGTACGCGAGGGCGAGCGCGGCGCTGCCGAGGACGCGCGCGACGCGGACGGCGCGCTTCACCGCCTCCTCGCGCCGGACGAAGCCGCGTCCTGGGAGCGCGAGGTGCGTGACCGTGTCCTCCAGGCGCTCCTTGCCCGGATGGACGACCGCGACGCCGTCGCGCCACGTGCCGACGCCCGCGACCGCGGACCAGAGTTCGCCGCGGACCGGGTCGAGGACGACGCCGAGCGCCGGCCGACCGCCGACGGCGAGCGCGATCGAGACGCAGAAGAAGGGGATGGCGTTCGCGTAGTTCACGGTCCCGTCGAGCGGATCCACGATCCAGATCCGGTGGTCGGGCGGCACCGCGCCGTGCGCGGCGGCACCGTCCGCGGGCGCAGCGCCCGCCTCCGAGTGGCCGGATTCCTCGGCGAGGACGTGGTCCGCCGGGAAGGCGGCACGGATCGCCGCGAGGATCGCCTCCTCGGAGAGGTGGTCCGCCTCCGTGACGACGTCCTTCGCGCTCTTGTGGACGATGCGCTCCAGGCGCCCGAGGCGCTCCACCTGGATCGCGCCCGCGACGCGCGCCGCCGCGACCGCGACGGCATGGGCATCGGCGAGGGGGTGGTCGCGCAGCGCGACATCCACCGGGGCAGGACGGGGGGCAGGGCTCACGGGGAGAGGATGCCAGGCGCGGGCGGATGGGGCCCGCGCCCGGTCAGGTGCAGACGACGCTCATCCGCTCGGGGTCCCACGGCGCGGTGCCCTCGGGGACCGCGGGGACCGTGCGGCGGAGCTCCACGGCCGCGCCCGGCTCGATCATCTCCGTGCGGTACGTCGGGTCGTCCTGGCGCGGCGCGCCGTCCCGGGTCACCCGGCAGTTCGCGACGCCCCGGCGCTCGCCGTCGTTGCGCACGGTCGCCACGATGCTCGGCAGCCCGTCCGTGCCGACGGCGACGTCGACCGCCGCGACCGGGTAGGGGCCGCCGGGCCGGGAGACCTGGCCGAGGACGAGGAGGACGGCGATCGCGCCACCGATGACGCCCATGAGGATCGTGGCGTGGACCTGGGTCGTGCTCGGGCACTTCACCTTGCCCGGGTTGTCCGCGGGGCAGAGGCTCACGCCGGGCGGCGTCTCCCGGCCACAGCGCAGGCAGCGGTCGTTCGGTACGTCGTCGGAGGAGCGGCCGGGGGCCGCGGCGGGAGAGGTCATCGTCTACCGAGCCTATCGCACGTCGGCGGCGGACGGATGCCGGGCGCCGGCGGGCATCCCGAGGCCGGCACGCTCGGCGGCCGCGAGCGCCGCGTCGAGCTCGGCGGGACGCACCCAGCGGAGCACGATCGCGTCCGCGCCGCGCGCCGCCCAGGCCGCCGCCGCCGCGCCCAGGTCCGCAAGGACCGGGTCGTGCCGACCGCCATCCGCAGGATCGGTCGCGAGCCCCACGAGGATGCGCACGTCGGCCCGCCGCCGCCCGGCCGCCGCGAGCGCGTCGAGGTAGACCGGCAGGTCCCGCTCGAAGGTCTCCGCCATGCACGTCCAGGCGTCGCCGATGCGCGCCGCGAGCCGTGCGCCGGCGCTCGTCTCCCCGCCGATGACGATCGGCGGGACGGGATCGGGCGCGGGGAACGCATACGCCCCGGCCAGCGGGTAGCGCGGGCCGGGATGGTCGGCGGGCCCGCCCGCGAGGAGCAGCCGGAGGACGCGCACCGCCTCGTCGAGGTGCTCCACGCGCTCCGCAGGCAGGGGCCACGGGATCCCGTACGCGCGGTGCTCGGCCGGGTGGCCGCCGATGCCGATGCCGAGCCGCACCCGCCCGGGCGCGAGCGAGGCGACCGTGGCCACGGAGCGCGCGAGGACCGCCGGGTGGCGGTTCATCACGTTCGTGACGAACGAGCCGATGCCGATCCGCTCGGTCGTCGCCGCCGCGGCCGCGAGGAGCGTCCAGCACTCGAGGACCGGGTCGGTCAGGCGTCCGCGGCTGACGAAGTGGTCCCATGCCCAGACGTCCGCGAAGCCGGCCGCCTCGGCCCGCCGCGCAGCCGCGATCCACCACGGCGCGTCCACGCCGATCGTCGTGAGGCAGATCCCGACGGGGATCGCCGCGGGGGCCACGGGCGTGGGCTACCCGGCCGTGGCGCGCGTGCCGGCCGTGAGCGCGATCTCGATCATCCGGTCGGTCGCCGCCTCGAGGTCGGTCAGCGCGAGATAGGTCTCCTCGGAGCCCTCGTCCTCGGTGAGCGTGTCCGAGACGGTGAGGATGCAGGCGGCCCGGACGTCCTGCCCCGCACCCTGGGCGCGCGCGGCGAGGAAGAAGAGCGCCGACGCCTCCATCTCGAAGCCGAGGATGCCGCGGCCGCGCCACTTCGTGACGTAGTCGGCGTCGGGGTTGTAGAAGACGTCCACCGTGGCGACCGGGCCGACCGCATGGCGGACGCCCGCCCGCTCCGCCTCCTCGACGAGGGCGCGCGTCAGCGAGAAGTCCGGGACGGGCGCGAACGGGTCGCCGTGGAGGTACGTATGCGTGGCGCCGTCGACCGGGGTGGCGCCGGTCGCCACCACGAGGTCGCCGGTCCGGATGCCCCGGCCGATGCCGCCGGTGGTGCCGACGCGGATGAGCCGCTGCGCGCCGAGCCGGAGGAGCTCCTCGACGACGATGGAGAACGACGGGGTGCCCATCCCGGTCGTCTGGACGCTCACGGGGACCCCGTTCCACGTGCCCGTGTAGCCGTAGAGCGCGCGATGCTCGTTCACGGTCCGCACGTCCGTGAGGAGCGCGGCGATCCGGCGCGCGCGGTTGGGGTCGCCCGGCAGCAGGACGAGCGGGGCGTAGTCGCCGGGCTCGGCGCGCAGGTGGATCTGGGGCATCGGGGACTCCCTCGGGCGGGTCGTTCGGACGCGGCGGAGTCTATCCCGGCCGGACCGCGGGCGGGCTACCATCGGCGGGTCGCGCACCCGCGCATGCCCATCCCCGGAGATCCCGATGTCCGACCCCGCGCCCGCGCCCACCCTCGCGCCCGCGATCCGCGACTTCCTCGGTGCGCCGCCGCCC
>JBJTJV010000004.1:0-3001 GCA_046352645.1 Chloroflexota bacterium | reverse complement strand
TGCTCATCGCCGGCGGCAAGGGCCAGGTGAGCCACGCGGCGGAGGTCCCCCCCGAGCTCGGCCTCGGCGCGCTGCCGCTCGCGGGGATCGCCAAGGAGCGCGAGGAGCTCTTCCTCCCGGGGCGGCCCGACCCGATCGTGCTCCCCACGACATCCCCCGCCCTCTATCTCGTCACCCGGCTGCGCGACGAGGCGCACCGCTTCGCGATCACGTACCACCGGTCCGTCCGCGCCCGCGCCCAGACGCGCTCCGTCCTCGACGGGATCCCGGGCGTCGGGCC
The DNA here is from genome assembly GCA_046352645.1 of Chloroflexota bacterium. Lineage (GTDB taxonomy): Bacteria > Chloroflexota > Limnocylindria > Limnocylindrales > CSP1-4 > JAFMJV01. The sequence continues at coordinate 2,721 of JBJTJV010000004.1, read as the reverse complement.
GGCGAGGCGGCGCGCCCTTCTCCGCACCTTCGGCTCGGCGGCCGGCGTCCGTGCCGCCACGACCGCGGAGATCGCCGCGGTCGACGGCGTCGGCCCCGCGCTAGCGGAGCGGATCCGCGCCTGGCTCGACGCCTGACGGTCGCCGCGCGGACGTCGCCCGCGCCCGGGCCCCGTCTCTGCTATCGTCCCGCCCGATGCAACGTGCCGTCTCGGTCCTCGTCCTGGTCGCCTTCGTCACGGCGATCTTCACTGCGTTCACGCCGACGCTGACGACGAGCCTCGGGCTCGATCTCGTCGGAGGCCTGCGCGGCGAGTACCAGGTCGTGGCCACGGATGACCAGGCGGTCACCAAGGAGATCCTCGACCAGACGCGCGACATCATCGAGAAGCGCGTGAACAGCACCGGCGTCGCGGAGCCCGTCGTCGTCACGCAGGGCGCGGACCGGATCTCGGTCGAGTTGCCCGGCGCGAAGAACGAGGACCAGATCCGCGCCCTCATCGGCACGACCGGGCGGCTGGACTTCGTGCCGGTGCCCGCGGAGTTCGACCAGCAGGTCATCGACGGGGCGCCCCTGCCGCCGCTCATGGACGCCACGCCGATCTTCAGCGGCAACGAGATCGCGTCCGCCGGTCCGTCCGCCGACCAGTCGGGGATGCCCGCGGTGGACATCCAGCTCAAGGACAACGGCGCCCGGCTCTTCGACGCGTTCGCCGCGGAGAACGTCGGGCGGCGTTTCGCGATCGTGCTCGACGGCAACGTCGTCTCCGCCCCCGTGCTCCGCGAGGCGCGCTTCAACGGCAAGGCCCAGATCAGCGGCAACTTCACGGTCGAGGAGATGAACAACCTCGTCACCGTCCTGAAGTTCGGCTCGCTGCCGCTGGAGATCCGCGAGGTCGGCTTCAGCAGCCTGAGCGCGACCCTCGGGCTCGGCTTCCTCGCCCAGACGGTCCTCGCGGGCATCGTGGGCATCGCCCTCGTCTTCGCCTTCATGCTCATCCACTACCGCCTCCCGGGCCTCGTGGCATGCCTGGCGCTCATCTTCTACACGCTTGCGAACTACGCGATCTTCCGCACGATCCCCGTGACGCTCACGCTCGCTGGCATCGCGGGCTTCGTGCTCTCCGTGGGCATGGCCGTGGACGCGAACATCCTCATCTTCGAACGGACGAAGGAGGAGCTGCGCTCGGGCAAGTCGCTGACGACTGCGATCGAGGCCGGCTTCAGCCGCGCGTGGAGCTCGATCATCGACTCCAACGTGTCGACGCTCCTCACGGCGTCGATCCTCTGGTACTTCGGCAGCTCCACCGTCAAGGGCTTCGCCCTGGTGCTGATCATCGGCGTGCTCGTCTCGATGTTCACCGCGATCACCCTCTCGCGGATGATCCTCCGCTGGGTCGTCCGCCAGAGCTGGGCGCGCAAGGCCGCGTACTTCGGCGTCACCGAGGACGAGTTCCTCGCCGCCACGATGCCCCGGGCGCGTGCCCGCACCACCCGGGAGGGCAGCGCGCGTGCGTGACGTCATCGGCCGGCGCCGCTGGTTCTACGCGATCAGCGCGCTCCTCACCATCCCCGGCCTCCTCTTCCTCCTGCTCGGCCTCGTCGCCGGCAACGGGATCGGCCTGAAGTTCTCCATCGCGTACACCGGCGGCACGATCTGGGAGGTCCATTTCGCGGAGGGCGCCCCGGACCCGGAGGCCGTCCTTGCGATCCTCGAGGAGCAGGGGCTCGAGGGCGAGGTCAATCGCACGGTCACGGACGGCCGCACCTACACGCTCATCCGCACCGAGGCGCTCCAGCTCCGCGACCCGGGGCCCGCGCCGGTCCCCTCCGCCGCGCCCGATGCGTCGGCTGCGCCCGCGGCGTCGCCCGCGGTCGCGCCCGTGGTGCCCGCCGCGTCGTCGAGCCCGGCGCCGCAGCCCTCGCCGACCCCCGCCCCGGTCGTCCTCCCCACGGAGGGGCAGTTCGGCGCGCTCGCGACCGCGCTCGTCGCCTCCTTCGGGCCCATCGACGAGGTCCGCCAGCTCACGTCCGTGGGGCCCGTGGTGAGCGCCGAGCTCATCCAGCAGACCTTCCTGCTCATCCTCATGGGCGCGGTCGGGATCATGCTCTGGATCACCTTCCGCTTCGGTGACTTCCGGATGGGCGCGACCGCGCTCGCGGCGCTCGTCCACGACGTCCTTGTGGTCGTCGGCACCTTCGCGATCCTCGGCACGTTCGTCGGCCTCCAGGTGGACGCGCTCTTCGTGACCGGCGTCCTCACCGTCATCGGCTTCAGCGTCCACGACACGATCGTCGTCTTCGACCGGATCCGCGAGAACCGCGTCCGGCACGCGGGCGAGCCGTACGACGCGATCGTCAACCACAGCATCCTGCAGACCGCGGGGCGCTCCATCAACACGTCGCTGACGGTCATGCTCACCCTCTCCGCGCTCCTCCTGCTCGGCGGCGACGCGATCCGGAGCTTCGTGCTCGCGCTCCTCGTCGGCATCAGCGTCGGGACGTACTCCTCGATCTTCTTCGCCGCCCCGCTCCTCGTCGACTGGCACCTGCGCGACGAGCGCCGGCGCGCCCGTGAGGTGGCGGCCGGCGCACGGGTGAAGGCAGCCTGACCGGGCAGCCGTCCACGGACGGCGAAGCGGCGGTGCAGACGGCACCGCCAGATTCGGGCCCCAGGCGACCCCTTCGACCGCGCCACACCTGGGCGCTCCCCGATGCCCATC
>JBJTJV010000065.1:0-15217 GCA_046352645.1 Chloroflexota bacterium | reverse complement strand
GGCCCCGGCGGGTGACGCCACCGACCCCCGCCGCGCACGCACCCGGAGGAACCAGAAGGATGAACCGTGTCCTGCTCACCGGCCGCCTGACCCGCGACCCGGAGATGCGCTCGCTGCCCAACGGCAAGACCGTCACGGAGTTCGGCATCGCCACGAACGAGTACCGCGGTGGCGCGGAGAAGGCGGAGTTCCACGCGGTCGTCACGTGGGACCGGCTCGCGGAGATCTGCGCCCAGTACCTCGGCAAGGGGCAGCTCGTCGCGGTCGAGGGCCGCCTCCAGACGCGCCAGTGGGAGGACGACCGCAAGCTCCGCCACTGGAAGACGGAGATCGTCGCGGGGAGCGTGGAGATGCTTTCCGGGCGGCGCCGCGCGGATGCCGGCACGGAGGGCGCGGCGGACGCCCTCGCCACCCAGGCCGCGCATCTCGGCGTGGATCCGCAGGCGGGGAACGGCCGCCTGCCGGACGACGACCTCGAGGAGGGGACGCTCCTCGCCGCCTGACGGGCGGATCGGCGACTCCACCCGCAGGGCGAGCGCGTGCCCCCTCCGCGCTCGCCCTGCCTCCCTGCGCCCGGGCCGTGCGCACCGATGCGCGACCCGCGATAGTGGATGTCAGTCCGGCTGCGGGAGCCGGAGGGGAGAGGGAGACCCATGGAGCTGCTCGCGAACCCGGAGACCTGGATCGCGCTCCTGACGCTGACGACGCTGGAGATCGTCCTCGGCATCGACAACATCGTCTTCATCTCGATCCTCGCGGGCAAGCTCCCGCCGGAGAAGCGGGACCGGGCGCGGCGCGTCGGCCTGCTCGCCGCGATGGGGATGCGCATCGCGCTCCTCCTCGCCATCGGCTGGGTCGTGGGCCTCAAGGAGCCCCTCTTCTCCGTCCTCGATCACCCCATCTCCGGCCGCGACCTCATCCTCCTCGGGGGCGGCATCTTCCTCGTGGCCAAGGCGACCTGGGAGATCCACGGACGCCTCGAGGGCAAGGAGCACGGGGAGCGGCGGGCTGCCGCCGCGTCCTTCGGTGCCGTCATCGCCCAGATCATGGTCCTGGACATCGTCTTCAGCCTCGACTCCGTCATCACCGCGGTCGGCATGGTCGAGCACGTCGAGGTGATGATCGCGGCGGTCGTCATCGCCGTCCTGATCATGCTCGTCGCGTCGGGCCCGGTGAGCAGGCTCATCGAGCGCCATCCGACGCTGAAGATGCTCGCGCTCTCGTTCCTCCTGCTCATCGGCGTGATGCTCATCGGGGAGGGCCTGGGCCAGCACATCGACAAGGGATACGTCTACGCGGCGATGGGCTTCGCGGTGATCGTGGAGGCGCTGAACATCCGGGCCTCCCGGAACGCCGTCCCGATCCAGCTGCACGACCCGTACGTGGACCGCCCCGCGGACGCCGCCGGCGCCTGACCGAAGGGTCGCACGCCGGACCCCGGGCGGCCCACGCGCGGCGTCCGAGAACCGCGCCCGCGTCCCCTGCGAAGATGCAGGTGAGCGCGGCGCTCGCCGGCGCAGGGAGCGGGAGCGGACGCGCGCGGATGGCCTGGGCATACGGAGAGACGATCGGGCGGCGGCTCCTCGCGTGGTCGCTCGTCAGCGTCCTCGTCGGGGTCGCCCTCCTCCTCGCGGGCGATCCGTGGTGGCGCGGGTTCGGCGTCCAGGCGCTCGTCTGGGGCGGCATCGATGCCGCGATCGCCGTCGGCGGCATCGCATCCGCCCGCCGTGGCGCCCGCCGCGGTGCCGGTGTCACCGGTGCGGATGCCCGCGAGGCGCGGAAGCTGCGGCGCCTGCTCCTCGTGAACGGCGGTCTCGACCTCCTGTACATCGCCGCCGGCCTGATCCTCGCAGGGCCGATCGCGGCGGGCGACCCCTTCCTCGTGGGGAATGGCTGGGGCATCGTCGTCCAGGGCGCGTTCCTGCTCGTCTTCGACGTCGCGCACGCCCGGCGCGTGCCCGTCCCCTCGGCCGGATGATCGTGCGCGCCCGACCGGCGACCGTGGGCACCACGCTCCGCGCCCTTGTCGGCCCGGCCGACTGGGGTCGCGCGCGGATCGCCGCGGGCGCCTGGCTTCTCGTCATGCTCGCGCTCCCGTTCGCCGAGTGGATCGGCGGGGTGCCCGCGCGGACGGCGGGCGTCGTCCTCGCCGTCGTCCTCCTCGCCGCCACCGTGCTGCTCCTGCTCGCGCATGCCGCGGGGGCGTGGGCCGCGCTCCGGATCGGCGCCGGGATCGTCGGCCTCGCCTGGGTCGCCGAGGCGGTGGGCGCCGCGACGGACCTTCCCTTCGGCCCGTACGCGTACACCGGCCTCCTCCAGCCGCAGCTCGCCGGGGTGCCGGTCGTCATCCCGCTCGCCTGGCTGATGGGGCTGCCGCCCGCGTGGGCGGTCGCCGCGCGGATCGCCGGCGCGACGCGCGGACCGGCCTTCGTCCTCGTCGCGGCCGGCGCGATGACCGCCTGGGACCTCTTCCTCGACCCGCAGATGGTCGCGTGGGGGCTGTGGGCGTGGGACATCGAGGGTGCCTACTTCGGCATCCCGCTCCAGAACTTCGCGGGGTGGCTCCTCGTCTCCGCGCTCATCACCGTCGTGGTGCGTCCTGCCCGGCTGCCGCTGCGTCCGCTCGTCCTGCTCTACTCGGTCACCTGGCTGCTCGAGGCGGGCGGGCTGCCGCTCTTCTGGGGGCTCGTCGGGCCCGGCGTCGTCGGTGCCGTCGTCATGGGGACGTTCGTGCTGCGGGCCTGGCGCCCGGTGCGTCCGTGGACCTGACACCGCTCGCCTGGGTCGCTGCCGCGTGGCTGCTCGGCACGATCCCGTTCGCGGTCCTTGTCACGCGCCGTGTCGCAGGGGCCGACCCGCGCGCGGTCGCGGACGGCAACCCCGGTGCCACGAACGCGTTCCGCGCGGGCGGCAGGGCCGCGGGCGCCCTCGCGACCGTGCTCGACATCGCGAAGGGCACGGCGCCCGTGGCGGCTGCCGTCGCGCTCGGCGCGGTGCCGGGCTGGTGGCTCGGGGCGATCATCGTGGCGCCGGTCGTGGGGCACTGCTTCACCCCGTGGCTCCGGGGCCGCGGGGGCAAGGGGGTCGCGACGACGTACGGGGTCCTCCTGCCCGTCAGCCTGCCGGCCGGGCCGGTCGTGCTCCCCCTCCTGCTCATCGGGGCGTGGAAGACGGTCGTGCCGGACGGCTGGGCGGCGACGATCGCCGCTGCCTGCGCGGTCGGCGTCGTCGCGCTCTCGGGGGCGCCGGTGCCCGCGGTCGTCGGCGCGGCCGTGTGCGCGGCGATCATCGCCGTGCGCTACCGCGACCTGATGGCGGGCGGTCCGCGGCTCCGTCGGCGATCGGCCGAGCCCGCCGCGGACGTGAGCGCCGACCTGCACACCGGCGCCGGCTCCGGTAGCCCGGACGGCCCGCGATGAGCCCGGCCGACGCCGCCCTTGCCGCGGCGGGCCTCGCGGTCGCGGGCGCGCTCGCGACGATCCTCGCGATCGTCCTCCTCAACGTCGCGACCTTCCCCCGGCTCCGCCCGCCGGGCGACGCCCCGGTGCCCGGCGCCGACGCCGCCACGATCTCCGTCTGCATCCCCGCGCGCGACGAGGCCGCGACGATCGCCGCCACGCTCGCGGGCCTGCGCGCCCAGCTGCCGCCCGTGGGCGAGATCCTCGTCCTCGACGACGGCTCGTCGGACGGGACCGCCGCCGTCGCGCGCGCCGCGGCGGCCGGCGACCCGCGCGTCCGCGTCCTGCCCGGCGCGCCGCTCCCCGACGGCTGGGCGGGCAAGCCCTGGGCGTGCGCACAGCTCGCCGCGGCCGCCAAAGGCACGCGCCTTCTCTTCACCGACGCCGACACGCGCTGGATGCCCGGCGCCGTCGCCGCGCTCCTCGCCGAGGAGCGCCGGACGGACGCGGACCTGCTCACGGCATGGCCCACACAGGAGACGGTCACGCCTGCCGAGCGGCTCGTCGTGCCGCTCATCGCGTTCGCGATCCTGGGCTACCTGCCGGTCGTCGCGGTCCATCGGAGCGGGTCGCCGGCCTTCGCCGCGGCCGTCGGGCAGTGCCTCCTCTTCCGCCGCGCCGCCTACGACCGGGCCGGCGGCCACGCGGCGGTCCGCGCGGAGGTGCTCGACGACGTCGCGCTCGCGCGGGCGATGAAGCGGAGCGGCGGCCGTCTGCGCGTTGCGGACGCGGCGGGGCACATCCGCTGCCGCATGTATCGCGACTGGCCTGGCGTGCGCGACGGGTTCGCAAAGAACATCCTCGCGGGCTACGGCGGCCGCGTCTCCGCGCTCGCGGCCGCCACGGCGTTCCACTGGGCGATCCTCGTGGTGCCGTGGCTCCTCCTTGCCGTCGGTGGCGTCGTGCCCGGGCTGCCCGGGTGGCCGGCCTGGCCGCTCGCATGCATCGCGCTCGGCCTCGCGGCCCGGGGCATCTCGGCCGCCTGGACCGGCCAGCGGGTCCGCGACGCGCTCCTCCTGCCGGTCTCCGCGCTCCTGCTCACCGTGGTCGCGGGGCGCGCGATCGCGTGGGCCCGTTCCGGCGGACCGCGCTGGAAGGGTCGGACGCTGCCCACCGGCGGGGCGGGCCGGTGAGCGCCGCCGGACGCACCGGCGCGCCGCGCGTCGTCGTGGTCGGCGCGGGGATCGGCGGCCGCACCGCCGCGATCCGCCTCGCGGTGGCGGGTGCGCGGGTCACGGTCTGCGAGCGGGCGGATGCCCCCGGCGGGAAGATGGGCGAGGTCCGCGCGGCGGGCTTCCGCTGGGATACCGGCCCGTCCGTCATCACGATGCGGCCCGTCCTCGCCGAGCTCTTCGCGGCGGCAGGCACCCGGCTCGAGGACGCGCTCGACCTCGTCCCGGTCGATCCGCTCACCCGCTACCTTTGGGACGACGGGACGCGTCTCGACCTCGCGCGCGACCCGGACGCGATGCTCGCCGCGATCGCCGCGATCGCGCCGCGCGACGTGGACGGCTGGCGCGCCTTCCTCGACGAGGCGCGCCGGATCCACGCGGTCGCGGGGACGGCCTTCATCTACGGCGATCCCCCGGGCCTGGGCACCGTGCGCCGCGTCCCCCTCCGAGCCGCATCCGTCCTCGCACCCTGGCGGACGATGGACGCGGCGATCGCCCGCCACCTCCGCTCCCCGTACCTGCGGCAGCTCGCCGGGCGCTTCGCCACGTACGTCGGTGCGAGCCCGTTCCGCGCGCCCGCGACGCTCAACGTCATCGCGCACGTGGAGCTGAACGCGGGTGTCTGGTACCCGCGCGGCGGTGTCGCCGCGATCGCGCGTGCGCTCACCGACCTCGCGATCCGCCACGGCGTGGAGATCCGCACCGGCGCGGAGGTGACCGCGATCGGGGTGCGCGACGGGCGTGCGACCGGCGTCACCCTCGCGGACGGCACGGCGATCGCGGCCGACGGCGTCGTCGCGAACGTGGACGTGGCGACGGTGCTCCGCGACCTCCTGCCTGCGAGGTCCGTCCCCCGGCGCGCCGTCCGTGCCGCGGAGCGCGCGCCGGTCTCCCTCTCCGGCTTCTCGCTCCTCCTCGGGGTCCGCGGGCGGACCGAGCCGCTCGCGCACCACACGATCTGCTTCTCGCGCGACTACCGCGCCGAGTTCCGGGACCTCTTCGACCGGGGCCTGCCGCCCCGCGAGCCGACCGTCTACCTCGCGCTCACCTGCCGCACGGACCCCGAGCACGCGCCCGCAGGCGACGAGAACTGGTTCGTCCTCGTGAACGCGCCGCCGCTCGGCCCGGCCTTCGGCTGGACGGACGCGGAGGCCGCGGGCGAGCGCGACCGCGTCCTCGACCGCCTCGGTGCCTTCGGGCTCGATCCGCGCGGACGCATCGCGGTGGAGCGTCGCTGGACGCCCGCGGACCTCGCCCGCACCGGCGCCTGGCGTGGCGCGCTCTACGGCCGCTCGTCGAACGAGCGGCTGTCCGCCTTTAGGCGCGCGCCGAACCGCTCCCCGCACGTCCGCGGCCTGTGGCAGGCGGGCGGCACGACGCACCCGGGCGGCGGCGTGCCCATGGTCATGCTCTCCGGCCGCCGGGCCGCGCGGCTCGCAGCCGCCGACCTCGGCCTCCGGGCGCCCGAGGCGGACCTGCTCCCGGAGTGACGGGCCGGCGGCCGCGGAGACGACCGGGGACGCCCGCGTCGAAGGGCCGCGCTCCGCGGGCGCTCAGGCGGCGGGAAGGAGGGGGACGACCAGCTCGGCGACCTGCGTGACGAAGGCGCGGATCGTCTCGGCGTCCGGCTCGGCGTCGCCCGCGTTGAGGAACGGGGAGATGGCGAGCACGCGGCCGTCACCGAGGTCGAGGAAGGTGCCGAGATCGGAGACCCACGCGGTCAGGCCCGCGATCGTCGCCTCCTCGCCCGGCGTGTAGACCTCGCGGATGATGTCCATCCCGATCGACGTATCGATCCGGAAGTCCACGCTCGCGAACGAACCGTCCTCGCCGTACTCGCTCGCGATCGAGCAGCCGCCGTCGAGGTCCATCGCCTCCGTGAAGGCGTAGCCGGTCGCCGCGCCGAGCGCCGCGAGGTCCACGATGCCGCAGAGGGGGCCGGCCGCCGGTGCCATGCTCGGCAGCGGATCGGGCTCGGTGCTGCCCCCGTCGACGAGATCGTCGTCGCAGACGACCCATCCGCCATCCTCGCGGATCACGTCGAGCTCCGCGGACATGTCCGTCCCCTCGGCGAAGAGCTCCATGAGCATCGGCAGCATCATCCCGACCATCCCGTCGGTCGCAGGCTGCCCGGATGCCTCCAGGACGGACCGCACGAACTCCTCCGCGACCGCCTCGTCGATGGCGATGCGCATCGTGCCGGCCAGCGCGACGACCGCGGTGTCGCCCGTCTCCTCCACGAGGGTTGTGCTGCGGCCGTCGAGCGAGATCGTCAGCGCGTCCATGAACGCGGCTCCGTCCACACCGGGCGGCAGCTCGCCGAGCGAGGCGGAGACGTCCAGCGAAGCGAGCGCGTCCTCCCGTCGCTCGGCGCAGATGAACGGCCCGACGCCCGCGAAGTCCTTCGCCTCGAGCGCATCGAGGATGCCGTCCACGGCTGCGGTGGGGGAATCTGCGGCCCGGGCGACGAGCCCCGCGCCCGGCAGGGCGACGAGGGCGGCTCCGAGGGCGAGGCCGACGAGGGAACGGGCAGGGCGCATGGGCGAGGGATCCTCCGAACGGGGGCTGAGATGCACCGAGGACGCTAGCAGGTGCGACCCACCGGTGCCCGGAGTACGGAGGTCCCGGTCCGCGGGCCGGACGGTCCCGGTCGGGCCGCGGACCGCGCGCGTCAGTCCGGGCGGATGAGCGCCCGGGCCACGAGGAGCGCCTTGCGCGGCCCGGAGATGACCACCCGGTCCCGCCGTGCCCCGTGCTCCTCGCGGACGACCTGGCGGCCGATCTCCCGGTACATCCGCGCCGCGGCCGCGATCGCCCGTCCGCCGCTGCGCAGCGCGCCGATCCCCGCGAGGCCGGCCGCGTAGTCCGCCTCCGCCCGCGCCACCTGGCCGCCGACGAGCACGGCCCGCGCTTCCGGCGACAGCGCCGTCCGGTCGGCGAGCAGACGTGCCGCGTCCGCGGGGTCGATGCCCGCCGCGGCGAGCGCCGCGTCGTCGAGGTAGATGCGCCCACCGCGCGCGTCCTCCACGAGGTCGCGCACGATGTTCGTCCGCTGCATCGCGCAGCCGAGCGCCCGGGCCGCCGCGTCCGCGTCCGCCGCACGGCCCTCGCGGACGCCGAGCACGGCCGCCATGAGCCGCCCCACGGTGCCGGCGACGCGGTAGCAGTAGAGGTCGAGGTCCGCCGCGGTGCGGTGGGCCGGGCCCGCGAGGTCCGCGCGCATCCCGTCGAGGAAGTCGCCGACCGCATCGCGGGGGAGGAGCGGGTGGCGCGCGGCGAGATCCGCGAGGATCGTGGCCTCGCGCCCCGCCACGGCGCCGTCGCGGACCCAGGCGCCGACCTGCGCCACCGCGAGGTCCGCGCCCGGATCGCCCTCGTCGACGAGGTCGTCGAGCGTGCGCAGGACGAGGTAGAGGCGGCGGACGTCGCGCCGCACCGGCCCGGGCAGGAAGCGCGTCGCGAGGTCGAAGGTCCGCGCCACGCGCGCCATCACCTCCGCGGCGTGCGCGTCGAGGGCGGCCCCGGCGTCCGGCGCGAGCGGCGCGCCGCGCGCGGGCCTGCCGCGGCGGCTCCGTGGCCCCCCGGCCGCGCCACCCGGCCCGCGGCGGCATCGGCCCGGATGAGCTCGCCTGTCACCTCCGCCGTGAGCAGGACGCCGGGGATCCCGCCGCCCGGGTGCGTGCCCGCACCGACGTAGTAGAGCCCGCGCACGGTCCGGTCGCGGTTCGGCTGGCGGAAGTAGGCCGACTGGAGGAGGGTCGGCTCGATGGCGAAGGCGTTCCCGTCCGCCGCGCCGAGCTGCGTCGCGAAGTCCGCCGGGGTGAAGCGATGCTCGACTCGGATGGAGGCTGCCAGCCCGTCGAGGCCGAAGTCCTCCTCGAGGAAGCGGACGACGCGATCGCGCAGCTCGGGGCCGCGGATGGACCAGTCGTCGCCCGAGGCGAGGTTCGGGACGGGCAGGAGGACGTAGATCGACTCGCCGCCCGGCGCCGCCATGCCGGGCTCCGTGCGCGACGGGGCGTGGAGGTAGACCGACAGGTCGTCGGGGATCCGTCGCCGCTTCGTGACGTCGCGGATGAAGCCCTGGTAGTCCCGGCCCACGACGAGCGTGTGGTGGTGCAGCTTCTCGAAGCGCCGGTCGGTCCCGAGGAAGAGCAGGAAGCAGCTCATCGTCTGGGCAGGCCGACGCAGGCGCCACGGCAGCGCGTCCTTCTCCGCTTCGCCGAGGAGACGCCGACGGGTGAGCGAGGCATCGGCGTTGGAGACCACGAGGTCCGCCCGGAGCTCCTCGCCGTCCGCGAGGCGCACGCCGCGGACGCGTCCGCCGACGGTCTCGATGCGCGCCACCGGTGTCTCCGTCCGGATCGTGCCCCCGCCGCGCTCGATAAGCCCGGCGAGCGCCCGCACCACGGAGAACACCCCACCGTCGGCGTACCAGACGCCGTCGGCGACCTGGAGGTAGGAGAGCGCGGTGTAGATCGCGGGGACGCGCGCGGGGTCCCCGCCGATGAAGAGCGAGTGGAAGTCGAAGGCCTGGCGCACGTGCGGCTCGGAGAAGTACTTGCCCACGAAGCCCGAGAGGGAGCGGATCGCATCGAGCCGGAGCATCGTCGGCACGAGGCCGAGGAAGTCCTGCAGACGGAGGAAGGGCGTCCGGCCCGCCACGAGGATGCCCTCCTCGTGGATCCGGCGGGAGCGCTCCATGAACGCGTCGTAGCTGCCCGCGTCCCGGGGCGAGAACTTCGCGATCTCCGCGCGCATCCGCTCGTTCGAGCCCGTGAAGTCGAAGTGCCGCGCGTCGTCCATCCACCAGATGCGGTAGAAGGGGTCGAGCGGCCGGAGGGTCAGCTGCTCGGCGGTCGAGCTCCCCGCGATGGCGAAGACCTCCTCGAGGAGCCAGGGCATCGTGATGAGCGACGGGCCCATGTCGAAGGTGTAGCCGCCGTCGGTGAGCTGGTAGGCGCGGCCGCCGAGGCCCTCGCGCCGCTCGAGCACCGTCACCCGGTAGCCCTGCGCGAGGAGGCGGACGGCGGCGGCGAGCCCACCGAGTCCTGCGCCGATGACGACGGCGTGCGGGGTGGAGCTCATCGATCGCCTCCGAGCGGGCCCGGCTGCACTCCTGCTGCCGGGACGGGGATGATGGGCACGCCGGTCTGGCGGCCCGGTCCGGGGTCGGGAAGGGGTCGGCCGCCCCAGGTCCGTGGCCGACCGCGGGTCGCTGCGATGAGCGCACCGGCACCGGCGCCGAGCGCCGTCACGGCGACGGCCGGCAGGCGCACGAGCTCGCCCGGCCCGGCGCCCGCGGTCCCCGCCACGAGCAGCCGGATGCCCGCGGCTGCGGACGCGAGGACGAGGCCGTCGCGCACGAGGATGCCGTCACCCGCGAGGATCCCGGCGGGCACGAGGAGCAGCGGGAGCACCCAGGCGAGCGCGACGCAGGTGAGAAGCGCGATGGTCATCGCCGGCGTTTCGCCGCCGGGGCCGGAAAGGATGGCCCGGGCGCGCTCCTGCTCGCGTCCGGGGCGCATGCCGGCGGTCGCGGCCGCGATCCCGGCCCCCCGGACGCGGTGCGTCCGTCCGCCGGACGCACCGATCGCCGTCCCGAGCGCGGCGGCGGGTTCCGCCGCGCCATCGAGGGCCGCCACCCCGCCCGCTGCCTCCCAGGCGGTCCGCGCCACGCGGAGCAGCCGGAGCGCCGTGACCGGCCGGACCGCACGCCGTCCGTCCGCGCGCACGATGCGCAGCGGCGGCAGGAACGGACGCGCGAGGCTCGCGAGCGCGGAGCCGCCCGCGCCGACGGGCGGGAGCGGGTCGGGCGCCGGATCGGCGCTCACGCAGCCGGCGCCGCTCGCCGCGGCCGCGGCACGAAGCCGCGCCACCCCGTCCGGCGCGAGCCGCGTGCCTGCGTCCACCACGAGGATCCACGGTGCCCCGGTCGCCGCGACACCGGCCGCGAGCGCGTGCGCCCAGCCGGTCCGATCGGCGGGCGGCGGCCCGGCCACGAGGACGCGGCCGGTCGGCCCGAGCGCCGCCGCGGCCGCGGCACCCGTCGGGTCGGCGGCGTGATCCACGACGTCCCCGAGCGGGGTGCCCGGCGGGACCGCCGCCCGGGCCGCCGCGAGCGTCGTCCCGATCGTGGCCGCCGCGTCGCGCGCGGGGACGACGACGGCGACGTCGCCCGCCGCCCCGGCCGCGGCCCCGCCCGCAGTCGGCGCGGCGCGCACGGCGGCCCGCTCCGCGAGCGTCCCCGCGGCCGCGAGCGCGAGCGCCGTCCCGGCGAGCGTCACGAGGAGCCCGGTCGTGGTCCAGTCGGTGACGCCCCAGAGCCGCAGGAGCAGGTGGCAGAGGACGAGGCCCGCGAGCAGGCAGAGGCCGAGGAAGCCGCGCCACGCCCGGCGCGCGCCCGCCTCCGTCGGGTCGGCGAGGACGCCGAGCGGCAGGAGCAGGAAGCTTGCGAGGACGAGCGCGCCGACGATCCCGGGCACGCCCATGCCCACGACGATCGCGATCGCGATGCCGTAGCCCGCGAGGGAGACCCACGCGGTCCGGCGGGCACCGAGCGCGGTGGCGATCGACGCGATCCCCGCGGCCCGGTCGTACGCGATGTCCTGGATCGCGCCGAGCGACTGCGAGGCGATCCCCCACGCGAGGAACGCCGCGAGGAGCGGCCAGGGCAGTGCCGCGAGCGCGAGGCCGCCCGCGAGGCAGCCGGTGACCGCGGGCAGCACGAAGTGGAGCGCGCTCGTGAGGGCGTCGAGCCCAGGGCGCTCCTTGGTGCGGAGCGGCGGCGCCGAGTAGATCCAGGCGGCCAGCGCGGCGACGAGCGCCGCGATCCCCGCGGCGGGCCCGCCGAGCAGCCAGAGCGCGGCGAGCAGGGGGGCGTTCGTGAGCGCGATCGCGGCGAGGAGGCGCGGGCCGCGGGCCGGCGGCACGAGCCCTCCCTCCACGGACGCCTTCCGCGGGTTCGCGAGGTCCGACGCGTAGTCGTGGAGGTCGTTCACGCCGTACATCAGGAGGTTGTACGGGAGGAGGAAGTAGAGGAAGCCCACCGCGACCGCGGGCGTGATCCCGCCTGCCGTCGCCCAGCCCGCCGCGAGGAACGGGAAGGCGGTGTTCACCCAGAGGAACGGCCGCGCGGCCGCGAGGAGCGAGGTCGCGGGCGGGGCGGCCGGCCCCGCAGCCGCGCCGGGTCCGCTCGCCGTGGCGCTCACCGTCGCCGGCGCGGTGCCACCGCGTCCCAGGCGAGGACCGCGAGGAGGAAGAGTGCGATGCCGTAGCCGAGGTCCTCGAGCGGCATCGGGCCGAGCATCAGCCCGGAGAGGTGCTCCGGTCCGTACGTCACGATCGGCAGGCCGGTGAGCACGATGTCGAAGACGACCGTGAGGCCGGCGAAGACGCCGAGCGCGAGCCAGGTCGAGCGCCGTGCGAGCAGGCCGCGCCACCAGGCGAGGGCGCCCGTGACCGCGAGCACGAGGACGGTCACCGCCGCGTACTCAGGCATCCGGCTCCCCGAGGATGCGGCGGGCGGCACGGACGAGCACGACGGAGAGGAAGGCGAGGAAGGCGAGGAGGAGCGGCTCCTCGGGCGGGATCCCCGGCGGCACGATGGCGACCACCCAGTCGGGGTTGGACGCGAACCAGCCGCGCGCCGCGCCGATGCCGTCGAAGAGCACGAGGAAGACGGCGAGGACCACCCCGACCGGCACGAGGAGGCGCCGCCCGAGCGTCCCCGGCAGGTGCTGCCACGCGAGGAGCGCGACGCCCGCGCAGGAGCCCGCGATCGCGAGGAGGTAGAGGCCCGGCATCGCGCGCTCAGCCGCCGGGCGCGGGCGCGCGGCGCCGGCAGGGGAGGAGTGAGAGCGTGTGCACGGGGCGGGCCTCCGCGGGTCGGGTTCCGGCTCCTGCCGGCGCTGCTATCATGCCCCTTCCCGTGAGCCGCGCCGGCGGCCGCCGGGCCGGAACCCTGGAGGACGCGATCGCCATCGGTCGCAGCGCTGCCGCCATCGGGCGCGTGTGCTGCCGCAGACGCCCGGATGCCCTCTCCGCAGGGGGTCAGGGGCGGAGCCTATCCGGGTCCCAGCCGTCCGCGGCTGGGGCTTTCGTACGTATGGAGCACGCCTGATGCCTGCCACCGTCGTCGTCGGTCTCCAGTGGGGAGACGAGGGCAAGGGGAAGACGACCGACCTCCTCGCCGATTCCGTCTCCATGGTCGTCCGCTACCAGGGCGGCGACAACGCCGGCCACACCGTCGTCGTGGGCGAGAACGTCTTCAAGCTCCACCTCGTGCCGAGCGGCGTGCTGCAGCCGCACATCACCCCGGTGATCGGCAACGGCGTCGTGGTGAACCCGCGTACCCTGCTCCGGGAGATGGACGGGCTCGCGGAGCGCGGCATCGACCCGGCGCGCATCCGGATCTCGCGCAACGCCCACGTGATCATGCCGTACCACGTCGCCCTCGACGGGGCGAGCGAGGCCCGTCTCGCAGGCAGCGGCGCGGGCATCGGCACGACGCGGCGCGGCATCGGCCCCACCTACGCCGACCGCGCTGCGCGGAGCGGCATCCGGATGGGCGACCTGCTGGACCCCGCCCTCCTGCGCGCACGCCTCGCGCAGGTGCTCCCCGAGCGGAACCGCCTCCTCGCCGAGGCCGGCGAGCCTGCGCTCGATCTCGAGGCGCTCGTCACCGAGGCCGCCGGGTGGGGCGATCGCCTGCGTGGCCGGATCGTGGACACGGCGCTCCTCGTGCAGGATGCCCTCGCGGCCGGCGAGCACATCCTCCTCGAGGGTGCCCAGGGGACGCTCCTCGACATCGACCACGGCAGCTATCCCTACGTGACGAGCAGCAACCCCACCTCCGGGGGCGCCTGCACCGGCTCTGGTGTCGGGCCGCGCCAGATCGGCGCGGTCATCGGCGTCATCAAGGCCTACTCCACGCGCGTCGGCTCGGGGCCCTTCCCGACCGAGCTCCTCGACGACGTCGGCCGCCACATCAGCGTGCGCGGCAACGAGGTCGGCACCACGACCGGCCGGCAGCGCCGCTGCGGCTGGCTCGACGTCGCGTCGCTCCGCCATGTCGTGGCGATCAACACCGTGACCACGATCATGATCAACAAGCTCGACGTCCTGACGGGGATCGAGCGGCTGCGCATCTGCACCGGCTACCGCGTGGACGGCGTGCCCACGCGCTGGCCCCTCACGCTCGCCGAGCTCGAGCGCGCGGAGCCCGTCTACGAGGACTTCCCGGGCTGGGAGGCGGATGTCACCCGGGTCCGGAGCGAGCGGGACCTGCCGCCCGAGGCCGCGCGCTATCTCGACGCGGTGGAGACGTACGCGGGCGTGCCGATCGAGATCGTCAGCGTCGGCCCGGAGCGCACCGAGACCTTCCGGCGCGCCGGCAAGGTCGGGGAGAGCGGTCTCCCCGCCGGGATCGCCTGATGGCCGGCCTCCGGGTCCTCGTCGTGGGCACCGGGGGTCGTGAGCACGCGCTCGCGTGGCGGATGGCCGGTGAGCCCGGTGTGGAGCGGGTCGTCGTCGCCCCCGGGAACGCGCTGATCGGCGAGACGCTCCCGGTCGCACCCGCGGTCGGCCACGTGGATGCGCCCGCGGTCGCCGCCCTCGCGCAGGCCGAACGTGCCGACCTCGTCGTCATCGGCCCGGAGGCGCCGCTCGTCGCCGGCATGGCGGACGCGCTCCATGCGGCGGGGATCGCGGTCTGCGGCCCGAGCGCCGCCGCGGCCCGCCTGGAGGCGAGCAAGGCGTTCTGCCGCGAGGTCGCCGAGGCCGCCGGGGTGCCGATGGCCGAGGGGCGCGCCTTCGACGCGGTAGCGCCCGCGGTCGCCTTCGCGGCGCGCTACGACGGGCGGGTCGCGGTGAAGGCGGACGGCCTCGCGGGCGGCAAGGGGGTCACCGTCTGCGGCTCGCTCGCCGAGGCGGGGGCCGCGCTCCGCGCAGCGATCGAGGAAGGGCGCTTCGGTGTCTCGGGCCGGAGCGTCGTCGTCGAGGAGGCGCTCGTCGGGCCGGAGCTGTCCGTCATCGTCCTCGCCGACGCGAGCGGGATGCTCGTCCTCCCCGGCGCCCGCGACCACAAGCGCCTCGGCGATGGCGACGCGGGGCCGAACACCGGCGGGATGGGCGCGGTCTCGCCGGCCCCGGGCGCGGACGATGCGCGCGTCGTGGCGATCGCGGAGCGCTTCCACCGCCCGGTCCTCGCCGAGCTCGCCCGCCGCGGCACGCCCTTCCGCGGGGCGCTCTTCGGCGGCTTCATGCTCACGCCGGACGGCCCCCGGCTGCTCGAGTTCAACGTCCGGATCGGTGACCCGGAGGCCGAGGCGATCGTCCCCCGCCTCGACGTCCCGCTCGCCCGCCTCCTCGCTGCGGTCGCCCACGACCGGCTCATCCCCGAGGCGGCGGCGCTCGGCATCGCGGGCCCGCTCCTCCCGGTGCGGGCGGGCGCGGGCGTGTCGCTCGTCCTCGCGGCGCCCGGCTACCCCGAGGAGGTCCGCACCGGGAGGAGCGGGCCCGCGATGCCGAGCGCCGCCGCCTCGGGGATGAGCCGGTCGTGGGCGACCGCAGCGAGGAGGCGGGCGA
>JBJTJV010000064.1:0-4514 GCA_046352645.1 Chloroflexota bacterium | reverse complement strand
GAAGGACCTCGATGGGTTCGGCAGCCTGGGCCTGCTCATCACCTCCCTCGGCGCCGGTGCGACCGTGGCGTATCCGGCGATCACGTGCGTGGGGAACCGCTTCTTCGCCGCGATCTGGCTGCAGAACACGCCCGCGGACGGATGGCGCGCCCGGCTGCTCGTCCAGAACCCGAACGCCCCGCTCCTCTCCGGCGATCCCGGCCCGAGCTACGTACAGGTCCGCGACCTCGGCCCGGCCGACGGCAACGTCGCCCCCGCGATCGCGGCGACGGGCTCGCGGCTCGTGATGACGTGGAAGAGCACCTTGAGGCTCCGGTCGCGGGCATACACCCTCCTCCGCGGTACCGAGGTCGTGCTCCGTGACCGCACGGACGTGACGCTCTCGTCCGGCGCGGAGCAGCGGACGGCGACCGCGATCGAGGGCACGCGCGTGCTCGTCGCGTACACCGAGGGGAACGACCTCCATACGCGGCTGAGCACGGACGGCGGCAGGACCTACGCCCGGGCCGTGCGCCGGATGTCCAACCCGGCGGGACCGACGTACGCGATCCCGATGTCGCTGGACATGCACGGGACGCAGGTGCTCCTGAACGCCGTGGACCTCACGTTCGGCCTGCCCAGCGGGGTGGAGCAGTGGCGCTTCCGCAGTGCGGACGGCGGGGCCACGCTCCGCGGCCGCGCCGTCGGATCCGGCGGCTACCGGCTCGGCGTCCTCGCGGGCAGCAGCCGCGCGCCGCGCGCAGCGGAGATCTGGGACCACTGGCTCGGTGGTCCGGACGCGGACCGCGTGGAGTTCCACATCGAGCGCTGACGCGGTCGGGGGAAAGAAGGAACCCGGGGCGGCGGACCCCGGGTTCAGGTGGATGCGATTGGTTGCGGGGAGGGGATTCGAACCCCTGACCTTCGGGTTATGAGCCCGACGAGCTGCCGCTGCTCCACCCCGCACGAGGATGATAGCGCGTGCGGCAGGAAGGTGCCCGCGGGGCGGTCGCGGGCAGGGTCCCGGCTGCTTACCGCGCGCTTACACCCCCTGCATCGTCGTCGAACACCCCGCCCGCATCGTGCTCCCTGTCGCCACCACGGACGGGGCGACCGGCGCAGCCCGCATCGCGCGGGACCGCCGCGGACGATCCGGGTTCGACCGGAGCACGATGGAGGTTCCCGTCATGGGCACGAACGGACGGAAGCTCGCGATCGCGGGAGCGGTCGCCCTCACCCTCGCGATCGCCGGGGCGACGGTCGCCGGGGCGCACGACAGCGGCCGCGGCACGGGCCCCGGGTGGGGCGCCGAGCAGGCATACGGGCAGCCGGGCGGCGAGATGGCGCACGGCCGCGGCATGGGCCCCGGCATGGGCCCCGGCGGCGACGGCTTCGGCGGGCGCGGCATGGGCCGTGGGCCGATCGGCGAGCGCATCCGCGACGGGCTCGGGGAGCACCTGGACATCCTCGTGCGCACCGAGCGGATCCTGGACCTCGGTGAGGACGGCTTCCGCGTGGAGCGCATGGAGCACGGGACGGTGACGTCCGTCACGGAGTCCGCGCTCGTCTTCACCCTCGCGACCGGCGAGGTCGTGACGGTGACCGTGGATGCGGACACGGACGTCGTCGACATCGACCCGCAGGAGCGCCCGATGCGCGACGAGATCGCGGTGACGGAGGTCGCGCCCGGCGCGGACGTCCTCGTCGCCTCCGAGCAGCAGCCGGACGGCACCTTCCTCGCGACGACCGTGCGCGTCCTGCCGGAGCTCGCGGCGGAGACGGATGACGCGGCCGATACGCCGGAGGCGAGCGCCGCACCGCAGGGCTGAGCGACCCCGCACCGCGGGGTCTGCCGACCCCCTCCCCTCTTCCTGCACGACCCCCGGGCCGACCGCCCGGGGGTCGGCCCGTGTCCGGGATTCAGCCGCCTGCGGCGGGCCGGACGAGCGCGAGGGTGGGCACCGGATCGGCCAGCGCGAAGCCGAAGACCTGGGCGTAGAAGGAGAGCTCCGCCTCCAGCGCGCGCCGGCGATTCTCCACGCGGCGGAAGCCGTGGCCCTCGCCGGGGAAGAGGAGGTACGCGTGCGGCAGGCCGCGGGCGGCGAGCGCCGCGACGATCGTCTCCGACTGCGCCGGCGGCACGACGCGGTCGTCCGCACCCTGGAGGACGAGGACCGGGCAGGCGATCCGGTCCACGTGGTGGATCGGCGAGCGCGCGCGGTAGAGCGCCTCCGCCTCCGGCCACGGTCCGACGAGGAGGTCGAGGTAGCGCGACTCGAACTTGTGCGTGTCCTGCGCGAGCGCCGCGAGGTCGCCGACGCCGTAGAGGCTGACGCCCGCCCGGAAGACGTCGCCGAAGGCGAGCGCGCAGAGCGTCGTGTAGCCGCCGGCGCTGCCACCGCGGATCGCCAGCCGCTCGGGGTCCGCGAGCCCTTCCGCCGCGAGCCACGTGGCGGCGGCCGAGCAGTCCTCCAGGTCCACCACGCCCCAGGCGCCGCGCAGCAGGTCGCGATAGGGACGGCCGTAGCCCGTGCTGCCGCCGTAGTTCACGTCCACGACCGCGATGCCGCGCGTCGTGAAGGCCTGGATCATCGGGCTGAACGCCGTCATGGCGTCGCTCGTGGGGCCGCCGTGCGAGAGGACGACGAGCGGCGGGCGCTCCCCGTCCGGCCCGGTGATGCCCATGCCCGCGGGCGGGTAGTACCACGCGTACGCGGTGCGGCCACCCGCGCTCGGGAACGAGACGTGGCGCGGCACGGAGAGCGCATCCTGGGGCACCGGCAGGGGCACGGGCGTGTAGAGCTCGGTGACACGTCCGTCCGCGATGCGGATGCGCACGAGCGCAGTGGCGCGTGCCGGGCCGCCCGCGACCGCGATCGCCGCCCCGTCCGCGACGAGGAGGCCGGAGATCTCCGTGATCCCCGCGTCCAGCGGCACGTACCGGATCGCGTCCGCATCCACGACCGCGAGCCGGTCGCGTCCGTCCTCGCGGACCACCGCGACAACTGTTCCGTGCGCGTCCACGCCGACCTGGCGCAGCCCGAAGACCCACGCCGCCGACCCGATCTCGCCCGCGACCGGCGCGAGCGGCAGGGTGCCCGGCACGCCCGGCTGCCAGCGGTGGAGGTTCCACCAGCCACTCCGGTCCGTCGCGAAGAGGAGCGTCCCGTCCGGCGCCCAGGTGGGGTTCGCGATCGATTCCTCCGGACCGCCGGCGATGGCGACCGGGTCGGCGAGCGTCCCGTCCGGCGCGATCGTGGCGACCCACAGGGTGCAGCCGTCCCAGGGCATCTGCGGCCGGTCCCAGGTGAGCCAGCAGAGGCGCGTGCCGGACGGGTCCGGGCGGGGGTCGGAGTAGAAGTCGTGGCCTTCCGCGAGCGTGGTCACGGTGCCGTCCGCAAGGGCGATCGCCGCGAGCGCGTTGCGCGGCTCGTGGTCCGAGGTGCCGTGGTCCTCCAGGACGGCGAGGACGCGCCCGCGCGCGGCATCGATGACGAGGTCGGCGAAGCGCTCGGTCTCGCGCGCGGTGAGCGGCTCCGCGGGCGCGTCCGGGGTGGCCTGCTGCCAGAGCCGGCAGTCGGCGAAGTTCGCGAAGACGACACGACCGTCGCGCACCGTGTACGCACCGCCGCCGTACTCGTGGACGCGGCTGCGGACGTTCGGGCCGGGGGGCGTGACGTCGCGCACGCTGCCGTCCGGCAGGACCTGGACGATGACGACGCGGCCCCCCTCGTCCGGACGGCTCTCGCAGACGTAGAGCGCATCCCCGTCCAGCCACGGCGCGAGGAGCGAGCGCCCGGCGGCCATGACGCGGTCCACGGAGAGCGGGGACGGCCAGGAGCCGTAGGGGAGACGACGGGGCGCGATGGGGCTGGTCACCGACGGAGGATACGCCGGTGTCGGCCGCGCGGATGATGCATACAAAACCGGCCTCGACGGATAAACTCGTGTGGGCCGGGGGCGCGCGGGTCGGCAGGCGTACGTGCCGTCGGATCACGATGGGGACAGGCAGGGTGCAGCTCGACGGGACGATCGCCATCGCCGCCCCGCCCGCGGAGGTCTGGGCGCTGCTTCTGGACCCGGAGCGGCTCGCGAGCTGTGTCCCCGGCGTGCGCGACGTGCGCGCGGTGGACGCACGGACCTTCACGGGCGCGATCGGTGCCGCGGTGGGCCCGCTCCAGTCGGACTTCAGCTTCACCACCGTCGTCGTGCGCGAGACGTTCCCGGACGACCTGGGCGTGGAGATGGAGGGCACGGACGCGATGACGAAGAGCACGCTCCGCGCGGAGGTGACCATCACGCTGGCGGAGCCGGAGCCCGGCCGCACGGAGATGCGCTACCGCGCCACGATCACGGTCAAGGGGCGGCTCGCGATCCTCGGCGAGATGATCCTCCGGGCGAGCGCCGGCGCGATGATCGGCGAGGTCGCGAAGCGGATGCGTGCGCAGCTCGAGGCGGCGGCGTGAGCGGGCGGACGTTCGATGTCGTCGTCGTCGGCGGCGGCTCGGCGGGGTGCGTCGTGGCAGGGCGGATCT
>JBJTJV010000063.1:0-3320 GCA_046352645.1 Chloroflexota bacterium | reverse complement strand
GCGCTACGCCATCGAGGCGTTCCGCGAGGTCCTGCCGGACGAGCGGGTCGCGCGGACGCTCGCGCCGCTCATCCGCGTCCAGGACCACCTCGGCCTCCTGAACGACGCGGATGTCGCGGCGGCCCACGCGCGTCGCATCCTCCTCGCGCAGGCCGCGACCCTCGACCCGGCCGCGACCGCCGCGAGCGGCCGCTACCTTGCGGGACGCGAGGCGGAGGTCGTCCGGCTGCGACGGCGTCTGCCGCCGCTCTGGCGAGCGCTCATGTCGCCGCGCTACCGGCGCGAGCTCGCGCTCCTGCTCGCGGCGCTCTAGACGGCGTCGGGCCCACCGGCCGGGCGCGGACGCCGGGCAGGCGTGCGGGCGGCCCCCTTCTTCGCGGGCGCGTCCGCCCGTGCGGGCGCGGCCTTCGTCGCGGCGGGCGCGGCCTTCTTCGCGGGCGCGGCCTTCTTCGCGGGCACGGCCGCTCGTGCGGGCGCCGCCGCTCGTGCGGGCGCGGCCACTCGTGCCGGCGCGGCCTTCTTCGCGGGCGCTGCCTTCGTCGCGGGCACGGCCTTCTTCGCGGCGGGCACGGCCTTCTTCGCGGCGGGCGCGGCCTTCTTCGCGGGCGCTGCCGCTCGTGTGGGCGCGGCCCTCTTCGCGGCAGGCGCGGCCGCTTCCGGGGTCGCCGCCAGCCGGGCTTCCAGGTCGCGCACCCGCTCGGCGGCCTTCGCCGCCTTCGCGCGCGCGCCCTCGAGCTCCGTGGCGAGCTTCTCGTGGCGCCGCCGCGCCTTGCGCTCCTTCGCCTCCGTGCCCACCGCCTGTGCTGCCTTCTTCGCCATGGTCGCGTGTCCTCCCATGTGCCGCGGAGCCGAGCGGGCCGCGACGAAGTCGAGCATGGCACACGCCGCTGTTGACCATCCGTTAACGGCCTGATGAAGCGAGATTCACGGAGGGTGGTCAACCTCCGGCCATGGAGTCGCCTGGCAACGTTCGCTGCATCACCTGGGCGTCACCGTCACCGGTCGTCCCGGGGGACGTGCCCGGGGTCAGCGCCACGATCCGCGTCGCCTCGCCGGTTGCGCTGCGCGACGCGATCGCCCGCGACCACCCGGCAGTCATCGTCCTGCCGGCACCCCCGGTCGGCGTCCGCGTCATCCGCCTGACGGCCGAGCTGCGGGCCGCACGCGCGGACCTTCGACTCATCGTGCTGACAGATGCGGACGCCGCTGCACTCCGCGTGGATGCGCTCGCATGGGGAGTCGACGAAGCGCTCGCGCTGCCGATCGATCCCGCCGAGCTCACCGGGCGCATCGCGCTCCACGCGAGCAGGCTCGCGCACGCCCGCACCACCGGCACGGTGGTCGCACCGGGCGTGGTGCTCGACCCGGTGAGCCATGCGCTTCGTCGCGACGGTCGGCGCGTCCACCTGCGCCCGATGGAGTACCGCCTCCTCGCGGAGCTCGCGCGGACGCCCGGGGCGCCGCGGACGCGCGCCGACCTCCTGGCGACCGTCTGGCGCGGGCGGACCGCAGCCGACTCCCGCACGGTGGACGTGCATGTCCGCTGGCTGCGCGCCAAGATCGAACGCGATGCGCGCCATCCGGTGCATCTCGTGACCGTGCGCGGCCTCGGCTACGTCCTTGACCCCGAAGCGCTCGGCCCCCTCGGGGCAATGGAACGTTAACGCAGCCTGAACGGCCCGGTGACGGGCGACACCGACCCTCCGCAGCGTCAGATGCCCGACCCGGCGACCGCGTCGTCGGCCACCAAGGAGAACGCACGCATGCAGACCCGGACCACGCGGACGACCCTCGCGGTCGCCTCGCTCCTGACGGCCGCCATGGTCGGCGGCACCGGCATCGCCGGCGCCCAGGAGGCCACCCCCCTCCCCGACTTCGGCGACATCGCCGGCGAGATCCGCATCGACGGGTCGAGCACGGTCTTCCCGCTCACCGAGGCCGTCGCGGAGGAGTTCCAGTACGCGTACCCGAACGTGCTCGTCACGGTCGCGGAATCGGGGACCGGCGGCGGCTTCGAGAAGTTCTGCCGCGGCGAGACCGACGCGAACGACGCGTCCCGCCACATCAAGGACGAGGAGCTCGCCGCCTGCACGGAGGCGGGCATCGAGCCGGTCGAGCTGGCCGTCGCGTATGACGGGCTGAGCGTCGTCGTCCACCCCTCGAACACCTGGGCGGAGTGCCTGACGGTCGCCGAGCTCAACGCGATCTGGGCGCCGGACAGCACGGTCACGAACTGGTCGCAGGTCCGCGAGGGCTTCCCGGACGCGGCGCTCACGCTCTTCGGCCCCGGCGCGGACTCCGGCACCTTCGACTACTTCACCGAGGAGATCAACGGCGAGACGGACGCGTCGCGCAGCGACTTCACCCAGTCCGAGGATGACAACGTCCTCGTGACCGGCGTCGCGGGCGACCCGAACGCGCTCGGCTATTTCGGCTTCGCGTACTACGCGCCGAACGCGGACAAGGTCAAGGCCGTCGCGATCGACAACGGCGCGGGCTGCGTCGCCCCATCGTTCGAGACGATCGCCGACGGCACCTACGCGCCGCTCTCCCGGCCGCTCTTCGTCTACCCCTCGAAGGCGGCGCTCACGCGGCCCGAGGTCCAGGCCTTCTTCCAGTTCTTCCTCCACACCGCGCCGGAGCTCCTCGGCACCGATGCCGCGGCCGGCCAGATCGCCTACGTCCCGGTCCCGGCCGACGAAGCCGCCGTGACGCAGGCGGCGCTCGACGCAGCGATCGCGCAGTGACCGAGGCGACACGGACGGCATGAGCACGGCCTCCTCCCCCGCCCGCTCCCTGCCGCCCGTGTCGTACGCTGGACCGGATGCGACCTTCGGGTCGTATCCGGTCCACGCACGTTCCCACGGAGCCAACCCCGCATG
Organism: Chloroflexota bacterium; assembly: GCA_046352645.1. Lineage (GTDB taxonomy): Bacteria > Chloroflexota > Limnocylindria > Limnocylindrales > CSP1-4 > JAFMJV01. The sequence goes on along the minus strand of JBJTJV010000063.1, from coordinate 438 downwards.
ACCGCGACGCCCCTCCCGGCGGCTCGGCCGTCCCGTCGCCGAGCGCCGCGCGACACCATCCTCGCGGCCTACCACGTCGGTGCCGCCGCGGTCGGGAGCCTCACCACCGTCGGCATCGTGCTCGTCCTCGCCTTCGAGACGCTCGCCTTCTTCTCCGAGGTGAGCCCCATCGACTACTTCACCGGGACCCGCTTGTCGGCCAACATCCAGCCGTACGGCTTCGGGGTCCTCCCGCTCGTCGTGAGCACGCTGATGATCGCGCTCATCGCGGTCGTCATCGCGGTGCCCCTCGGGCTCCTCGCCGCCGTGTGGCTCGCCGAGTACGCGGGCACGCGGACGCGGAACATCGTGAAGCCGGTCCTGGAGGTCCTCGCGGGGATCCCCACGATCGTCTACGGCTTCTTCGCGATCACCGTCGTCACGCCGTTCCTCCAGTCC
>JBJTJV010000003.1:0-4081 GCA_046352645.1 Chloroflexota bacterium | reverse complement strand
GCGATCGAGCAGCGCCGGGTCGCGCCGGCCGCGAGCTCGCCGATGCGGCGGCGTGCTCACCCTCGCGATCGTCGCGGACGGGATGCTCGTCCCGCACCCGCCGGCGGAGCGAACGGTCGCGGCCGGCGACGAGCTGATCGTCTCGGGCGCGACGGAGAACCTCCACGCGGTGCTCGGCAACCGATGAGCGCGCCCCTCCCCCACCGGCCGATCGTCTTCCTCCCCGACCCCGAGCCGGAGGCTGCCGCGGGGCAGGCGACCGTCGGCGATGCCGCCCCGGACGACCCGGGCGACCTGATGCTCGTCTGCGCCCAGTGCGGGGCGCGGATGGAGGAGCGCAAGTGCAAGCTCATCTGCCGCTGCGGGTACTACCTCTCCTGCTCGGACTACTACTGACGCCCGCAGGCTCGTGGACCCTCGCCCCTGGCTGCGCGTCTTCCGGGACAACCCGGCCTTCGCACGCCTCTACCTCGCGCAGATCATCTCGTTCGCGGGCGACTGGCTCGCGACGGTCGCGCTCCTCGGGCTCGCCCTCGAGCTGACCGGCTCCGCCGCGGTCGGCTCGCTCGTCCTCGTCATCCAGAACCTGCCCTTCTTCCTCGTCGCGCCGTTCGCGGGCGCGGTCGCGGACCGCTTCGACCGCCGGACCGTGATGATCGTGGCGGACCTCGCGCGCGCAGCCGTCTGCCTCGGCTTCCTCTTCGCGGACGACCCGGCGACGCTGTGGATCGCGTTCGTGTGTGCAGCGGCGCTGGCAGTGGGCGCGGCCTTCTTCGATCCCGCGGTCGGCGCGGCGCTGCCGAACCTCGTCGCGCCCGGCGACCTGGGCCGGGCGCTCGCGCTCGGCGGCGCGGCCTGGGGCACGATGCTCGCGATCGGGGCGGCGGGCGGAGGGCTCATCGTGGCGGCGTTCGGGCGCGACCTCGCCTTCCTCGTGAACGCGGGCAGCTTCCTCGTCTCGGCGGTCCTCCTGTTCGGCATCCGGATCCCCTTCCCGGGCCGGCACGGCCCGGCCTCGGCGGCGGGGCGGGCGCGCGCACCCGGCGGCCTTGCGGGCGCCCGGAGCGCGATCGCGGAGACCGTCCGCCTCGCGCGCGGGTCGCGCACGGTGAGCGCCTACCTCACGACGAAGGTCACCTTCGGCGTCGGCACCGGCGTCCTCGTCTTCCTCGCGCTGTTCGGCAGCGAACGGTTCGGGGCAGGCGATGCGGGGATCGGCATCCTCTTCGCGGCGCGCGGCGTGGGTGCGGTCCTCGGGCCCATCGTCGCGGTCCGCTGGGCGGGCACGGACGACCGACGCGTCCTGCGGGCGATCGCGATCGCGCTCGTGGTCTACCCCGTGAGCTATGCGCTCCTGCCGCTCGCGCCGGTCCTCGCGCTCGGTGCGCTCTGCGTCGCGTGTGCGCACCTCGGCGGCGGCGCCGAGTGGACGCTCTCCTCGTACGGGCTCCAGCGCGCCGTCCCCGACGAGATCCGCGGCCGCGTCCTGTCCGTGGACTTCGCGCTCGCGACGCTCGCGATCGCGCTCTCGGAGCTCTTCGCGGGCTGGCTCTCCACGGTCGTGGAGCCGGTGATCGCGCTCTGGATCATGACCGGGCTGCTCGGCGTCGCGGGGATCGCCTGGATCGCGTGGACGCGCCCGCTCCGCCGCGCGCCCGCCCTCCCGTCCGGCCCGGGTGGCGCAGGCACTACACTGCCCGCGTGAGCGACGCGACGACCGGCCGCACCCCTTCCCTGACGCCCCGGAGCCCCGCGACGCGCGACCTCGGGATGCGCGCGAAGCTCCTCTTCCCCACGCGCGAGATCGCCGAGCAGTACTACCTGCCGCTCATCTACACGGCGTGCCGCACCTGCTACTCGGAGCTCGAGCCGGACGACATCTTCGCGCGCGCGACGGACGGGCGGGTGGCGGCAGGCAGGCAGGAGGAGCTCGTCCGGCGGGTCATCGAGTCGGGCCACGGTTCCACGATCGAGCACATCGTCTTCACCTTCGCCATCAGCGGCGTCACGCGGACGCTCAGCCACCAGCTCGTGCGCCATCGGGCCGGGCTGGCCTTCGACCAGCAGTCGCAGCGGTACCTGAAGTACCGCGAGCCCGCGTACATGGTGCCGGGCACGATCGCAGACGCGGAGCCCGCCCTGCGCGACCGCTTCCTCGACGAGATGTCCGGCTCGCTCTCGTTCTACGAGGAGCTCCTCGAAGCGGGGATCCCCGGCGAGGACGCCCGCTTCGTGATGCCGAACGCGACGCGGACGAACCTCGTGATGACCGCGAACCTCCGGGCGCTCATCCACATGTCCGGGCTGCGCCTGTGCACGATGGCCCAGTGGGAGATCCGCCGGCTCTTCCAGCTCATCCGCCACGAGGTCTTCGACGTCAGCCCCTTCCTCGGCTCCTTCCTCGCGCCGAAGTGCGTGCCGCTCGGCTACTGCGACGAGGACCGGAACCGCGACGAGCACTGCCCGATCCGGCCGCACAAGGAGACCGTGCTCGGCGCGTGGGCGGAGAAACGGGCGGCCGCGAAGGCCGCAGGCCGGGAGCTCACCGTCCGCGGCTGACCCGCACCCGCCGCTGCGCGCGCCGCGGGTCCGGCCGCCGGCGTCAGCCCGCCAGGTCGCGCAGGGATGCGCGCAGGATCCGCCCGAGACGGGGGCCGGCCGCCAGACCCGCCGCGAGCACCTCGTCGTGGGAGAGCGGCGCGGGCGAGAGCCCGGCGCCCGGGTTCGTGACCACGGAGATGCCGCAGACGCGCATGCCTGCCCAGCGTGCCGCGATCGCCTCCATGACGGTGGACATCCCGACCGCATCCGCGCCGAGGGTCCGGAGCATCCGGACCTCCGCGGGCGTCTCGTACGTGGGGCCGAGCAGCCCCGCGTAGACCCCCTCGGCGAGCGGCACGTCCACGACGACGGCCGCCCGGCGGAGCGCGGCGGCGAGCGCAGGGTCCCAGGCGGCGCTCAGGTCGAGGAAGCGCGGCCCGACCGCGTCATCGTTCGGCCCGACGAGCGGCGTCCGACCGGTGAGGTTCAGGTGGTCGGTGATGAGCATGAGGGTCCCCGCGGCGAACGACGGATCCACCCCGCCCGATGCGTTCGTGAGGACGAGGACATCCGCTCCGAGCCGGCGGAGGAGCAGGACCGGCTCCGCGACCTGCAGGGCGGTGAGCCCCTCGTACATGTGGAGCCGGCCCTGGAGGCAGGCGACCGGCACGCCGTCGAGGGAGCCGAGGAGGAGTCGGCCGGCGTGCCCGGGCGCGGAGGCGGCAGGCCAGCCGGGGAGCTCGGCGTACGCGATCGCGGTCGCGTCCGTGAGCGCGTCGGCGAGGTGCCCGAGCCCCGAGCCGAGGACGATGCCGACGCGCGGCACGTGCGCGCTCCGTGTCCGGACGGCCGCCGCGAGCAGGTCCAGCCGGCGTCCGAGTTCGCGCGGTCCCGCGGGCGCGGCGGGGCCGCCGTCGCTCACCGGGCGCGGCGGGCGGGCTTCACCACGATCGACCCCGCGATGCGGTCGTGGTACCCCTGGCCGATCGGGTCGCCGATGGCGGAGACGAGGAGGAGGAGCACGAGGATGCCGCCGCCCGCGAGCAGGATCCAGCCGATGAGCGCGGGGACCCACGTCCAGACGATGCAGAGCGTCGAGGGGATGCCGAGGAGGATCCAGCGCCGGACCGCGCCGCCGGTCGGCAGGCGCAGGGCGTCCCGCTCGTCGAGGACGCGCAGGCCGACGAGCGCCATGCCGATCGATCGCTCGAAGCGCCCCCACGCGACGATGAGGTAGAGCGCCGAGAGCAGCAGCTGGAGGACGAGGACCGGGACGAGGACGACGATGTCCACCGCGTCCGCCTCGGTCAGGGTGTCGCGGACGACCCCGCCGGTGACGAGCCCGGCGAGGCCCGCCACGAGCGCGCCCAGGAGCGCGAGCACGACGAGGTCGAGGAGCCAGGCCACGGCGCGCGCGACGAGGTCGGCGTAGACGAGCCCGCGCACGCCCGGCACGTCCGGGGCGGCGGAGAGGCGCTCGGCGAGCGAGGCGGCGGGCGGCATGCCGCCGCGCCCCCCGCGGCCGCGGCGCGCCCGCCGG
>JBJTJV010000062.1:0-6427 GCA_046352645.1 Chloroflexota bacterium | reverse complement strand
CCACGCCCCCCCCTCCCGACCCCGCTACCCCCCCGACCAGACCGCCCGCCGCCACCCGCCCGGCGGCGACCCCCTCCCGGGACCGCGGCAGCCGCCGCGGTCCCGGCACCACACACGCAGGAGGCGCAGGCCGTGACGATCGGCTTCGGGATCATCGGCACCGGGATGATGGGCGGCACGTACGCGGAAGCCTTCCGCACGGGCACGCCCCACGCGCGACTCGTCGCGGTGACCGGGGGGCGGCGGGCGGCGGCGCTCGCCGCGGAGTACGACGTCCCGGCGGACCCGGACCCGGCCGTGCTCCTCGCGCGCCCCGACGTGGACGCGGTCGTCATCGCGACGCCGCACACCACGCACCTGCCGCTCTCGCTCGCGGCGGCCGCGGCGGGCAAGCACGTCTACCTGGAGAAGCCGATGGCGCTCTCCGTGGCCGAGTGCGACGCGATCATCGATGCCTGCCGCGCGGCCGGGGTCCGGCTCACGGTCGCGTCACAGAGCCGCTACAACGACATCAGCATCCGGGCGAAGCAGCTCATCGACGACGGGACCGTCGGGCCGATCCGCTTCTTCCGCGTGACGAGCCCCACGGTGGGCTGGGATGTCCCCGCGGACGGCTGGTTCGTCGATCCGCGCGAGGGCGGCGCGTACCTCGACTGGGGCCCGCACGGCTGCGACACGCTGCGCTGGTTCACGGGCTCCGATGCGACCCAGGCGTTCGGCATGATGGGGAACTTCGGCGGCATCCCCGCGGTGGACCCTTCGGCGATGGTCAGCTACCGGCTCGCATCGGGCGCGATGGCCCAGCTCTGGATGAGCTACGAGATCCCCGCGCCGGGCCTCGGCTCCTACATGCAATGGCTGTGCGTGGGCGAGGCGGGGATGCTCGACTTCACCCGCGACATCCTGCGCGTCGGCCGGGGCGATGGCTGGGAGGTCGCCGTGGAGCTCCCGCCGTGGGACTGGAGCGTGGATCCGAAGGCGCCGCGCCGGATCTCGCTGACGTCGCGCCAGGTGGAGCAGTTCGCCCGGGCGATCGTGGAGGGGACGCCCCACGACATCAGCGGCGAGGACGGGCGCGCCGCGATCGCGATGTGCGAGGCGGCCATCCTCTCGGCACGCGAAGGCCGGACCGTGGCCCTCGGCGGCGCCTGACCGCCGGGCGCGCGGGCCGGGACCACCGGGCATGCCGCCTCCCTCTATCGTTCGCGCCGATGTCCCGTAACGCCGCGCCCCTGCCGCTCCCCCGCGTCGCGCCGCGGGTCCTCCGCCAGGAGGTCCTGACCGCGCTCCGTGCCGCGATCCTCGACGGCAGCATCGCGCCCGGCGATCGCCTTTTGGAGGCGGAGGTGGCGGCGCGGATGGGCGTCAGCCGCGCCCCGGTCCGCGAGGCGATGCGCCAGCTCGAGCAGGAGGGGCTGATCGCCACGCAGGCGCACCGTGGCGCGATCGTCCGCGGGCTCCCCGACGACGAGGTGGATGCCGTCTACGAGCTGCGCGCGGTCATCGAGGGACGGGCGATCGAGCGCGCCTGCCGGTACGCGACCCCGGACGACCTTGCGGCGCTCGACCTGCTCGTGGCGGAGATGGAGGCAGCACGGACGGCCGGCGCGACGGACGAGCTCGCCGAGCTCGACCTGCGCTTCCATCGCGCCCTCATCGAGCTCTCCGGCTACGGCCTCCTGCGCCAGGTCTGGTCGAGCCTCGACGGGCTCGTGCGGACGCGGACGCACGCGGCCATCTCGGATACGGAGGCGGCCGCCGGCTACTTCCTCGCCGCGAGCGCGAGCTCGCACGCGGTGCTCGTGGCCGCGATCCGCGCCGGCGATCCCGAGCGTGCTGCCGCGCTCGCACACCGCCACGTCCTCGAGGTGCCCGAGCGCTTGCGCGCCGCAGGCACGTCGGCGACCCGGCCGGCCTGACCGGGCCGCCGCCGGCGGGCCGCCGCCGGCGGGCCGCGGCCGCCGACCGCTACCCGATGCGCGCGAGGAAGAGCTCCGCGACGGAGGTGAGGTAGGCGAGGGCGTCCACCTCCGGGTCCATCACGAACGACTGGACCACGAGGATCCGGTCCTCGCCCTCCTGGATGAAGAGGCCGAAGACCGACGGGACGTGGAGCGCCGGTCGTCCCGCGATCTCGATCTCCTCCGCGTCCGTGAAGAAGGGCAGGAGGTCCCCGATCGCGCCCGACTGGAAGTAGGCGGTGACCGAGGTGAAGGTCCCGGCGGCAGGGTCGGACGAGTAGGTGCACGAATCCTCCGTGCCGCCGTCGTCCGCGATGGTCACCTCGGGGCCGAGCGCGCCGATCTCCTCCGGGGTGACCAGGAGGCAGAGGCCGCCGACGATCCCGTCGTCGGGGACCATGGACGGGTCGGGCTCGTCGCCCTCGTCATCGCTCGTGATGCCGCTCAGGTCGCCGCAGACCTGCCACGTCCCGTCCTCCAGGACGACCTCGACCTCGGTGGCGATCGGGCGGGACATCTCGAGCTCGCCCATCGCCGCCGCCATCGCCTCCGCGACCGCCGGGTCCTCCGGGTCCATGCCGAGCGACGTGATGTAGTCGTTCATGAGCGCGAGGAAGGCATCGGGGTCGACCGACATCGCGAGCGTCCCGCTCACGGACACGAGCGCGCTCTCGGCGTCCGACGTGACGATCGCGGTCGCGAGATCGGCCGCGCTGAAGGTCACCGCATCGACGAAGTCCTGGGGGTCGATGCCCGTCCCCTCCATCTGGCCGGTGAGGTCGAACTCCTCCGCGACCGCATCGAGGCTGTCGGCGCAGACGACGTCCGCGAAGCTGCCGAAGTCCTTGGCGACGATCGTATCGATGAAGGCGCGCACGGCGCTCTCGGGGTCGTCCGCCGCTGCGACGGGTGCCGCCGCAGGGAAGACGAGCGCGGCGGCAAGGGCCGCGGTGGCCAGGAGCGTCGGTCGGCGCATGATCGTCCTCGTCGGAAGGTCGGCAGGCGCCGACTGCTGGCGCCGATGGTACGCCCCGGGCAGGCCGACCGCCGGTGCGCATGCGCGCCCGCAGGCACGGCGACGGCGCCCGGCCGGGGCCGGGCGCCGTCACGCGGGATCCGGTACCCGGGACGGCGCGCAGCCGCCCCGGGCAGGCTCAGGAGACGACCACGGTCCCCGTCATGGACGGATGGATGGCGCAGATGTACGCGAACGTCCCGGCTGCGTCGAAGGTACGGGCGAACGTGCCGCCGCCGGGCAGCTGCCCGCTGCTCTCGGAGCCGTCGGCGAAGGTGACCGTGTGCGGGGCGCTCCCGGTGTTCGTCCAGATGACGGTCGTGCCGGCGGCGACCGCGATCTCCTGCGGGGAGAAGCCGAAGTCCATGATCGTCACCTGGGCGGGGACGCTCACCATGCCGTCGGCCGTCGCATCGAGCGCGGGCAGGACCTGGAGCGTGCCGGCGGCGAGCGAGCCGATGGCGAAGACCGAGACGCTCTGCCCGGCGGCGAGATCCACCGGGTCGAGCTGGAGGGCGACGTCCATCGTGCCCGCGGGGCGGACCTCCAGGTCGTAGCTGCCGGCGGGGACGGTGAGGTAGTCGGTGGCTGTCGGGTAGGCGAGCGCGGAGACGATCGGGTCGGCGCCGTCGGGGGCGACATCGACCGCGGGGGCGTCGGCGGAGAGGTGGACGACGCGGACCTGCGCCTGGTCGGCGACGGGCATCGGCGCGTCCACGATGACCTGCGCCTCGATCGACGCGAGCGCGTTCGTCGCGGCCACCGTGTAGGCGGTGAGCCCCTCGAGGGTGAGGGTCGCGTCGATGACGGTGCCCGCGGCCGGGTCCGCGCCGGCGGCGACCACCTGGATGCGGTGCTCGCCCGCGGGGACCTCGAGGTAGTCGGAGATGACGCCGAAGGGGACGTCGGAGAGGATCTCCGCGCCGTCCGCGTAGACGTCCACGGCGGGCGCGTCCGGCGAGGCGTGGAGGACGCGGACCTTCGCGACGGCCTCCGCCTCCGCGAGCGCGGCCGGCGCGAGGCCCGCGACGAGGGCCGCGGCGAGGAGGCCGGCGACGAGGGCCGGTCGGGTGCGGGTGGTCATGGGGATGCTCCTCCGGGCGGGATCGGCGCCCCGCGTCTCTACGCCAGGCGGTCCCGACGAGGGTTCGCGCCCCGCCGCGGGCCGGATGGCGGAGGCGGGCGGGACGCTCTGCGTGCGCGCCGCCTTGACGCCCTCCGGCGCCACCGCGAGACTCGGGGGTGATGCAGCAGGTGGCGGATCCCGGTCCCGACCCCGCGGATGGCGCACCTCGGCCGCCGGCCGCGCCGCTCGCGCGCCTGCAGAGCCTTCTCGACGATCCGCGGCCGCCGCGCCGGCCCCTCCCGGGCCCGCGCACCCGGGTCCGGCTCGCAGCCGCCGGCGGCATCGTGCTCGGCCTCGGGCTGCTCCTCGCCGCGCTCGTGGCGCTCGCACCGGAGGCCGTCGCTGCGCTCGACGTCCCGGCCGGACGCGCGTTCCGCGACGCGGCGCTCGCCCACCCGCTCCTGGCCGGCTGGGCCGAGGCGTGGTCCTTCGCGGCGGACGGGCCGCGGAACGTGCTCGCCGTCGCGGTCGTGGCCGTCGCACTCGTGCGCGCCCGGGCGTGGCCGTGGGCCGCTTTCCTCGTCTTCACGACCCAAGCCGGGGTGCTGCTCTCGAACATCCTGAAGCTGGGGATCGGGCGGGCGCGGCCGGAGCTCGTGGAGCAGGGAGCGGGCCAGGCGACGCTCTCGTTCCCGTCCGGGCACTCCTTCGCCGGGCTCACCGTCTGGGCCGGCGGCGCGATCGTGGCGCTCTACGTGCTGCCGCGCCGCTGGGGCCGGCTCGCGGCGGCAGGGTGCCTGGCGGTCGGCCTCCTCCAGCCTCCGGCGCGACTCCTCCTCGGCAGGCACTGGCTCTCGGACACGGCAGGCGGCCAGCTGCTCGGGCTCGGCTGGCTGCTGCTCTGCTGGGCCGTCTTCTGCACGCTCCTCGTCCGGCAGGGGCTCGCCGCGGACCCGGACGGCGAGCGGGGCGCGTGACCACGGATCGGACCGTCCTGCGGCGCCGCGCGCGGGTCAGGCGGTGACGGTCGCGTAGCGCGCCGCGATCTCGTGGCGGAGCGGCTTGCCGAGGCGGTTCCGCGGGATCGCGTCCACCGTGAAGAGGACGGTGGGCGCGGCGCTGCCGAGGTTCGCGCGGAGCCGGCGCACGAGGGCCTCCGCGTCGAAGCCCGCACCGGGGACCACGGCGAGCGCGATCTCCGTCAGGCCGAGGCGGTTCACGACCGCGAAGCCGGCCGCATCACGGATCCCCGGCAGCCCCGCCACGGCCGCATCCAGGCGGGCCGGGTCGATCTTCACGCCGCCCGCGTTGACGATCTCCGAGGCACGACCCTCCAGACGCAGGCGCCCGTCCGCGGAGAGCGTGCCGAGGTCGCCGGGGAGGAACCAGCCGTCGCGGAAGGCCCGTGCGGTCGCCTCCGGGTCGCGGAAGTACTCCGCCGCCTGGAGCGGGCGGCGGTACTGGATGACCCCCGTCGTCCCCGCGGGGACCGGCCGGCCATCCCCGTCCACGATCCGGATCTCCGCACCGTCCGCGACGTGGCCGGCGTCGAACGGGTCGTCCGAGTCCTCGTAGCGCGTCGCGACCGTGCCGGTCTCCGTGGAGCCGTAGAGGTTGTGGATCTCCGCGCCGGTGATCCGCCGGGCGGCGGCCGCGACCGGAGAGGGGAGGATGCTTCCGGCGAACTGGATGACGCGGAGCGCGGGGACCTTCGTCCCCTCCGTCGCGAGCGCATCGACGAGCGCAGCGATCTGCGCGGAGCGCGCCTGGGCGCGCCGGAGGAACGGTGCGTCCACCGTCACGGTCCGTCGGGCGGCGGGCGAGGTCCCGGGCTCCGTGGTGAAGATCCAGTCGGCGAACAGCCGACGCCGATCGCCGGTGACGGACGCCACCTGGCAGCCGATCGCCGCCTCGTGGAAGAGCGCCTCGAGGAAGACGAGGTGCAGCACCGGCGGGAGCTCGAGCGCCCCGACGTCGCCGGGCCGGACGCCGAGCGCCGGGCGAGGTGACCGAACGGCTGGACCGCGACCGCGCTTCCCTGCCCCGCCACCCCCGGTGCCGTCACCTAGTCGAGCGCGGCGACCGCCGCCTCGAGCGAGGCGAGGGACGCCCCGATGTACTGGAAGCGCCAGCCCTCCCGGTCGACCGTGCGACGGATGAGCGCCGCGAGACGGGCCTCCGTCCAGGTCGTGCTCGCGGTGTCCTCCCCGTCCGTGACGATCGCGAAGGTCACGCTGCCGGACGGGTCGATCGCGCGGAGCCGGGCGTTCTGGGCCGCCACGGTGTCGTAGTGCGGCGTGTTCCCCCCGCCGCCGAGGGGAGCCGCGGGGAGCGGACGGAGGTCTTCTATCGAGCGATCGACGGTCCGGCGCCGGGCTGGGTGGG
>JBJTJV010000061.1:0-9738 GCA_046352645.1 Chloroflexota bacterium | reverse complement strand
GGGCGCGCCGCGCGAGCGGGAAGATCGCCGCGGCCAGGACGAGCGAGAGGCCCACGCTTCCCACGACGAGGAAGCCCGCGTACGCGATCGTGTTCAGAAGCGCCTTGAAGAAGATCCGGTCTCGGAAGATGGCCGCGTAGTTATCCAGCCCCACGAACTCCCCGGGGCCGCGGAGGGTCCATGAGGAGACGCTGTAGCGGGTGGCCTGGAGGAAGGGATAGAGCTCGAAGACGAGGAAGAGGATCGTGGGGACGAGGATGAACAGGTAGGCCCACCGGGCGCGCCAGATCCGACGGCCCAGGCCGTGACGGTTCAGGCTGCTCGTCGCTCCACTCATCGGGGTCCTCGTGGCACGGGGTACGGGGATGCGTGGGGAGCCCGCCGGGCGGCGAGCTCCCCACGCGTGCCCTGCGTCAGGGCGCAGACAGGATCAGGTCGGCCTCCGACTGGAACATCGAGAGGGCATCGGCCGGCGAGAGATCGCCCGTGAAGATCGCCTCCACGAGCGGCTCGTACTTGAGCAGGACGGGGACCGCCTGCGGCCCCTGCCCCATGAGCGGGATCGCGACGTCGGAGTACGCCTCGAACATCGGCAGGAAGTCCCGGAAGAGGTAGGTGTCGTCCCCCTCCTGGGCGGCGATGATCGAATGGCGGGCCGGCTTGCTCCAGGCGCGGACGTCCTTGAGGGCGTCGTAGCTCGTGAGGAAGTGGCCGAGGTCCATCACGAGCGCCTCGCGCTCGGGCGTGGCCTGCTTCGTGACCGCGAGGCCGTGGACGCCGCCCCAGACGAGGGGCTCGCCGTTGGGGCCGGCCGCGAAGGGGACGAGCATCGCGTCGAAGCGCTCGGCCTCCGGCAGCTTCTCGATGTCGTTGATGATCCCCCAGGAGTTGATCATCGCGATCCGACCCTGGAGGAAGTTGGTCGCCAGGTCGACGGCACCGGTGCCACTTCCCGGAAAGGCCGTGCCATCGTCCACGAGGCCCTTGAGCGCCGTGAACGCGTCGATGGTGTTCTGGGTGTTGATGGTGACCTTCGACTCGTCGCCCTGGGCATACAGGTGATCGCCCCAGGCCTCGGCCATCGTGTAGGCGCCGTCGGTGCTGAAGCCGACGCCGTAGACGCCCTCCGACGTGACAGCCTTGGCGGCCGCGACGAACTCGTCCCAGGTCCACGTGTAGTCCGGCGGCTGGGGGAGCAGGTCCTCGGCGCCCGCGGCCTTGAACAGGTCCACGTTGATCGCGAGGTGGTTGCCCTGGGTGATGTACGGCCAGAACCACTGCTGGCCGCCGCTCGCGCTCAGCTCGAGGTTCTTGGCGAGGAAGTCCTCGCGGTCCTCGTCGGTGAGGTAGGCGTCGATCGGCGCGAGGACGTCCGCCGAGGCGTACTTGCTGAAGTACGACTCGTCCACCCAGATCAGGTCGGCGATGTTCCCCGCGGCGACCGCGGTGTCGTACTTGGCGTTGATGTCCAGGTCCTGGCCGTTGAGGTCCTCGAGCTCGACCGTGACACCGGGGTGGGCGGCCGCCCACTCATCGACCTCGGCCTTCCACCAGTCGAGCGGCTGACCGTCAGGCTCCAGGCCCGTCACGCCGTTCCACTGGCTCCACGTCCAGACGCGGATCGTCTGGGGGTCCTGGGCGGTGATCGGTGCGGAGACGGCCGTGAGCGCAAGGGTCGCGGGAATCAGGCCCGTGAGCAGGATTCGCGGGATCCGGGAACGCATCTCTCCTCCAGAGGTGGTCGGTATCCGGCGGGGCCGGATGGACGGATGGACGATCGGACGGAAGTCACGTCAGCGGGCGCGGCCACCTCCTTCCGGATCGCCGGCGAGGCGGTAGAGGTCCCGCCCGTTGCTCCCGAGGAGGCGGCGGGCGACCGATTCCGCGAGACCGGGCGTCCAGCCGGAGTCGCGGATCCTGTCGGCGAGCACGAGCGCCAGCTGGTGGCGCGTGAGAATGAGGGCGCCGAGCGTCTGCTCCACGTAGGCGCAGTCCGCTCCGACCGCGAGGATCTTGGATGCGGGGACCGCGTCGAGCCACTCCCCCAGGGCGCGCCGATGGACCGACGGCGCGATGTACGCGAGCCAGCCGCATTCGATGACGACGTTGGGATGGTTCTTCGCCATCGTCGCCACCTCGCCGATGTACGGGTAGCCTCCGTGGAGGAGGACGAACGTCGTCCCGCGGTGGGCCTCCACGAGCGGGTTGAGCATCAGGGGGTCGGCGTTCGCCACGATGTTCGACTGCCACGATCCGATCCCGACGTGGATCTGCCACGGGAGCCCGCTCGCACCCGCGCGCTCCGCGACGGCATGGACGAGGGCGTCCTCGAGGGCGGCGGTCTCGGCCGGGGTCCGGACGGGGAGCCCGTAGAGCCGTGCGGCCTCCGCGGCATCCGGACGACCATGGGCGAGCGGTCGGCGATAGGCGAGCATCGACTTGATCCCGACGACCTCGTGGCGGACGAGGTCGTCGAACCACGCGTCGAGCGCGGTGAGGTAGGCCTCCAGCGTGCCCGCAGCCGCGCCGACCTCCGCGGCGAGCCGCTCGCGCGTCCCGCGATCGGCGGCGCCGACGATCCAGTCGTCCACGCGCGCGATCGCGCGGAACCAGCGCCGGGGGATCGCCCAGGGGTCCGGCTCGCCTCCCTGGATGCGCAGGACGGTCTCGATCCGGGCGGAATCGCGGAGGACGGTGTCGTACCAGTCGTCGCGCGCGTTCGCTGCCGCGAGCCGCGCCGACAGCGCCTCCCAGTCCGCCTCGGTCAGCCGCTCCCCGTCATACCCGAAGAGGGCGGCGAACGCGGCGGCAAGGCTGCGGTAGAAGCCCGTGTTCGCGACCCGGTCCAGGTACGGCTCGACGGTCGCCCACGTGAGCGCCGGGCGCTCGGCGGCCGGCATGCCCGCCGAGATGAGGTCGTCCGCGACGTCGGAGCCTGCGAAGAGCGCGGCCATGTCCACGCGGGCAGGGCGAGCCGCCGGCAGGAACGTGTGCTCGTGGCAGTCCACGACCGGGATCGTCGCGAGCATCGCCTCCAGGTCGGCGACCAGGGCGCCGCTCATCCCGGGGACCCGCCGGACCCGGCGTCTGCGAAGATGTCGCCGGGATAGAGCTGGGCATCCAGCCCTCCGTCCACCCCGAGGACCGAGCCGGTCGTGTAGGACGATCGGGAGGAGGCGAGGAAGAGCGCCATCTCCGCCACCTCGTCCGCCCGGCCGTAGCGGCCGAGCGGGATCGTGCCCTGCGCCTCCCCCTGGTCCGCGACCGCATCGATCACTGCGGTCGCGATGTCCCCGGGGGCGATCGCGTTCACCCGGACCCCGTGGCGCGCCAGCTCGAGCGCTGTCGTCCGCGCGAGCATGACGAGCGCGGCCTTGCTCACGTTGTAGGCGGAGAGCCCGATCTGGCCGCGCAGGCCGTTCACGGACGAGATGACGATGATGCTGCCGCAGCCGGCCGCGATCATCGGCTCGCAGAACGTCCGCACGGTCAGGTAGCTCCCCGTGACGTTGGTGGCGATCGTAGTCTGCCACTCGTCAAGGGTCAGCTCCAGGAACGGGCGGATCGTGATCCGGGCGGCGTTCGCCACGAGGATCGTGGCCGGTCCGACGTCCTCCGTCACCGCGGCCCGGAGCGCCCGGACCGAGCCCGCGTCCGCGATGTCCACCGGGTGCGCGGATGCGCTCCCGCCGGAGGCGCGGATCGATGCGGCGACCGCCTCCGCCTACACCGCCTGGAGATCGGCGACCACGACATGCGCGCCGATCGCGGCGAGCTTCAGAGCGATCGCTTCGCCGATCCCCTGGGCGGCGCCGGTGACGACCGCCACCTCGCCCGCGAGCTCACCGGTGGTCATCTCAGGCGGACGCCCCGGCGGCGCGCGCGATCTCACCTGCGTGGGCGTGGATCTTGCGCAGGGCGGCAACGACGGCATCGACGCCTTCCGGGCCGACCCGGAAGATCTTCTCGTCGAGCCAGATCGCCTCGCGCTCCGCGGCGCGCTCGGCCTCGGGGAAGGACAGCGTCTCGAACCGGAAGTACTCCGGGAAGGCGGACGGGACGGGGAGCTTCGTGCGCTGCGGCTGGAAGAGCGTGTAGCGGTTCATCGCCTCGTAGCCGATCCAGGATGGGATCCCCTCGGCGTTCAGCGCCTTCACCGCGAGCCCGTGCTCGATGCCGAAGACCGCCGGGTCCACCGCGAAGACGTAGCGGTAGAAGGCGGGTCCGGTGATCCGCGGATCCATCGGGAGGACGCGAACGCCGGGCACCTGCCCGAGGACGCGGTCGGCGTAGAGCCGGTTCGGGTGGCGCTCCGCGACCTGGTCGGGGAGGCGGTCGAGACCGATGTTCGCGACGGCCGCCTGGAGCTCCGTCATCCGGTAGTTCGACCCCTGCGTGTACTCGATCCCGGCGGGATCCTTGGGGCGACCGCAGTCGATGATCGACGTCGCCGTCCGGGCGAGCTCCGGGGTCCGGCAGGTGAGGATGCCGCCTTCGCCCGACGTGAGCGTCTTCGATGACTGGAGGCTGAACGAGCCGAAGTGGCCGATCGTCCCCGCGCCACGGCCCCGCCAGGCCCCGCCGGGAACGTGGGCGCAATCCTCCACGACGATCAGGTCATGCGCCTCGGCGATCGCCATGATCGCGTCCATGTCCGCCATCTGGGCGCCGAGGTGGACCGGGATCACGGCCCGCGTCCGGGGCGTGATCGCCGCCTCGAAGGCGGCGGGGCTCATGCAGTACGTGTCCGGGTCCACGTCCACGATCACGGGGATCGCGCCGGCCGCCATCGGTGCCGCCGCCGTCGCCTGGAACGTGTAGGCGGGGACGATGACCTCGTCGCCCCATCCGATGCCGGCGGCGCGCATCGCCACCTCCATCGTGATCGTCCCGTTGACCATCGGGACCGCCGCCGCAGCGCCGTGCAGCGCGGCGAAGCGCTCCGCGAGGCGGGCGGTCTCCGGTCCCGGGAACGGGAAGCCACCCCAGCGGCCGGACCGGATCACCCGGGTCACCGCCTCGATCTCCCGCTCGTCGTGCACCGGCCAGGCGGGGTAGTCCGCCGGGCGTGCCTTCGGACCACCGAGGATGGCCGGCAGCTCGGTCGCGACCTCGTTCGTGCGTTCCCGGACGGTGCTCATGAGTGGACCTCCAGTGCGGTGGTGGCCGTCGGCGCGGTCGCGCGCCGGTGCAGCAGCTCGGACGTCGTGAGGAGGAGTCGGTCGTGGATGGATCGGACATCGGACCCGGCCTCGCCGAGCGCGAGAACGACGCCACCGACGACCGGGGGGCCGGTGAGCGGGACCGGCCGCGCGCCCGGCGCCTCGGCGTGGACCGTGGCGAGGAGCGGGTCGATGAGGAGGGCGCCACCCTTGAAGAGGCTGCCGATGAGGACGAGGTCGAAGGTCTCGTCGGCGAGATCGAGCTGGCGGGTGACCCCGAGCACGAGATCGCCGAGCTCGCGTCCGGCCCATCCGATGCACTCCACCGCGACCGGGTCGCCCGCCCGGGCGACGTCGAAGACGAGCGGGGCGCTCGACGACCCCACGACGATCCGCTCCTCGCAGATGTCCTCGAGGAACGCCTCGGCATCCGCCCGTCCGGTGAGCGAGAGGAAGGCGTCGGTCAGCGCGGTGGCCGGCCCCCGCCGAGTCGCCGCCCGGGAGACCGCCCAGATGGCGCGCGCGACGAGGGCGGCCCCGCCCGCGAACTCGCCGACCCGGGCGCCCATGCCGAGCACCCGACCATAGCGCCGGTGCCGATCGATCCCCCAGCAGTTGCAGCCGGTCCCCGAGACGAGGCCGACCCCCCAGCCTTCCGCGGACCCCGCGAGCAGCCCGACGACGGCATCGTTGACGACCGCGACCGGGAAGTCGCGCAGACCCGCCGCGTAGAGCGCCATCCGCTGGGCCGGCTCCTCGGAGCGCCAGTCGAGGCCGGCGATGCCGAAGCCGCCGCCGGAGATCCGGTCCGCCCCGCGCCCCGCGACCCGAAGCGCCTCCCGGAAGAGCTCCCGGACGACGTCCGTGACGACGCCGTATCCGACCGCCTCGTGGTTCGCCCCGCCCCCCTCGGCGAACCCGACCGCCCGCCCGGTCTCGTCCGCGATCAGGAGGTGCGACTTCGTGCCGCCGAGGTCACCGCCGACGACGTACCTCATGCCGGACCGCCGAACCGTGGCAGGTGTGCCCGGTTGACCGCGAGGAGGTCGTCCAGGACCACGCCGGCCGCGTGCATCGACGGTCCGAGCGGGTGCGCGACGAGTGCCCGGAACGCCGTCTCCCGGTCCCCCGTGACGGCCGCTTCCACGGTGAGCAGCTCGTACGACTTCACGTGGTGGAGGAGCCCGGAGGCGACGGCCGGTAGTGGCTCGGTCGGGAGGGGGACGATCCCCGAGCGCCCGACCCGGGCTGGGAGCTCGAGCACCCACGACGGGTCCCATCCGGGGACGGCCCCGTCGTGGCGGACATTCACGATGTGCGTCTCGCCGAGATCGTCGTGGTGCGCCGCGATCAGCTGCGTGGCGACCGTGGAGTAGTAGGCCCCGCCGCGCTCGAGGAGGCCGTCCGGCGGGGTGCTCCTCGTGGGGTCCGCGTAGTCCCGCAGCAGCCCCGCTTCGATCCGCTGGACGACCTCCGCGCGCGTGGGGGTCGTCGCCTGCTCGGCGACCCGGTCGGCGGTCGCGTAGAAGTACTGGAGGTAGCTGTTGGGGATCATCCCGAGCGCCTCCAGGAGGCGAGGGTCCCACTGGGGGTGCGGGGTGGCGCGCATCCGCGCGATCCAGCGCTCCATCACCTCCGGCCAGACGTCCCGCCCGTCGAGGCGGAATCCGCGGTACCACCCCAGGTGGTTGAGCCCGAGCGTGTCGAGCTCGCCGCGTGCGTGGTCGATCGGGGCGCCGCCGCCGGCGAGCGCCTCGAGGACATCCATGTGCAGGTGGATCGGGCCGTTGCAGACGCCGACGGCGCGGACCTCCGGCGCATGGCGGAAGAGCGCCTCGGTGACGAGGCCGGCCGGGTTCGTGAAGTTGACGAGGAGGGCGTCCGGGGCGAGCTCCCGGATGTCGCGCGCGATCTCCAGCACGACCGGGATCGTCCGGAGCGCCTTCGCGAAGCCGCCGATGCCGGTCGTCTCCTGGCCCACGAGCCCGTGACGGCGGCCGAGCTCCTCGTCGGCCCTCCGGGCGGCCATCTGCCCGACGCGCAGCTGGGTGATCACGTACGACGCCCCGGCGATCGCCGCCCGCCGGTCCGTCGTGAGCACGACCCGGAATGGCGCACCGCTCGCGGCGACCATCCGCTGCGCGAGCGCGCCGACGACCGCGAGCCGGTCCTCCGAGAGGTCCACGAGCCACAGCTCGCGCAGCGGGAGGCGGTCTCGTCGGTCGAGGAAGCCCTGGACGAGCTCGGGGGTGTACGTGGAGCCACCGCCGATGACCGCGATCCTCATGCCATCCCCCGGGGTCCGAACCCCTGGGCCGTCACTTCCGCGCAGCCGCACGACCCCCGCACGATCACCCGGGTGGGGAGCAGGACGAGCGGCATCACCGGAAGGCCTCGCTCGAGCGCGAGGAGCTGACGGACCGCCTCCGCGCCGACCTCCTCCGTCGGTGCGCTGACCGTCGTGAGCGCCGGCGTGCAGTGGCGGGCGATCGGCGTATCGTCGAAGCCGACGACCGCGACCCTCCCGGCCATCCAGGCCGCCCGGAGCGCCCGGAGCGCGCCGATCGCCGACGCGTCGTCACCCGCGAAGATCGCGTCGAGCGGACGCCCCGAGGCGATCCAGGTCGCGGTCTGCGCCTCGCCTCCCGCGACGCTGAAGTCGCCCGTCCCGATGCGCGCCGCATCCGGATCGATGCCCCGCTCCTCGAGCGCCTCACGGAAGCCGAGCTCCCGCCACGCGGAGTCCTCGTGCCCCGCGGGCCCGCGCAGGTACCCGATGCGGCGGTGGCCGTGGACGTGGATGAGGTGCTCGACGATCGCCCGCGCCCCTTCCTTGTTCTCCACCGTCACGCAGGGGATCGGGAGCGCCTCCGGCGGGGTCCGATGGAGGAGGACGACCGGATGCCGGCGTGCCCAGACCCGCCGGACCTCGGCGTCGTCCAGCCCGCCGGCGAAGATCAGCAGCCCGTCCGTGTTGTGGTCGCCGAGGGCCGACCCGCCACCCGCACCCGCCGTGCTCACAAGAAGGTGCATCCCCGCCCGGCGGACCTCGGCCTCGATGCCCCGGAGCAGCGAGGCCATGTAGTCACCGGAGATGTGCGGCAGGACCAGCCCGATCGTGTTCGTCCGGCGTTGCGCGAGGATCCGCGCGGCGGCCGTGGGGCGGTAATCGAGCGCGGTCACCGCTCGTCGCACACGGTCGGCCGTCTCGCCCACGACCGGCGCGGACCCGTTGAGCACCCGGCTCACCGTGGCGATCGAGACGCCCGCGTGACGAGCGACATCATCGATCGTGGGGCGACGCCGTCCGGCTTCCAACCGTCTTCCCTCCTCATGAAAGCGCTTTCGCGCAGAGAGGCAGGGTGCGGGACGACAGGTCCGGATGTCAAGAGGGAAGAGCGGCGAGAGCGGCTGAGGCGGATCAGCCGGTGGTCCGGCGTGCCGGCTCGCGGAGGTAGGCGTCGAGGAGCGCGTGGCGGACCGGCTTCCCGTACGCGTTCCGGGGGATCGCGGCCACCTGGTAGACCACCGCCGGGCGCACGCCGGAGAAGCGGTCCGCGCACGCCGCTGCGAGGCCGGGCAGGTCCACGCCGGACCCGCAGCGCAGGGCGAGGGCGGGCTCGGGCAGGCCGAGCGGGGAGGTCAGGGTGAAGGCGGCGGCATCCTCCACGCCGGGCCAGTCGCGGGCGAGCGCATCGAGCGCCGCGAGATCGATCTTCACCCCGCCGACGTTCACGAGGGCGGCCTCGCGTCCGGCGAGGACGAGGCGCCCGTCCTCGGTGAGCGTCCCCGGTCGCCGGGATGGACCCAGCCGTCCCGGAACGAGCGGGACGTCGCCTCCGGGTCGCGGAAGTAGCCCGTCGCCTGCTCCGGCGTCCGCCGGCGGATCTCGCCGACCGCCCCGCGCGGCAGCGGGGACCCGTCCGGCCCGAGGACCTCCAGGGTCACGTGCGGCAGGACCCGCCCCATCTCCTCGGCCGGGCGGCCCGCCGTGTCGCCGACCGCCACGGTCCCGGACGCGCGCGACGGCGTCGTCCAGGTGGGTGCGGCGGCGGCCGGCATCGTCCCGGCGAGGACGAGGGCGCAGACGGCGAGCGCGATCGATGCACTGCGACCGGGACGGATCACGGGGACGTCCACGCTCGGGGGCGGTCCGGCACACGGCGCCCGGTCTGCGCGCCGACGATCGCCGAGCGGCGCCCTCGCGTCGCGGTCTCCCGGGTGGGCGTCAGCGGGGCGTCGGCCCCACGAGGTGGTCGATCCGGCCGGCAGCCCGGAAGCCGAGCCGCGCGTAGAGCGGGGCGCCCATCGGGGACGCAGCGAGCCAGGCGGAGGGGTCGCCGCGCTCCGTCGCGAGCCGAAGGCAGGCCTGCGTCATCGCGGCGCCGACGCCCCGGCCGCGTGCGGCGGGGACCGTCCCGATGTTCGTCACCCATCCCTGGCCCGCCGCGCGGAAGAGCGACCCGGCCCCCACGGGCGCCCCCGCCAGCGTCGCGAGGAGGACGATCCGTGCTCCGGCCCGGCCGTGGGGCAGCCGCGGGTGGGTGAGTCCGCGCTGCAGCGCCGGGCGGGCGGG
>JBJTJV010000060.1:0-6132 GCA_046352645.1 Chloroflexota bacterium | reverse complement strand
GCGCAAGGCGGTACGGGCCATCCCCGCCCCCGGCAGGCGCCCTGACGGTGAGCCGGGGCAGGAACGCGGGCGTGGTGATGGTCGCGGCGGCGGTCCGGAGCGTGCCGCGGGCCACCGTCCGCCAGGTGCCCGCGACCCGCTGCTGGAGGAGCGGCCGCATGCCGACCGACTGGGGGCTCCCGCCGGTGCCCCAGAGCGAGACGCGGCGACGCAGCCGGATCCCCTCCAGCGGGATCTCGCCGGAACCCTCCCAGTACCAGCAGACGGCGGACGGCGAGCCCGCCGATTCCGCGACCGTCCAGGCGCCGGGCGACCCGGACGCACGGAGCTGGTAGGCGCCCCGGGTCGGCAGGGTGCCGACGGACAGGATCCCGACGAGCGCGAGGAGCAGTGGCACGCGCCACCGGGCCCTCGAGGCTGACCACGGCATGGAACGGACCGCCACGTTGCACCCTCCCACGATGATCCCGACGCAGGCGACGATAGCAGCCGCCTGCCGCGTCCGGAGGGCGTCCGCGGGTCCGGCCGTGCGCGCCTCCGCCCACAGGTCCGGTACCCTTGGGCCCGCGGCGCCGCCGCGCTCTCCCCCCGCTCGCGACAGGAGTCCCCGTGGCCGACAAGCAGTACCCGAGCCCGCCCGCGATGGCGATCGACCCGACGAAGCGCTACACCGCGACGATCCGCACGACCGCGGGCGTCATGATCGCCGACCTCTTCCCGGGCGAGGCGCCGAAGACGGTGAACAACTTCGTCTTCCTCGCCCGCGACGGCTTCTACGACGGCGTGATCTTCCACCGCGTGATCAAGGGGTTCATGATCCAGGGCGGCGACCCCACGGGGACCGGCCGGGGCGGCCCGGGCTATCGCTTCGCGGACGAGCCGGTGATGCGCCGCTACCAGCGCGGCACGCTCGCGATGGCGAACGCGGGCCCGGACACGAACGGCTCGCAGTTCTTCGTGATGCACGCCGACTACGGCCTGCCGCCGAGCTACACGATCTTCGGCAAGCTGAGCGCGGGCGAGGAGGTCGTGGACGCGATCGCGACCGCCCGGACCGGCTCCCAGGACCGGCCCCTCGAGCCCGTCTCGATCACCGGCATCGAGATCGAGGAGGTCTGACCGCGGAGGCCCGGCCACGCCGGGCCGCGTGCCACCGGGGCGGGCCGGCTTCCCGGTCCGCCCCGCCCGAGGGCCGCGCTCAGAGCGGCGCAGGCTCCCCGCCCGGGCCGATGAGCCGGCCGGACGGCGGCCCCACGGGCTCCCCCTCCTCCATCACGACGCGGCCGCGCAGCAGCGCGAGGACGGCCGCGCCGCTGGTGCGCGTGCCCGCGAAGGGCGTCACGTTCGTCCGGCCGTGCAGACGGGCCGGGTCGATCGCCCCGGGACGGGCCGGGTCCACGAGCGTCAGGTCCGCATCCGCGCCCGGCGCGACACGCCCCTTGCGCGGCGCCAGCCCCCAGGTGTCCGCCGTGGCCGCCCCGAGCGCGCGGGCGAGGTCCTCCGGGCGGAGCCGGCCGGCGGCGACCCCGTGCGTGAGGAAGAGCGCGAGGAGCGTCTCCACCCCGGAGAACCCGGACGGCGCATCCCAGATGGACGCGGCCGCCTTCTCCTCCGGCGTGTGCGGGGCGTGGTCCGAGCCGATCGTCGCGATGCGACCGTCCGCGAGCGCCGCCAGGAGCGCCGCGGCATGGCCCTCCGCGGCGTGGCGGACGGGCGGGTTGACGCGCATCGTGGCACCGGTCGCGGGCATCTCCGCGGCGTCGAGGAAGCAGTGCTGCGGGGTCACCTCCGCGGTCAGCCGTGCCCCGGCGGCGCGCCAGCGGCCGAGCGCGGCGAGCCCGGGCGCGGATGAGAGATGGAGCACGTGGACGGGGCAGCCCGCCTCCACGGCGAGTCGCCCGATCCGGTCGATCGCGGCGACCTCGGACGCGGCCGGGCGGCTCTCCAGGTGCGCGAGCGGGTCCGTCCGCCCGGCGGCACGCAGCGCCGCCGTCTCCAGCGCGATCCGCTCGCCGTCCTCGGCGTGGACCGCGAGGCGCATGCCGAGGTCGCGGATGCGCACCATCGCGGTCCGCAGCGTCGCGTCCGACGGTGTGGGGATGCCGCCGGTCGTGGGCGCGAGGAAGGCCTTGAAGCCGACGACGAGCCCCGAGCGCGCGAGCGGCACGATCGCGTCGAGGGTCGCATCCGTCACCGCCGCGAGCAGCGCGATGTCGCAGCGGGACCGTCCTGCGATCCGCTCCGCCTTGGCCCGGGCGCTCGCGAGGTCGATCGTCGGCGGGTCGGTGTTCGGCATCTCGATGGCGGTCGTGATGCCGCCCGCGACGGCGGCCGCGCTGCCGGTCGCGATCTCCTCCTTGGCCGGGAACCCGGGGTCGCGGAAGTGGACGTGCCCGTCGATGGCACCGGGCAGGACGAGCAGGCCGGCCGCGTCGATCGTCCGTCCGCCCGCGGCAGCACCCGCACCCGGCGCGACGACCGCGGCGATGCGCTCGCCCGTGATCACGACGTCCGCCGCGCGGATCCCGTCCGGCCCGACGACACGACCGCCCCGGACGACGCAGCGACCTTCGGTGGCGGTCACGGGCGGCGGGGACGGCGACGGTCGGGCACGCGGAAAGGGTACGCGGCGCGGCGTCGCCCGTTGACCGTCGCGCGACGGGCTGCGAGACTCGGCGGGCCGGGAGCACCGTCCCGCGGCTGCACGCGAAGGAGCCCGATGCGCCACCGCCGCCTGTCCGTCCCCCGCCCGATCGCCCTCGTCCTCGCCGCGCTCGCGCTCGCGACCGCGGCAGTCCCCGCGGCCGCGCAGAGCCCGTCGCCGGACGGGAGCCCCGTCCCCGGGCCGTCTGCGCCCGCGATCCGCGCCGGGACGCTGCCGAGCGAGGGTGGTGCAGTGGAGCCCGGCACGTACAGCGACTGGTCGCTCGGGCCGACGCTCACCTTCACGCTCGGGCCCGGCTGGGGCGTGACGCCCGTGGACGCGGGCTTCGGCCTGGCGCTCGTGCGCACCGACCAGCCCGCGATCGCGGTGCTCACCATCTCCAGCTTCACGGGCGATGTCTTCGTGGACCCGTGCCTCGCCGAGGGCGAGGAGACGATGCGCATCGACCCGACCCCGGAGGCGCTCGTCACGGAGCTCGGGGCGAACCCGTCGCTCATCGTCGGGCCGCCGGAGGAGACGACGCTCGCGGGGCTGCCCGCCCTCGAGGTCGAGGTCGGGATGCAGATGCCGATGGCCTGCGAGCCGCCGGTGACGTGGATCTGGGCGACGCCCCCCACGGGCGGGTTCGTCCTCGAGGGCGGGGAGGAGGCGCGCTTCACCCTCGCCGCGCTGGACGCGGGGACCGTGCTCGTGGCGAGCGCGGAGGCCTGGCCGGGAGCGGACCTCGCCGAGCTCGTGGCCGCCACGGACGCGCTCCTCGCCACGCTGGAGATCGGGCCGCCACCCGGCGCGTAGGCCGCGACGGAAGCCGCTAGAAGGGCTCCGGGGCCCGCGCGTAGCAGCCCATGAGCCGGACATCGACGGACGCCGCGCGCAGGGCGGCGAGCGCGGCGGCTGCCGCGGGGTCGCACAGGTCCGCGTCGAGGTCCATCCAGAAGACGTACTCCCAGGCGCGGACGTGGCTCGGCCGCGATTCCAGCTTGCTCAGGTTCAGCCCGTGCGCCGCGAGCACGCCGAGGACGCGGTAGAGGGCGCCGGGCTCGTTGCGCACCGACACGAGGAGCGTGGAGCCCCGGCGGTCCGAGGGCGGCAGCGTCCGCGGCGGCACGGCGGCGGCGTCGGCCCCGACGATGAGGAAGCGCGTCCGATTGTGCGCCTCGGTCTGCACGTCGAGCGCGAGGATCTCCAGGCCGTGGAGCGCGGCGGCGCGCGGCGAGAGGACGGCCGCCGCGCCCTGCTCGCCTCGGTCGCGGATCATCTTCCCGGAAGCCGCCGTGTTCGCGGTCGCAAGCAGGCTCCACGGGCGCGTCCGGAGGAAGCGTTCCGCCTGGCCGAGCGCCTGGACGTGCGAGTAGACGCGCTCGATCGCCTCGATGCGGTTGCCGGCGAGCGCGGCGAGGCAGAGGCGCACCGGCACGATCACCTCGCCCGCGATCACGAGCGGGAACTCGGCGAGGAGGTCGTAGGTCTCGCGCACGGTGCCGAAGACGACGTTCTCGATGGGCAGGACGCCGGCCGGCGCACCGCCCGCGGCGACGCGCTCGGCGACCTCGCGGAAGCCCGGTGCCGGGGTCGCGGCGACGGTCGCGCCGAAGGCCGCGATGACGGCATCCTCGGCGAAGGAGCCGTGCTCGCCCGCGAAGAGGACCGAGGGGACGGCGGGAGCCGCCGCGCTGCCGTGCATCGGTGCAGGGTAGCGCCGCGACTCCCCGGTCGTGCGCGCGCCGCCCATGGGCAGCCGGGCGGCGTGCCATGCTCGGGGAGTGGACTGCCACGCGCGCTGCGCCGCCTGCTGCACGGTGATCTCGATCGCGTCGCCGATCCCGGGGATGCCGGACGGCAAGCCCGCGGGGGTCGCCTGCGTCCAGCTCGACGCGGATCTCCGCTGCCGGATCCACGGACGACCGGAACGGCCCGCCGTCTGCAGGTCGCTCCAGCGCGACGACGCGTGGTGCGGCCCGGACGCCGCGACCGCCCGCGCCCGCTGGGGCGCGCTCGAGGCGGCGACACGACCGCTCCTGCCGGTCCTCCCCGGCCGTGCGCCGGCCACCGACCCCTGACGATCCGTCGCCGGCATCGCGCGACACCGGGCCGGCCGATGCCCGCTCAGCCGGCGCCCGCCGCGGCGGCGATCGTCGCGCGGTGGAGCTCGACGAGCTCGGCCTGCCCCGCCTCCGTCGAGGCGTAGCCACCCGCGAGGACGAAAGCCACCGGCACGCCCCGCGTCCGCGCCCAGGCGAAGACGAGCCGCTCGCGCTCGCCGAGCACCTCCGCATCGATGCCCGCCAGGCCCCCGATCCGACACCCCGCGAACGGATCCATGCCGGCGTTGTGGAGGACGAGGTCGAACGTCGCGCCGCGGGCGTCGAGCGCATCGAGCCGCGCGCGGATCGTCGGGAGGTAGCGCTCCGCGGAGGTGACGAGGTCGAGCGTCCAGTCGGCCGGGGGGTCGTACGTGTCGAACGGGCTCGTCGCCACGTCGAGCCCGACGACCTCGGCCGACGCACCGAGGATCGAGGCCGTCCCGCCCCCGCAGTGCGCGTCCAGGTCGAGGACGAGGACGCCCCGGGCGCCGGCCCGGATCGCCGCATCCGCCGCGAGCGCAAGCCCGTTGAAGGTGCAGAAGCCGGCCCCCGTGCCCCGGCGCGCGTGATGGAGCCCGCTCGAGAGGGAGCCCGCGTTGCCCCCGGTCGCGAGCGCATCGAGGGCTGCCGCCACGGCGCCCCCGGTCGAGGCGGCGACGGCGTCGAAGAGCCGCGCATCCCAGCCGATCCCGTTCGATCCCGCGAGCGACGCGGGCTCGCCGGACCGGACCGCCCGGATGTACGTGCGGTCATGGACGCGGGCGAGCTCGTCGGGGGTGGCGGGGGCAGGCGCGACGATGCCGACCCCGGCGATCGGGCGGTCCGCGAGCGAATCGGCGACCCAGGCGGCCTTCCGGGTCGTGTCCCACTCCGTGGCGGCCGCGACGTACGCCGGCGAATGGTAGAGGTTCACCGTCCCGCCTCCCTCCCCGGCGCTCCGGCCCGCGTGCGGCTCAGACCGCGGCAGGCGGCCCGCCGACGCTCCGCTCGTCCCGGCGGCGGACCTCCGCGCCCGCCTTCCAGATCGCGTACTCGAGCGAATCGGCGAGCGCGGCGGCCGCGGCCGCGAGGATGTTCGTCGCCGAGCCCATCGTGGACCAGGCGCGGTCGCCCGCGACGCTGTCGATGACGACCCGGGTCCGCGCGGCGGTCGCCGCCGACCCGTCGATGATGCGCACCTTGAAGTCCACGAGGTGGACGGTGTCGAGCTCCTCATCCATCGCCGCTCCCCGGGCTACCGCGCCCCGTGCCGGCTCGTGGACTACACCGTCCTCGCCGAGCGACGCGCGGGCGCGGAGCTGCCCGCGGAGGCGACCGTCAAGGTCGAGGTCGCGGGCGAGGTCCTCCACACCGCGGCGGACGGGAACGGCCCGGTGAATGCGC
>JBJTJV010000059.1:0-2037 GCA_046352645.1 Chloroflexota bacterium | reverse complement strand
GCGCGGGGGGGGGGGGGCCCCCGCGGCCTTCGCGGCGACCTCCCCCCCCCGGGGGGGGCGGCGCGGGGCCGCGGCCGCGCTCCTCGCCTGGCGCCCCATGCCGGGAACGGGCGAGACCGACGCGCCGCGCTAGGCTCCACGGAGCGCGCGGCCGTGGGCGCCGCGCCGGGAACGGGAGACCTTCATGCGCTCGACCCTGCGGACCCTGTGCATCGGCAGCCTCGCCATCATCGCGCTCGCCGGCAGCGTCCTGCCCGGCGCGGCGGCCGCGCCCGCGGGGGTCGCGCTCGACTTCGCGTTCGCGGGGCAGACGGACCCGGCGCAGAACCACGTCCACGTCGTCGGCCCCGATGACGTGGAGCGCTACGGCACGGTCCGGCTCACCGGCACGACGGAGATCGCGGGATCGGAGGTCGCCGCGGAGGTGATCGGCTTCTCGCTCTACCGGGATGGCGTCGGGCCGTTCGTGGGCGCGCTGACGCTCACCTTCCCGTCCGGCGATGCGATCGGCCTGCGCTACGACGCGGTCGCCCAGCCCGACGCCGAGGGGACCACGGTCGCGGGCGCGCTCACGGTGATCGGCGGGAGCGGGGCGTTCGTCGAGGTCACCGGACAGGGCGTCGTCACGGCGCGCCGGTCGGGAGAGCTCGGCAGCGCGGTCGAGTACGCGGTCACGCTGACGCTCGCCGGGCTGCCGGAGGGGTTCGCGGCCGCGGCCGACGCGCCTGCGGCCGTGCTCGCACGGGCGCTGCCGGTGCGCTGATCCCCGGGCGGGCACGAAGGGCCGCGACGCGTCCGGACGGGCTCTCGGGCGCCCTGCGTGTGTGGCAGGCTGGCCGCATGCAGCAGCCGTCGTCCCCCGCCGTTCCCGCCGTCTCGGAGCGGATGCTCCGGATCGGCACCGAGAGCGCCTTCGAGGTCTCCGCCCGCGCCCGTGCGCTCGAGGCCCAGGGTCGCTCGATCGTCCACCTGAACATCGGCGAGCCGGACGCGGACAGCCCGCGCGCCGCGATCGCCGCGGCGAAGGCCGCCCTCGATGCGGGCGCCACGCACTACGGCCCCTACGCGGGCCTGCCGGACCTGCGGGCCGCCGTCGCGGACGACGTCCGGCTGCGCAAGGGCGTTGCGGCACGCCCGGAGGACGTCTTCATCACTGTCGGCGGCAAGGGCGTGATGGTGAACACGATCCTCGGCCTGATCGACCCGGGCGACGAGGTGATCGTCCCGGACCCGGCCTACCCGATCTACGACTCGCTCACCCGCTTCTGCGGCGGCGTCCCGGTCCCGATCCCGCTCCGCGCAGAGGACGGCTTCGCGCTCGACCCGGACCGCGTCGCCGCGGCGATCGGGCCGCGCACGAAGATGCTCGTCCTCAACTCGCCCGCGAACCCGACGGGCGGCGTCATCGGCCGGGCCGCCCTCGAGCGCCTCGCGGAGCTCGCCGTGGCCCACGGGCTGCTCGTCCTCTCGGACGAGATCTACGCCCGGATCCTCTATGACGGCGAGGAGCACGTCTCGATCGCGGCGCTGCCGGGGATGGCCGAGCGGACGGTGATCCTCGACGGCTTCTCCAAGACGTACGCGATGACCGGCTGGCGGCTGGGCTACGCGGTCGTGCCGGCCTGGTTCGCGCCGCACTTCGGGCGGCTGATCATCAACACGATCAGCTGCGTGCCGACCTTCGTCCAGCACGGCGCGGTGGCAGCGCTGCGCGGACCGCAGGACGAGGTCGACGCGATGGTGGCGGAGCTCGCGGTGCGCCGGGACATCGTGGTCGACGGGCTGAACGCGATCCCCGGGTTCCGCTGCACGCGGCCGACGGGCGCCTTCTACGCGTTCCCGGACGTCTCGGGCACCGGGCTGACCGGGGTGGAGATGGCCGAGCGGCTGCTCATGGAGGCCGGTGTCTGCGTCCTGTCGGGGGCCGCGTTCGGGGCCGCCGCGGAGGGGAACATCCGCATCTCGTACGCGACGAGCCGCGATGCGCTCCGGAGCGGCCTCGAGCGCATCGACACCTTCGTGCGGGGGCTCTAGCGC
>JBJTJV010000058.1:0-2202 GCA_046352645.1 Chloroflexota bacterium | reverse complement strand
GCGCTCCTCGCCTGTCGCACCCTCGTCCAGGGCGACCGGGACGGGGTCTCCTGCGACATCGACCCCGAGCAGCCCGACTGCCCGCGGCGGGAGTACGTGGCGCCGAGGGTGGCCGACTTCATTCACCTCATGCGGCTCGGGGTCCTCCTCGTCGTGCGCGAGAAGCTGGGCGTGGGCACGGCGAGCAAGGGCTGGGTCATCGCCGAGTTCCTCGTGCTGGAGAAGGCCGCCTACACGGACATCTTCGGTGACGCATCCTGCGCGGAGGGCGGCGGGAACCGGCTCGAGGCGGTCTACGTCGGCGCGGATGACCTCCCCGGCGTGGGCACGCAGCGCCTGATGAATGCGAGGACGGCCTCCGCCATCTCGTCGCTCGGGATCCGGCGCGCCGACGGCCCCACGACCTGCGTGGACTTCGTGCCTCAGCAGATCGTCATCCGCTGACGGGGCCCACCCCCGGTCGGGTCCGCCCGTCCCGCCGGCATCGTGGGGCGCGACGCATGCCCACGCCCTCGCCCGAGGGGCCCCGTCGGGGTCCATGTCGTAGTTCCCGTACATCCCGGGGGGTCCGGGGGATCGTGCCTGCTACGCTCCGGGCCTGAGCCATCACCGCAGACGGAGCCGCGCCGCATGCCCGCATCCCGGACCCGCACCACGGGCGCCGCCGCCCTCCTTGCCGCCGCTCTCCTCCTGCCCGCGGGCGCCGTCGGCGCCGCGGGCCCCGAGACGCTCGTCGTCGCCCAGGACCCGTTCGATGTGGCCGCGCACGACCTCGCCGGTGACGGGATCGGGAACGGCGACCTCTACACCTGGATCGCCCCCGCGACCGCCGAGGATGGCCGGACCGGCACGATCGTCAGCGAGCACCAGGTCGTCCACATGCCCACCGAGGGCCCGTACGCCGAGGTGCGCATCGGCACCTCCGTCCTCGACCTCGGGGACGGGGACACGATCGCCTTCGCGGGCCTGATCCCGGTGACGACGCCGCTCGGCCAGATCGAACCCGGCACCGAGCTCGTGAACGCGATCATCGGCGGCACCGGGGCCTTCGGCGGTGCGAAGGGCGAGATCCGCAGCGTCCGCGGGGAGGACGGCGCGTGGACCCACACGCTGACCTACGAGACCGCCGGGCCGGGTGGCACGGAGGCCGCCGCGCGCTACAGCTTTGGGCCAGGTGCGGTGCGGGAGTTCGTCGAGCTCACCGGGGATGGTGAGACGGGTGCCGGCGACTTCCGGACGTTCCGCGGGTCCGACACGACCGATGACGGGCTCACGGTCGATCGCAACGGGCTGCAGACCGTCATCCGCTCGGCCGGGGACGACGGTTCGAACGCGATCGCGTTCGGCATCTCGATGGAAGTGATCGGCGGGGACCTGGTCGTCGCGATCACGGCCCTGGAAGTCACGGAGACCGGCGTGGCGGCGACCGACGTCACGGCTGCGCTCGTCGGCGGGACGGGCCGGTTCGCCGGAGCACGTGGATCGGCGACCCTCAGCCGTGGTGACGATGGCCCGCTCGCGATGACCTACGACCTGCTCGACGCCCCCGCGGACACCGTCGAGCGGACGCTCGTGCTGCGCTCGGGCCTCGAGGCGGAGAACGCGATCGAGGAGCTCCTTCAGCAGCTCGACGCGCTCCGGCCCGTCGATCGGGGCGATGCCGGTGCCTCGCTCGGCGACCATCGGTCGTGGATGCTCCCGTTCGTGGGCGATGACGGCGAGGCGGGGGTCGCCTACGGCTACGACATCGTCGTGAAGCCCGCGAGTGACGAGGACCCGGTCCGGACCGTGGCCGGCCTCACCGTGATCGAGTTCTCCGACGGATCCACGATCGTCGTCGGCGACCGCCACCACGAGGGCGCGATGGCGGATCCCGCGGAGGCGTTCGTCCCCCGCCCGGTCCTTGGTGGGACCGGGCGCTATGCGGGCGTCTCGGGCGAGCTCGTCCCGTCGTTCGACGGCGCGGGCGGTCTCGTCCACACGCTCACCCTCCAGGGCCCGGCCGCGTAAGCCGCCGACCCGATCATCAAGCTCGAGGATACGACCCGTGTGCTCGTCCTCCCGCTCCGTCGAACGACGTGAAGTGAAGCTGACCGCATCCCGCACCCGCACCCGCCGCCTCGTGGCGGTCGTCCTCGCGGTGACCGCGCTCGCCGCGCTCCTGCCCGCCGGGGCGTCGGCGGCCGAGCCGACAGCCGAGCC
>JBJTJV010000057.1:0-10185 GCA_046352645.1 Chloroflexota bacterium | reverse complement strand
GTGGGATGCGGCCGGGCGGCGACCTCCATGGGCGCGTCATCGTCGAGGAAGAGGAGCCCCGCCTTCACCGCCGTCGTGCCGACGTCGATGCCGAGCGCCACGTCGCGCGTCATCGCACGGCCCCGGCGGACACGGGCGCAGGTGCGCGGAGCGCCGCGGCGACCGGCGCGAGGAGGGCGTGGAGCGCGTGCGGGCCGCCCACGCGAAGCGCACGGATGCAGGCGCTCCCGATGACGACGCCGTCGCAGCCGGCTGCACACAGCGCGCGCGCGTCCTCCGGGCCCGCCACGCCGAAGCCCGCGACGCACGGGATGCCGGGCGCAAGGGCGCGGCCGGCCGCCACCGTCGCCGCATCGAGGGCGGGCGGCGCACCCGCACCCGTGACGCCCGGGCGCGCCTGGAGCATGAGGTAGCCATCCGCATCGGCCGCGGCTGCGCGATCGTCTGCGGTCGCCGCCCAGGGCAGGAAGGCCGCGCGCGCCACGCCGGCCGCACGGAGGATCCCGGGCAGCGTCGCGGCCGCCGGGTGGCGCCACGGCGCGAGGAGGAGGAGCGCACCGCGCGCGCGCCCGGCCGACGCCGCGGCTGCGATCGCATCGGCGGGGATCTCCGGGTAGCCGAACCAGACGATCGCGGGACCACCGGGGCCGCGCCGATCCCGCCACGCGGCGAGCGCGGCGGCGATCGTGGCCGGGGTCGTCCCCGCGGCGAGCGCGCGCGCCATGCTCTCGCGGACCTCCGGGCCGTCCATCCACGGGTCGGCGGCCGGGATGCCGACCTCGAGGACCGCGACACCCGCGTCGGCGTACGCGTCGAGGAGCGTGGTCGTATCGCCCGCGGCCGGATCGCCGAGCGGGACGTAGGCGATGAGCGCCGGCCCGGCCGCGAAGGCCGCGGCGAGCCCGGCGCCGGGAACGGGCGAGGGCGGGGTCCCGGCCACCGGGATCCCGCCCTCGCGTTCGGACCGTTCGGTCACCGGGAGCCCGCTACTGGGCGTTCTCCGCGGTGATGAGGACCGCCGGCACGTAGACGACCGGCTCGGTCGGGTCGGTGCCCGCGAAGTGCGCGTCGATGATGTCCGTGAGCGTCGCGGCGATCGTCACCCAGTCCTGGCGGACCGTGGCGAGCCAGTTGCCGCCCTTGGCGACCTCGGCGCGCGCGAAGTCCTGCCCGTCCACACCGGTCACGAGGACCTCCGTGCGGCCGGCCTCCTGGGTCGCCTGGTAGGCGCCGAGCGCGGAGGCATCCCAGCCCGCCCAGACCGCGTCGAGCTCGCCCGCCGGGTACTTGGTGAGCCAGTCGAGGACGGTCTGCTTCGCGAAGCCGGTGGAATCCGCCGGGTCGCCCTGGACGTTCTCCACGACCTCGATGCCCGCCTCGCCGAAGATGATCCGGGCAGCCTCGGCGCGGAGGCGGACCGGCTCGAACGGGTCGAAGTGGATGATGCCGACCCGGCCGCCCTCGCCGATCGCGTCGACGATCGCCATCGCCGAGGCCTGGCCGAGGAACTGGTTGTCCGTGGTGACGTTCACGAGCGTCGGCTCGACGACGCCGCCCGTGTCCAGCCCGAAGACCGGGACGCCCGCGGCGCCGGCGGCTGCGAGGCCCTCGCCGAACTCCTGGGGCGTGCCGAAGGCGGTCACGATGGCGCTCACGCCCTGGCTGACGGCGGTCGTGATCTCGCCGTTGATCGCCGCGTTGTCGCTGTTCGTGTCCACGAGGGAGACCGCGTAGCCGCGCGCCTCGGCCTCGGCCTTGAAGAGGTCGATGGCCTCCTTCGCCGCGGGCTGCGCGGCGTAGTCGGGGGTGATGATCGCGATCGACTTGCCGACGCCCGTCTGCGGGGCGGGCGACTGGGCGGCCACGGGGGCGACGGTCGCCGCGAGCGCGAGGCTCGCGACCGCCGCGAACCCGAGCCCGGTGCGGATCGAGGTGCGCATCTGGTTCCTGCTCCTCCTGGGGTGCTGGTGCCGGCGCGGATGCTCTCTCCGCCCGCCGGGATGTGGACGATAGCCGCTCAGCGAGAGGCGCGCAGCCGTGCGAGCGCAGGGGGCAGCACGGCGATGACGATGACGAGGCCGGAGATCGCGCTCTGGAGGTAGTCGTCGATCGAGGTGAAGTTCAGGCCGTTCTCGATGAGGCGCAGGAGGATGACGCCGAGGACGGTGCCAGGCAGGTTGGGCCGCCCTCCACGGAACATCGCCATGCCCAGGAAGACGCCTGCGATCGAGGTGAGCATCCAGGGCTGCGTGGCGGTCGTGTTCGCGGTCGCGGTGCTCGCGGCCTGGAGGATCCCGGCAGCGGCGGCGGCGAGGCCGCAGAGCGCGAAGGCGATGAGCCGGATCCGGCGCGTGTCGATGCCGGCGTAGCGGGCGGCCTCCGGGTTGCCGCCGACGGCGTACATCCGCCGCCCGAGCGTGGTCCGGTCGAGGAGGAACCAGATCGCGCCCGCGATGAGGAGCGCGATCCAGATCTTGTTCGAGACGCCGAGCGTCTGGCTCCGGGCGATGCTCACGAAGCCCTCCTCCACGAGCCCGTAGACCGGCTGCCCGTTCACGCGATAGCGCGCGAGGCTCGTGAAGACCTGCGACATGCCGAGCGTCGCGATGAAGGCCATGACCCCGAGGTAGGCGACGAGCGTGCCGTTCACGACGCCGCAGGCCAGCCCGACCGCGAGGCCGAGCCCGACCGCGAGCAGCACCGGCCCGGGCTGCTGCGGATCGCCCGCGAGCGTCGTCGTCGTGAGGATCGCGCCGGTGAACGAGGTGGCGAGCGCGGCGAGCCCGCCGACGGAGAGGTCGAAGTCGCCCACGACCATGACGAGCGTCTGGGCCGCCGCCACGATCACGAGGAAGGAGACCGTCTCGAGGACGTTCGTCATGAGGTTCGTGGGCGTGAGGAACGTCGTGGGATAGAGAGCGCCGAAGATCGCGATGATGGCGAGGATGGCGCCGGGGCCGACGAGCGGCCGAAGGCGTGCCGCACCGCCGCCACGGCCGGCCGGCGCGCCCCCCGCCGGGGCGCCCGCGGACGCGTCCTCGCTCATGCGGTCCTCCCGTAGCAGACGTGGAGGAGCGCCTCCTCGGACGTCTCCCCGTGCGCGAAGCGGCCGGCGACGCGGCCCTCGTGGAGGACGAGGATGCGGTCGCACAGGCCGAGGATCTCCGGCAGCTCGGACGAGACGACGAGGACCGCCTTGCCCTCCCCTGCCGCGTCGCGGACGAGGCGGAAGATCTGGCTCTTCGTCATCACGTCCACGCCACGCGTGGGCTCGTCGAGGAGGAGGACGCGCGGCCCGGGCGCGAGCGCCTTGGCAAGCACGACCTTCTGCTGGTTGCCGCCGGAGAGCGTGAGGACCGCCTGCCCGGGCCCGCGACCCCGGACGGCGAAGCGCTCCCACAGATCCCGCGCGTGCGCGCGCTAGCGGCCGGGGACCGCGACGAAGCGTGCGCGCGCGTGCCGGTCGATCGTCGTCTGGTTGAGGTTCCGCTCGGCGCTGTCCGGCGTGAGCGCCATGGAGCGGCGCTCCTGGGGGACGATCGCGACGCCCGCGCGCAGGGCCGCGCCCGGGCTCCGCGGCGCGAACGGGCGGCCGTCGAGGAGGATCCGGCCGGCGCGCGGGCGCGACGCGCCACCGAGGATCCGGAGGAGCTCGCTGCGCCCGGCGCCCGCGAGGCCCGCGACGCCGAGCACCTCGCCGGCGCGGAGCTCCAGCGACACGTCGCGGATCCGCCGTCCGTGGAGCCCCTCGGCCCGGACCACCACGGCACCGGCCGTGGGCACCCAGGTCGGGAAGACGGCATCGACGGGGCGGCCCGCCATGGCGGCCACGAGGTCGTCCGCGGTCGTGCCCGCGATCGGGCCCGCGGCGACCTGCCGACCGTTGCGCAGGACGGTGTAGCGATCCGCGATGCGGAGGACCTCCTCGAGCCGGTGGGAGACGTAGAGGATCGCGACGCCCCGCGCGCGGAGCCGTCCGATCGCATCGAAGAGCGCCCGCGTCTCCGCGTCCGTGAGCGCCGCGGTCGGCTCGTCGAGGATGAGGAGGCGCGCGTCGAGGGAGAGCGCGCGGGCGAGCGCGGTCATCGTCCGCTCCACGGGCGAGAGGCGCTCCACGTCGAGCGTGACGTCGATCTCCTGCCCCAGCCCCGCGAAGAGCGCCCGCGCGGCATCGTTCAGCGCGCCCCAGCGCACGACCCCCGCGCGCGCCGGCACGGGCCGGCCAAGGAAGACGTTCTCCGCGACGGTGAGGCCCGGGACGGTGGCGAGCTCCTGGAAGAGCGTCGACACGCCCGCTTCCTGTGCGGCGTGCGGCGAACCGTGGCGCAGGGGCACTCCCGCGATCGTGACGCTGCCGGCGTCCGGGGTCACGACGCCCGCGATCACCTTGATGAGGGTGGACTTGCCCGCGCCGTTCTCGCCGAGGAGCGCGTGGACCTCGCCGCCCGGGATCTCCAGCGTGACGGCATCGAGGACGCAGGCATCGCCGTAGCGCTTCGTGAGGCCCTCTGCGCGGAGGACGGGCGCGGCGCCGTCGGGCGCGGGGATGGGGGCGGACATCCGGCTCAGTAGCGCAGGAGCGTCATCACCGCGCCGACGCGGTTGAACATGAGGAGCCCGAGCGGCAGGGTCAGGATGAGCAGGCAGAGAAGGTAGGCGAGCCCGATCCAGAGCGCCCCGAGCCACCAGCCGACGAAGACGAACCAGACGGCGCGGGCGAGGAGCGGCAGCTGCGCGGCGGACCCTGCCGCGTAGACCACGCCGCCGCCGGACGTCTGCGTCACGGACCAGCCCGAGCGCGGCCGGAGCG
The DNA here is from genome assembly GCA_046352645.1 of Chloroflexota bacterium. GTDB lineage: Bacteria > Chloroflexota > Limnocylindria > Limnocylindrales > CSP1-4 > JAFMJV01. Next base: position 5,375 of record JBJTJV010000057.1, on the reverse strand, counting down.
TCATGGCGACCGGGATGGCGTTGAAGAGCATGAAGGCGAGCGGCAGCCCGATGATCGTGAGGCAGCACAGGTAGCCGAGGGCGATCGTGACGCCGCCGAGCCACCAGCCGACGAGCAGGAACCAGATCGCACGGATGAGGAAGCCCGGGCCGCCGCCGCGATCGATCGTGGTGACGCTCACCGGCTGCTGCGGCGCGCCTGGGGCGTTCATCCGGTGCGGTCCCTCCGTGGGCCCGCGCGATGCGCGCGGCGTGGGCGCGACGATAGCGCATCGCCGGTGCGCGGACGGTCATCCCGAGGGGAGCGCACCGGACGCGCCGGATGCGCCGGACGCGACGGCCCGGCCGGTGCTGGTACCGTTCGGGGATGCGCCGCCGCACCGGCCCCGACCGCGGGCCCACCCTCGACCCGGCGATGCGCGAGATCATCGCGCAGCTCTCCGTGCCACCGCCCCCGGCCCCCCCGGGGGAGGATCCGCTCACGGCCCGACGCCGCGTCTTCGTGGAGCGCGCCGGCTGGTTCGCGGGGTCGCCGGCGGCCCTCGCGTCCGTCACGGATCTCTCCGTCCCGGGGGCGGAGGGCCCGGTCCGCGCCCGTCTCTACGACCCGTCCGGCACGCCCGGCCTGCCGCTCCTCGTCTACGCGCACGGCGGCGGCTGGATCGTGGGCGACCTCGATTCCCACGACAGCGTCTGCCGCATCCTCGCGCGCTCCGGCCGCTGCCTCGTGCTCTCGGTGGACTACCGGTGCGCGCCGGAGCACCCGCTCCCCGCGGCGCACGCGGACGTCGCGGCCGTCTGGGGCGCGCTCGGGTCGGGGCTCGCGATCCCCGGCTGGGACGGCCAGCGGCTGGCGATCGGGGGCGACAGCGCAGGCGGCCACATCGCCGCGGTCCAGGCGCTCGCGGTCCGCACGGATCCGCGCCTGCGCGGCCAGGTCCTCATCTACCCGGTGACGGACGCCCGCACGGACACCGTGGGCTACCGCCGGCCGGAGCTCGGCGCGACGCTCACCGCGGCGGAGATGGTCTGGTACTGGGAGACCGCCTGCCCCGACCCCGCCGTCCGCTGGAGCGCGGAGATGTCACCGGTCCTGCGTACCGACCTCGCGGGCGCGCCGCCCGCCTTCCTCGCCGTGGCCGCGGTCGACCCGCTCCGACCGGAGGGCCGCGCCTACGCCGCGGCGCTGCGGGCCGCGGGCGTGGAGGTGGAGGTCGCGGACGCGCGCGGGCTCGCGCACGGGTTCGCGCGGATGACCGGCGCGCTGCCGGGCGCACGCCGGACGCTCGAGCGCGCGGGCGCCTTCCTCCGGCGCCGCTTCGCCTGACGGACGCTCAGCCCCCGCGGAGGGCCGCGCGGTGGGCGGCACGGATCGGCGGCGCGTGGAGCGCGAGCGCGGCGGCACGGACGGACGCGGTGAGGGTGTCACCCGGCGGCCGGTGGCCGAGCACGGGGATGCCGCCGATCGCCGTCTGCACGCAGGCGGTGACCGCCACGAGGAACGGCAGCGTGGCAGGCGCGGCGGGGTCCAGCCCGGTCGCCGTGGCGACCTCCGCCGCGACCTCCTCGTACATCCGCGTCACGCGCTCGGCGACCATCGGGTGGCGGTTCGCGATGCTCCACAGCTCCGGCACGATCGACACCACGTAGGGCGTGACCGAGGTATCGACGATCCAGCCGATGAAACCCTCCACCCAGGCGTCGGCGGTGGGATCGATGCCCGCGAGGCAGCCGTGGAGCTCGGTCCGGTACGTCTGGACGATGTGGTCCGTGAGCGCGACGAGGAGATGCTCCCGGGTGGGGAAGTAGTAGGTGACGTTCCCCTGGAAGACGCCCGCGGCGCGCGCGACGCGCGGGATGGAGAAGCCGGCGTGGCCCTCCTCGGCGAGCACATCCGTCGCGGCGGCGATGATCCGGGCATGGGTGCCCTGCGCCTTGGGTGTCCGGCCGACGCGGGAGGGGCGCCGGGCCGCGGATGCGGGTGCGAGGGTGTCGTGCTGTGCGTCCATCGGCGGGAAGATAGCACCGCCTGTCAGACTCGTCCTACGCGCACGGACGATCGGCATGCGGCGATGGGGGTGCCCGTGCCGCCCGGTCCGGCCCGCCCATCGTCCGGGTATCCTCCGGGCGACACGCATGCAGGAAGGGACCGATGACCCGACGCCATCTCCTTGCCGGTGGGCTCACGCTCGCCCTCGCGGCCGCGCTCCTGCCGACCGCGATCGCAGCCTCGGACCCGGCCGACCCGCCGGAGCCCGTCGCGGTCCGGATCCTCGCGATCAATGACTTCCACGGGAACCTCGAGCCGCCCGAGGGCAGCTCCGGCCAGATCGACGGCGTGGACGCAGGCGGCGTGGAGTACCTCGCCACCCACCTCGCCGCGCTCGGTGCGGATGACCCGGGGACGATCGTCGTCACCGCGGGCGACCTCATCGGGGCGAGCCCGCCGCTCTCCGGCCTCTTCCACGACGAGCCGACCATCGATGCCATGGAGCTGATCGGCCTGGATGCCAGCGCGATCGGGAACCACGAGCTGGACGAGGGGGCCGCGGAGCTCCATCGGATGCAGGACGGCGGCTGCAACCCCACGGACGGCTGCGCACCGGGCACCACGTACGACGGCGCGGACTTCCCGTTCCTCGCCGCGAACGTCCTCGACGCGAAGACCGGCAAGCTGGAGTTCCCGGCCTACCGGATCGTCGAGGTTGCGGGGGTGAAGGTCGGGCTCGTGGGCGTCGTCACCCGCGCCACGCCGGACCTCGTCCTCCCGTCCGGCATCGCGGGCCTGCGCTTCATCGGCGAGGCGAAGGGCGTGAACCAGGTCGTGCCCACGCTCCGGAAGAAGGGTGTGGAGGCGATCGTCGTCCTCATCCACGAGGGTGGCTGGCCGACCGGCGACTACGACACCTGCGAGGGCGTGAGCGGGCCGATCGTGCAGATCGTGGAGAAGCTCGACCCGGCGGTGGACCTCGTCATCTCCGGGCATACGCACCAGGCGTACCGCTGCGTCATCGATGGGAAGGTCGTGACGAGCGCGAAGTCCTTCGGCCGCATGGTCACGAAGATCGACCTCCAGGTCGATCCGGTCTCGGGCGAGATCGTGACGATCGGCGCGGAGAACCTCGTCGTCACGCGCGACGTGGACGCGGACCCGGACCAGACCGCGCTCATCGCCCAGTGGAACACGATCGTGGGCCCCGTGCTCTCCGAGCAGGTCGGCACGATCGACGCGGACATCGACGTCGACCAGGCGGCCTCCGGCGAATCCGCGATGGGCGACCTCGTCGCGGATTCGCGCCTGCTCGCCACGCAGGACGAGGCCGGCGCGACGATCGCGTTCATCAGCACCGGGTCGGTGCGCGAGGGCCTCGAATACGCCGTCGGGACGCCGCCCGGGACGGTCACGTACGGCGACCTGTACGCGATCCAGCCGTGGGGGAACAACCTCGTGACGGTCGGGCTGACCGGCGCCCAGATCGACGCGGTCCTCGAGCAGCAGTTCGACAACCCGTCCGAGGGCGAGAACCGCTTCCTCCAGGTCTCGACGGGGTTCGCCTATGCCTGGAGCGCGTCAGCCCCCACCGGGGAGAGGATCGACTCCGCGTCGATCACGCTGAACGGGACGCCGCTGGACCCCGACACGGTCTACCGCGTCACGATCGATCCCTACCTCGCGGGTGGCGGCGACAACTTCTCTGCCTTCACGCAGGGGACGGACCAGGTCGGCGGGATCCTCGACGTGGACGCGCTCAAGGCGCTCTGCGCGAGCGCCGACCCGTACCCGACACCCACGATCGACCGGATCACCGCGCTGCCGTAGCGGCGCGTAAGGCCGGGTCGCCGCCCGCCCGGACCGCCCGGCCGGCGGCGATCACCGCGTCCGCGAGGATCGCGGCCTCCACGGTCTCGTTCCGGGGGTTGAGGAAGCAGGCCCGGAGCGCGAACCGGCCGTCCACGGTCGTGGCCGACGGGAGCGACCGGCCGTCGCGGCGCAGCGCACGCAGGATCGCCGTGTTCAGGGCGTCGGCCTCGGCGCCGTCGGGCACGTCCGCGGGCCGGTAGCGGAAGCAGCAGATGGAGAGCTCGGGCTCGGCGAGGAGCTCCAGGTCCGGGTGCGCACGGACAGCGTCCGCGAGGGTGCGCGCCGCGTCGTCGTGGCGCACGATCCGGGCGCGCATCCCGTCCGCCCCGATCTCCTTGAGGAGCGCCCAGACGGCGAGGCCGCGGGCAGGCGTGGAGAAGTCCACGCCCCAGTCCGGGTTGCCGCGGCCGAGCTCCTCCCAGGGGAGCGTGTCCCCCGTGCCGTCGGCCAGGGCGGCCTGGATCGATTCCCGCTCCCGGTCGTAGTCGCCCATCTCGATCCGGAAGGCGCGGGCGAGGATGTCCCGGTCACGGCAGAGCGCGAGGCCGGTGCCCACCGGGACGGCCATCCATTTGTGCGGATCGACGGCGAACGAATCGTAGGCGCCCGGGTCGCCGAACCGCTCCCGGACGCGGGGGTCGAGCAGGCCCCAGCCACCGTAGGCGCCGTCGACGTGGAGCCAGGTACCGTGCCCGTGGGCGATCTCCGCCATCGGCCCGAGCGGATCGACGATGCCGGTGTTCACGTCGCCCGCGTTGCCCACCACGGCCACCGGCGTCCGCCCCGCGGCGATGTCCGACCGGAGCGCGGCATCGAGCGCGCGCAGGTCCATCCGCCGCTCGCCGTCCCGCGGGATCGCGACCGCGTTCGCACGGCCCAGCCCGAGGACGCCGAGCGCGCGCCCCACGACATGGTGCGTCGCGTCCGTGACGTAGACCCGCGGCTCGTGGAGCGCGGCGACGCCGTCGCACGACGGGTCGATGCCCCGCAGCTCACCCGCGTGCTGGCGCGCGGCACCGAGCCCGACGAGGTTCGCGGTCGCGCCACCGGACGTGAACGTGCCCACGACGTGCGCGGGGAAGCCGAGCAGGTCGCGGATCCAGGTCACTGCGAGCGAATCGAGGTGGTTGGCGGGATGGACCCACCAGCGCTGCGGCGCTGCGACCGCCTGGGCGAGCCCGGCCGCTACGGGGACGATGCTCGGCCCCGTCGTCACCCAGCCGAGGAAGCCCGGGTGCCCGATCCTCAGGCCGTAGGGGATGACGACGTCGCGCAGGAGCGCGAGGACCGCGTCGCGGCCGGCGCCGGTGGCGGGGAGGGGCTCGTCGATCCGCGGGAGCCAGGCGCTCCGTCCGGCGGCCCGGTCCGGCCCTTCGTAGCGGAGGAAGGCATCGAGGGCGGGGAGGTGCGCGGCGATGGCACCGGAGAGGTCGTCCTGCGACGCGCGCTCCTCGGGGGCCGCGGCGCGGCGGGCGGGGGCGGGCTTGGCCGGAGGCTAGCGCCGGCGGCACCGG
>JBJTJV010000056.1:0-28128 GCA_046352645.1 Chloroflexota bacterium | reverse complement strand
CGGGCTCGATGGCCATCGGAACGGCTCCCTGGCGGGGCGCCGTCCGGGGTACGGCGCCCGCTGCTCTCTCCCCCATCCGGTAGCGTAGCGGCCCGGACGGGGCTCGGTCCGGTCTACGGGAACGCGGCGAGCGTCGCCCGGACCTCCGCGAGGAAGCGCTCCCGGTGGATCCCCACGCTCACCGACGCGTTCGGCTCCTTCCCCGAGAGCCGCTCCCGGTCGATGACCGTCCGGCCGAGGGTCAGCTCCGAGACCGTCTCCACGTCCACGCGGTAGTCCTCCGTCCGGACGAGGCCGGGGAAGGCGAGGTGGGCGACCGCGACCGCGTCGTGGATCGGCGAGCCGTCCCAGCCGTAGCGACGGGCGTGCCAGCCGGCGAAGAACCGGAAGAGGTCGGCGAAGACGCGGCCGGTACGCGTCCCGAGCGTCGCCCACGCGTCGCTATCGGCGACCGGGACAAGCGCCTGGTGGGTGACGTCGATCGTGATCTGGGTCACCGGGATCCCGCTTCCGAAGACGCGCGCCGCGGCGTCCGGGTCGACCCAGATGTTGAACTCCGCGCTCGCCGTCCAGTTCCCCTCCCCCATCGAGCCGCCCATCAGGCAGATCCGCGCGATCCGGTCGCGGAGCTCGGGGTAGGCGCCGAGGAAGAGCGCGATGTTCGTGAGCGGGCCGGTCGGCACGAGCGTCACCGGCTCGGCAGAGCCGCGGACGAGCTCGGCGATCAGCGCGACCGCGCCCGCGGGATGGAGCGGCGCCACGGGGGCGGGCAGGTCCGCGCCCTCGAGCCCGGAGGTGCCGTGGACCTGCGCGGCGGTCCGGAGCGGGCGGACGAGCGGCCGGTCGGCGCCCGCCGCGATCGGCACGTCCGCGCGCCCCGCGAGGGCGAGGATCGCCTGGGCGTTCCGGGTCGTGGCGGCGAGGCCGACGTTCCCCGCCACCGTCGTGACCCCGAGGACGCGCAGCTCCGGTCGATGGAGCGCGAGGAGGATCGCGAGCGCGTCGTCATGGCCGGGGTCGCAGTCGAGGATGACGGGGATCGGCACGTGGGCTCCTCCGGGGGTTGCGGGGGGGGCCGGCTCAGCGGCCCATGCGGGTGAGGACGAGGCACTGGAGACGCGCGGCGATCGCCGCGGCCACGACCGCGATGAGGATGTCGCCGAGCAGCGCGACGCGGAACCCGAGGAGCTCGACCGTGGGGCCGATCTCGAGCCCGAGGCCATGCCCGGCACCCCAGAGCGCCACGAAGGCCGCGGCGGCCGGCAGGCGGACGGCCGAGCGCCGCCGCGGCCCGATGAGCCACGCGGCCACCGCGCCCGCGAGGAACGCGATGACCGCGAAGAGCGCGACAAGGCCGAAGGCGGCGGCAGGCATGGCGGGAGCGTAGCGCGGCCGCGGGTCGGTCGCCTCGGACCCCGGGAGCGGGCCGACCGGTACTGTCCGCGGCCGGTCGGCGGGGCGACGCTGCGGATACGTCGAACGCCACGAAGGAGGGCGTCATGGGTCACTCCCGACCGCTCCCGGCCCGCGCCCTGGCACGGACCTGCCCCCCGGCCGCGCTCCGCTTCCGCACCACGGCCGACCTGCCGGACATCGACCGGATCGTCGGGCAGGAGCGCGCCGTGGAGGCGATCGACCTCGCCGCCCGGATCGCCGGGCCCGGCTACAACATCTTCGCGCTCGGCCCGCCCGGCATCGGGAAGATGGCCGCGCTGCGCCAGTCGCTGGAGCAGCAGGCCGCGGGGATGCCGGTGCCGGACGACTGGTGCTACGTCCACGACTTCGACGACCCCCAGCGCCCGCGGGCGCTGCGCCTCCCCGCGGGGATGGGCGTGACCCTGCGCGATGCCATGGCGCAGCTGTGCGTGGAGCTCCAGGGTGCGATCGTCGCGGCCTTCGAGAGCGAGGCGTACCGGGAGCGGAGGAGCGCGCTGGAATCGGACGCGGAGCGCGCCCGCGAGACGGTCCTCCACGAGCTCGAGGCGGCCGCGACCGCGGTCGGCATCGCGATCGTGCGCACGCCGATCGGCCTCGCGGTCGCCCCGACGCGCGACGGCACGGTCCTCGAGCCGGATGCCTTCCACGCGCTCCCCGACGCCGAGCAGGCGCGCCTGCGGAGCGCGATGGAGGCGATCGGCGCCCGCCTTGAGGGCGTGCTCCATACGCTCGCGACGGCGCAGCGCGACCTGCGCCGGGCGATCCGCGCGCTCGAGGGCGAGGTGACCCGGAGCGCGGTGCGGCACCTCGTGGACGAGCTGCGCGCCCGGTTCACGGGGCAGGCGGGCGTGATCGCCTACCTCGACGCGGTCGAGGCGGACGTCGCGACACGCGCGCCGGAGATCCTCGCGGTCGCGTCCGCGGGCGAGGGCGGCGGCCAGGCGGCGGCAGCAGCGGCGGCGCTCGCCGCGGCGAACGGCGGGCAGGTGCCGGACCCGTTCCGGCGCTACCGGGTGAACGTGCTCGTGGACCGCAACGGCGGCACGAGCGCCCCGTTCGTCGTGGCTGACCACCCCACGGTCGCGAACCTCGTCGGCCGGGTGGAGCACGCGGCGCACCTCGGCACGCTCGTCACGGACTTCACGCTCATCCGGCCCGGCGCGCTCCACCGCGCGAACGGGGGCTACCTCGTTATCGCAGCGGAGAAGCTCCTCACCCAGCCGTACGCGTGGGAATCGCTGAAGCGCGCGCTGCGCACACGGGAGGTGCGCGTGGAATCCGTCCCCCAGACGCTCGGCCTGCTCACCACCGTCGCGCTCGAGCCCGCGCCCATCCCCCTGGAGCTGAAGGTGGCGCTCACCGGCGACCGGCGCCTCTACTACCTCCTGTGCGCCTACGACCCGGAGTTCCTCGAGCTCTTCAAGGTCCAGGCGGACTTCGAGGACGAGATCCCCCGGACGCCGGAGACGATCGCCGCGTACGCGGGGCTGATGGCGACGCTCGCCCGGCGGGCCGGGCTGCGGCCGCTGACCGCGGGCGCTGTCGCGCGTGCCATCGAGCATCTCTCCCGGCTCGCCGCGGACCAGGCGCATCTCGCGACGCAGGTCGGCCGGCTCATCGACCTGCTCCGCGAGGCGGACCTCGTCGCGGCGGGGACGGGTCGCGCGCACATCGACACGCCGGAGATCGACGCGGCGCTCGCCGCCCGCCGGCGGCGCTCGGGACGGATCGCGGAGGCGCTCCAGGAGCAGCTCGCCCTCGGGGTCGTGCGCGTGGAGACGGCGGGGAACGTCGTGGGCCAGGTGAACGCGCTCTCGGTGATCGCGCTCGGCGACACCGCGTTCGGCCACCCGTCGCGGGTGACCGCGTCGGTCCGGATGGGCCGGGGCGAGGTGGTGGACATCGAGCGGGAGGTCGAGCTCGGCGGGCCGCTCCACTCCAAGGGCGTGCTCATCCTCTCGGGCTTCCTCGGCGACCGCTTCGGCGGACCGGGCCGGATCGGCGCCCCGCTCGCGCTCACCGCGAGCCTCGTCTTCGAGCAGTCGTACGGCGGCGTGGAGGGCGATTCCGCCTCGCTCGCCGAGCTGTGCGCCCTGCTCTCCGCGATCGGCGGCCTGCCGATCCGCCAGGACATCGCGCTCACCGGCTCCGTGGACCAGCGCGGCCAGGTCCAGGCGATCGGCGGCGTGAACGAGAAGATCGAGGGGTTCTTCGATGCGTGCGTCGCCCGTGGGCTCACCGGGACCCAGGGCGTCCTCATCCCGGCCGCGAACGTGGACCACCTCATGCTCGACGCGCGGGTCGTCGCCGCCTGCCGCGAGCGGCGCTTCCGGATCCGGCCGGTCGCGACCGTGGACGAGGCGATGGAGATCCTCACCGGCCGGAGCGCAGGCAGCCGCGACGCGGACGGGCTCTTCCCCGCCCGGAGCGTGAACGGTCACGTGGAGAACGGGCTCCAGGCGCTCGCCCAGGCGGCGCGCATCCAGACGGCGCAGACGCTCATCGAGAACGCCGTCATCCAGTAGGCGTGGACCCTGCCCGGGCGCGCCCGGCCCGTGGCGCGCCCGGCCCGCCGCGCGTCAGCCTGCGTCCGGCACCCCGGGGCGCCGCGCAGGCCGGCGGCGGGTCGGCGGGCGGACGGCTCCCGTCGCGGCGGCCCGGGCGCTCACCGCGCGCGGGTCGAGCGTGCGCGCCAGCGCGTCCGGCGCGAGGACGGCCGTGTGGGCCGCCTGCGCGAGGAGGACGAGCTTGCCGCGCGCGATCGCGGGCGGCAGGTCCGCGAATCCCCCCGCCGGGGCGAGCGCGACACGGTCGGGCCCGCGGCCGCCCTGGGCGGCCGCGTAGCGCGCCGCCCAGACGAGCACCGCGAGAGGGTCGGGCGCGAGCGTCCGCGGATCGGCCACCCCGAGGACGACACCGCGTTCCGTGGGCAGCCGGGCAGCCACGCGCCAGTCGTCCGGCCCGTGGATGAGATCGAGGTAGTGGCTCGGGAAGGGCGCCGCCGCGAGCGCCTCCGCACCGAAGGGCGCGAGCGCGCCGCCGTGCGCGGCGAGCGTGACATGGAGCGCGAGCCCGTCGAGGAGCGGCCGCCAGGCCGCGAGCGCGCGGGCGCGGCCCGCGTCCGTCGCGGCGGCCGGATCGAGGAGCCAGGGCTCGGCACGGATCACCGCCGGCGCGCCGGCAGCCGCGAGCGCGTCGCAGGCGGCACGGACGCGCGCCACCGCCACCGCGTCCGCACCCCCGGCGGCGAGCGGCCCGCGGAGCACGAGCCCGACGGGGACCGGCGGGACGCCGGCGTCGGCGGCGAGCGCATCGGCGACCGCGCGTGCCGTGCGCCACGCGGCGACGAGCGCGGCCGGCGCCCCGTCCGGCAGCGGGTCGTGGACGATCCCGTCCGAGACGACGCCGCACCCGGCCGCGAGCTGGTCCTCGAGCGTGGCACGGAGGCGCGCGGGCGGGTCGCCCGGGAGCGCGGGGTACGGGCCGGCGAGAAGGGCGAGCACGCGGGGATGCTACGGCGAGCGCGGCCGCGGCGTCGCGGGGGCACGGCCCGCCGGCGCGCGCGGACGCGGACACGGGCGCGCCCCTTCTTACCGCGCCCTGACCTTGCCCGCACGACCGCTGACACCCCGGGGCTATCCTCGGCGCATGGCACGCACGATTCTCGTCGTGGACGACGAGCGGAACATCCGCGACCTGGTCCGGCTCTACCTCGAGGGAGCGGGCTACGTGGTGGACGAGGCGGCGGACGGACCCTCCGCGATCGAGCGGCACGCCCGCGGCGCCCCCGACCTCGTCATCCTCGACCTCATGCTCCCGGGGCTCGACGGGATGGAGGTGACGCGGGAGATCCGGCGCCACGCGGAGACGCCGATCCTCATGCTCACCGCCCGAGCCGAGGAGATCGACCGGATCCTCGGGCTCGAGCTGGGCGCGGACGACTACCTGCCCAAGCCCTTCCACCCGCGCGAGCTCGTGGCGCGCGTGAAGGCGATCCTCCGTCGGACGGACCCTGCGGCCCGGGCCGGGCGGCCGCTCGTGGCGGGCGACCTGCGCATCGACCCGCGGCGGCGCGAGGTGACGAACGCCGGCGTCCCGCTGACGCTCCGCCCGCGGGAGTTCGACCTGCTCGCCGCGCTCGCGCGCGACCCGGGCGTGGTCTGGTCGCGCGACGACCTGCTCACGCACGTCTGGGGCACGGACTACCCGGGCGAGACGCGGACGGTGGACGTCCACGTCTCCGCCCTGCGGACACGCCTCGGGCCGGACGGCCCGGCGATCGAGGCGGTGAAGGGTGTCGGCTACCGCCTCGTGCCGCGACGCGCGGTAGCGGCGCCGGAGCCGGAGCCGCGGTCGTGAGGAGCCTGCGCGGCCGGATCGTCCTCGCGCTCACGCTCTCCTCGCTCGCGGTCCTCGTGGCCACGGGTGGCCTGCTCTTCATCGTCCTGCGCGACCTCTACCGGACGACGGCGGCAGCGACGCTCGCGGGTATCGCGGTCCCCACGGTCGCCCAGGCGCGGATGCGCGTCGGGCCGGGCGGCGAGGGCCGCGACCCGGGCTCCGTCCTCGCGGAGCTGCGCGGGCAGGTCGCCGCGGGCGAGCTCTACGTCGCGCTCGTGCGCGCGGACGGGAGCACGCTCGACCTGGGCGACGGGGCCCCGGCGCTCGGCGCGCTCGGGCTCGAGGCGGCGCTCCTCGGCGATGGCGGCGCCCCCGGTGACCCCGACGCTCCGGCCGGCGGGCGGCGGGATGCGCGCGACCGTGCGGGCGTCGCGACCGGGACGGGGTCGATCCCGGGGGTGGGTCCGGTCATCTGGGCCGCCGCGCCCCTCTTCGGCGAGCGGACGCCCGGAGGGCTGCGCCACCTCGTCCTCGCCCAGCCCGACCGCTCGGCCGGCCAGGCGCTCGGCGCGCTCGGCGTCGCGCTCGCGGCCGCGGCCCTCGCGCTCGTGGCGGTGGGCGTGCCGCTCGCCTGGTGGCTGTCGCGCTCCGTCGGCCGGCCGCTCGCGCGCCTGGCGGCCGCGACCGGCGTCATGGCGCGGGGCGAGATCCCCATCGCGCTCCCGACGGACGGGCCGACGGAGGTGGCGGATGCCACGGCAGCCTTCAACGCGATGGCCGCGGAGGTGTCCCGCACGCGCGCAGCGCAGCGCGCGCTCGTGGCGGACCTGCGCCACGACCTGCGCACGCCGGTGACGGTCATCGCGGGGTTCGCGGACGCGATCCGTGACGGGGTCGCGGTCGGCCCTGCCGTCGGGCGCGCCGCGGACGCGATCGCGGAGGAAGCCGCGCGGCTGGAGCGGATGGTCGGCGACCTCGGCGCGCTCGCGGACCTCGCCGGCACGGACCTCCCGCTCGCGCCCGTGACGCTCGATGCGGGCGCGCTCGCGCGCACGACGGCTGCGCGCTTCCGGGCCGCCGCGGAGAGCCGCGGCCTGCGGATCGTGGCCGACGCACCGACGGCGGCGCTGCCCGTCCGCGGCGACCCGATCGCGTGCGAGCGGATCCTCGCGAACCTCGTGGCGAACGCGCTCGCACATGCCCGGGCGGAGGTGCGCGTCTGCGCGGCCGTCCTCGCGCCCGGGGACCCGCGCGCGGGTACGACCGGCGCCCGCGTCGCGCTCCTCGTCCGCGATGACGGACCGGGGATCGCACCCGAGCACCTGCCGCGCGTCTTCGACCGCTTCTATCGCGCCGATCCCGCGCGGAGCGGGCCGGGATCCGGCCTGGGCCTGGCGATCGTCGCGGAGCTCGCGGCAGCCCAGGACGGGCGCGCCTTCGCGGGCGCTGCCGCGGGCGGCGGGGCCGAGGTCGGCGTCGCGCTGCAGCTGCCGGCGCCAGGTGGGGACGCGGCCTAGGCGCCCACCGCCCGCGGACGGGTCGGGTATCCTTCCGGCCGTGAGCTCGAACGTCAGCCAAAGCTACCCTGCCGGAAGCGAGTCGGAGACGCGGCGCGCCGCCGCCGTCGCCGCCGCGGTCGCCACCTTCGAGGGGCTCGCCGCCCAGCTCGCGGAGATGAGCCTGCCCCTCCCGGACGCGGAGCCTGCCGACCATGGCGCGCCGCCGCGCTGGTGGACGTGGGTCTGCCCCAACCCCAAGGACGCTGCCCGCGGCCGCCTCCACGTCGCGGGGTACGCACGCGAGCGGCACGCGCTCGTCACGGTCTGCGACACCTGCGGGAAGACCGCGCTCCGCTGACCCTGCCGGCGGTCCGCGCCGGGACCACGACCCACCGGGCCTGACGCCGCACCCGCGGCCGGACGAGGAGGGATCGCCGATCGCACGCGCAGAGAGCGGTCCGGGAAGCCCCGGGGGCGGGAGCGCGGCGATCGGCCGGGTGCTCGAGCCGCGGGTCCTCGTCGCGCTCGTCCTCGTCGGCATCGCGGGGGCCACGGTGACCGTCTTCCTCGTCGCCCGCGGCGAGCTCGCGGGCGCGGAGGCGCGCGCCTACTGGGGCGCGGTCCGCGTCTGGATCGCCGGCGGCGACCCGACGGCGCCGCCGGCGCCGTACATGCCGTACGTCTACTTCCCCTGGACGCTCCCGATCTTCGCGCCCTGGGCGGCCCTGCCGTGGGAGCTCGCCTGGTTCCTGTGGCGCGGCGTGAACGTCATCCTCCTCCTCTGGTCCGCCGCGTGGGCGTGGCAGCACCACCCGCTCGCGACCGCGTTCCTCCTCGCCTTTCTCGCCGCGCCGATCGCAACGACGCTGGACACGGGGAACATCACGCTCTTCGCCGCCCTCGCCGTCTGGGCCGCGGCGTACACCGGCCCGCGGCTCGGCGGAGGGCTCTGGGCGCTCGCGACGGTCCTCAAGTGGTTCCCCGCCCCGCTCTGGCTCATCCTGCCGCCGCGTGCCCGGCTCTGGGGGCTGATCTGGGTCTCGATCGCGCTCCTCCTCTCGCTCGCGACCTGGCCGCAGACGCTCGACCAGCTGCGGCTCGCCATCGGCTACCCGCGTCCCTTCCGCGGCGACTACCTGCTCCTCCTGTGGGCCGCGGTCCCGTGGGCCTGGGGGCATCCGCGCTGGTTCGAGCGCGCGGAGTGGCCGGCCCTGCGGCGCGAGGCGGCGGAGCGCATCCGGGCCGCCGTCCGGGCGCTCCGCCAGGGGCCGGACGAGCCGTCAGGCGCCCGGAACGCGCGGGTCGTCGCCTTCGTGCGCGGCTTCCTCGGGGTCGCGCCCCGACCCTCCCCCGGTGGCTGAGCCGGCTGCCGAACCGGCGCCCGGCGCCTGGCAGGCCGGGCACCAGAAGACGCGCCGCGGGAGCGTGCCGAAGACCCGCGTCCGGATGCGCGTCGCACAGCGCGGGCAGGGCCGCCCCGGTCGGCCGTAGACGTGGAGCCGCGCCTCGCCCGCCGACCGGGCGAGGCCGGAGCCCGGGCCGCCGCCGAGCGCATCGGACGTCGTGACGCGCTCCGCGGAGAGGCGGTTCGCGCGGATCAGGCGGGCGCCCGTCCGGACGAGCCGCTCCGCGACGCCGGGGGCGAGCGCACCGAGCGGCAGGAACGGATCGACGCGCTCGAGGAAGAGCACCTCGCTCCGGTAGACGTTCCCGAGCCCCGCGAGGAGCGACTGGTCGAGGAGCGCCTCCCCCACGGGCGTGGCGGCACGGCCGGGCGCCTTGAGGTTCGCCACGGCACGGGCGAGGTCCGGCTCCGGTGCGAGCAGGTCCGGCCCGAGCGTGGAGAGGACGGGGTGGAGCGGCAGCGCGCGCGTCTCGATGAGCTCCACCGTCGGCGCATCGAAGCAGACGGCGACGGCGTTCGGGGTCTCGATCACCGCGACCGCGCGCTCCGGGCCGTGGCGCCAGCGCTCCCACGGGCGGTAGCGGTGCCACGAGCCGTGCATCCGCAGGTGCGTATGGAGCGTCAGCCCGTTGGAGAAGCCGATGAGGAGATGCTTGCCCTGCGCCTCGACGCTCTCCACGCGGCTGCCCGCCACGCGCTCGAGCTGCACACCGTCCGGGCGGCCGCGGGCACGCACCACGTCCCGGCCCGCGAGGACCGCCCGCAGGACCGCGGCGGTCCGGAAGAGAGTGTCGCCCTCAGGCACCGACGGGCAGGAGGTGGATGCGGCTGCCGGGCTTGTGGACCCGCCGCTCCCGGGCGCCCGGCGCGACGAGGCGGAAGACGGACCGGTCGATCGAGTAGATGGCGGTGGAGACGACGCGGAGCCCGCCGAGCCGGTACGCGACGATCGGGTTCTCCGTGTTCCCGGCCGTGCAGTGGACCGCGCCGTCCGGCGTGAGGACGCACAGGTTCGCCTGCCCGCCGAGCGCGTCGTGGAGGCCCCCGAGCGTGACGCAGGGGTCCGGGACGACCGCCGTGGCGCCCCTCGCGTCGGCCACGCTGCCCGGCGCACCGTCCGACCGCGGCCAGGCGAGCTCGAGCGCGTGCTCCGCCCAGGCGTCCTCCAGCCAGCGCTGGCCGACCTCGGAATCCGCCCGGCCCGCGATCCGCCCGGCGGCGGCGTAGGTCGCCCGTGCGGGCCGCCAGCGCGCGAGGTCCCCGTTGTGGCAGAACGCGAACCTGCCCGCGGGATCGAGGAACGGCTGGGCGTCGGGGATGGACAGCGTGGAGAGCTTCGACGGGCGGCGCAGGTGGACCATGCAGGCGCGCACCGGCAGCGTTGCGAGCGCGTCCGTGGCGGGGTCATCGCGGAAGGCCGCGGTCGAGACGTGGCGCATCAGCCGCCCGTCGGGGCCCGGCCAGGCGACGCCCCACCCGAAGCCCGCGACCCCGTAGCGCTCCAGGGCCGCCACGACATCCCAGAGGTCGCCGAGGCGGAAGGGTTCGTCCGCGACGGCGGCGATCAGCTCACACATCGCGGTCATCATCGCGTACGCGGCGGACCGGCGCCGTCGGGCCGGGTGGCGACCAGCCGTGGTAGCCCGCGCGCCAGCCCGCCGCCGCGAGCCGGTCGCGGAAGGGATGCTCGCCGACGGCCGTCCCGTCGATCCGCTCGACCCGCAGCTCCCGGAGGCGGCCGTCCGCCACGAGCTCGGGGAGCGCCGCGCAGACCGCGTCGGCGACCACCGGGTCATCGGCGGCGAGCAGCGTCACGAGCGCCCGTCCGGCACGCTCGAGGACCGCCGCCGGCGCGCCGTCCACGAGCACGACCCACGACCCGGCGGCCCGCCCCGGCGGGCGGCCCTCGGCCCCATCGCGGCGCGGCCACGGGAGCGCAGCGCCCCAGGGGTTCGCGGGGTCGGTCGCGGCGAGGAGACGGACGCGGCCTGCGTCCGGTACGGGCGCGCCCCCTGCATCCGCCCGCAGCGCGCGCAACCGGTCCACCGCGCCCGGCAGCGCGAACTGCGCACCCCCGAGCCCCTCGATGAAGTAGCCGCGCCGGATCCGGCCGCGCTCCTCGAGCTCGCGCAGGACGGGGTAGACCGCGCCGAACCCGCCCGGTGTCCCCTCCGCCGCGACCCCGTCGCGCGTGACGATCCCGTGGCGCTCGAGCAGCCGCAGCGCGAGCGCATGGCGGCGCTCGGTGGGGTTCGGCGCACGGCCGCCGGCGAGCGCGACGGCCGTCTCGACGCCCTCGGCCACGAGCGACCAGCGGCCGGTCCCCTCGGGCGGCCCCATCCGGCCCGCGGCCCCGAGACGCGGCCGGGCGGCCGGGCGGTCGCGTCCCGGCCGCTTCCAGCGGAGCGCCCGGAGCGGCGCGAACGTGTCGTTCGTCACGAGGCCCGCCCAGACGAGCTCCCAGAGCGCGTCGAGGAGCTCGCGCTCGGTCGGGGCACGGAGCCCCGTCCGCGCATGGGCGCGCATCCCCGCGACGAGGATCTCGCGCCAGAAGGCCGCGCCCCGGGCCGCGAGATGCGCGTGGATCGCGGCCCGCAGACGCCCCTCCCCGTCCGGGTCGCCGATCGCGGCGGCAGCGGCGTCGTCGGCGGGTGCCACGAGCGCGAGCCGATCCGGGCGCACGAGGATGACGCGTCCGTCATCGCGGCCGAGCGATCCGGCCCCGATCCAGGCGACCTCGCCCGCCGCGCCGAGCGCATCGAGGAGGCGCGGCTGGTAGCCGCGGACGCGCGCGGGCAGGATGTCGCGCTCGAGCACGCTCGCCGCGAGGGGCACGCCCTCGAGCAGGCCGATCACCTCGGCGAGCCGGTCAGGACCGCCCGCGGCGCCGCCGATGCCGTGCCAGGCGGGGAGGAAGCGGCCGAGCGCGGCGGGCTCGACCGGCTCGATCTCCCGGCGGAGCCGCGCGAGCGAGCGGCGACGGAGGAGCCGGAGGACCTCGGGATCGCACCACTCGCGGGTCACGCCGCCCGGCCGGAGCTCGCCGCGCACGAGGACGCCGGACGCGAGGAGTCGCTCGGCCGCGTCCTCCACGATCCCCCGCGGCAGCCCCCAGCGCGCCGCGGGCGCGTCCGAGAGGAACGGGCCGTGGTGGCGGGCGTAGCGGGCGAGGAGCCCGCCGAGCGCGTCGCGCGCGGGGACGAGGAACGCGTCGGGGATGCCCGCGGGCGGCACGACCCCGGCTGCGTCGCGGAAGCGGCCCGCGTCCTCCGCGGCGATCCAGCGCTCCTCGCCCGCGATGCGCACGCGCGCCGCCCGCCGGTCGGCCGTGAGCGCCGCGAGCCAGTCTGCCGCGGTCGCCGCGCGCGCCGTGGCATCCGCCCCCGCCACCCGCGCCGCGACCTCGTCCGCGTCGAGGTCGCCGAGCCGCCGGAGCAGGTCGTGGAGTCCGTCCGCGGAGGTGACCGCGCGCTCGGGGGCCAGCCCCGCGAGCTCGAGCTCGAGCTCGGCGAGCGCATCCGGGTCGAGGAGCTCGCGCAGCTCGTCGGCGCCGAGCAGCTCGCGCAGGAGGTCGCGGTCGAGCGCCAGCGCCTGGGCGCGCCGGTCGAGCGCGGGCGCGTCGCCCTCGTACATGTAGGCGGCGATGTAGTCGAAGAGGAGCGAGCTTGCGAAGGGCGAGGCACTGCGCGTCTCCACGTGGACCACGCGGATCTCGCGGCGCTCGATGGCCCGGAGGATGCCGGTGAGCGCCGGCAGGTCGAAGACGTCGGAGAGGCACTCGCGGTATGTCTCGAGGATGATCGGGAAGGAGCCGTAGCGGGACGCGACCGCGAGCAGCTGGGCGCTCCGCCGACGCATCTGCCAGAGCGGCGTGCGCAGCCCGGGCCGTCGGCGCGGCAGGAGGAGGGCGCGCGCGGCGTTCTCCCGGAACCGGCTCGCGAAGAGCGCCGAGCTCCCGAGCGCGCCGATGACGAGCTCCTCGATGTCGTCCGCCGCGGGCAGGAGCGCGTCCTCCGGGGCGTCGGGCATCCCGGTCGCGCCCGGGTCGCCGCCGGCGAGGGCGGGCTCCGTCGCGGGGAGCCGGATGACGATGCCGTCGTCCGACCAGATCGGCTGGACCTCGATGCCCAGCCGCTCACGGAGGCGCGCCTCGATCGCGAGCGCCCACGGCGCATGGACGCGCGCGCCGAACGGTGTGAGAAGGCAGATGCGCCAGTCGCCGAGCTCGTCGCGGCAGCGCTCGTCGACGACCGGCCGGTCCGTCGTCAGCGTGCCCGTCGCCGCCCGCTCCTCGTCGAGGTACGCGACCAGGTTCGTGGCGGCGCGCGCGTCGAGGTCGTGGGTATCGTGGAGGCGCGCGAGGACGGCCGCCCGGCCGCGGACGCCGCCGGCGAGCCCGTCCGCGAGCTCCCGCGTCGCCCGTCCGATCTCGCGCCCGAGCTCGATCGGACGGCCGGGCGAATCGCCGCGCCAGAAGGGGATCTTGCCGGGCTGGCCGGGCGCGGGCGAGACGAGGACGCGGTCGTGGCCGATCGATTCCACGCGCCAGGCGGACGCACCGAGGAGGATGATCTCGCCCGGGCGCGTCTCGTAGACCATCTCCTCGTCGAGCTCGCCGACGCGCCGGCCACCGGTCCGCGCGGCGCGCGCCCGGGTCCCCGGTGGCTGCCCCGCCCCTGCTGCCTCCCCGTCCTCGGCGAGGTAGACGGGAAAGAGGCCGCGATCGGGGATCGTGCCGCCCGAGATGACCGCGACCATCCGGGCGTCCCGCCGCGCGGTCACCGTGCCCGCGGCCCGGTCGCGGACGATGCGTGGCCGGAGCTCCGCGAACTCGTCGGAGGGATACGCCCCCGCGAGCATCTCGAGCACGCCCTCGAAGGTCTCGGCACCGAGCTCCGCGTAGGGCTCGGCACGCCGCACGAGCGCGAGGAGCGCGTCCGTACGCCAGGTGCCCTCGGCAGCGATCGCGACGACCTGCTGGGCGAGCACGTCGAGCGGGCTGCGCGGGATCGCGACCGCCTCGATCGCACCTGCGTGCATCCGCTCCGCGACGACGGCGCATTCGAGCAGGTCGCCCCGGTGGCGCGGGAAGATCACCCCGCGCGACGCCGCCCCGACGCTATGGCCGGCGCGGCCGACGCGCTGGAGGCCGCGCGCGACCGAGAGCGGCGACCCGACCTGGACGACGAGGTCCACGGCGCCCATGTCGATGCCCAGCTCGAGCGAGCTGGTGGCGGCGATCGCGGGGATCCGGCCGGCCTTGAGCGCGTCCTCCACGAGGAGCCGCTGCTCCCGCGCCAGCGAGCCGTGGTGAGCGAGGACGATCTCCTCGCCCGCGATCTCGTTCAGCGTGCGGGCGAGGCGCTCCGCGAGCCGGCGCGAGTTGACGAAGACGATCGTGCTCCGATGCGCGCGGATCCGCTCGAGCAGGCGCGGCCAGACCTGCGGCCAGATGCTCGTGCGCGCCTCCGGGCCGGACGCGGGACCGCCCGGCGCCTCGTCGAGCGGGAGCGGCTCGCCGATCCTGCCGAGGTCCTCGACCGGCACGATGACCTCGAGCTCGAGCGGCTTGCGCACGCCCGTGTCCACGATCGTCACCGGCCGCGGCCGGCCCGCGGGCACCCGCGGCGGCGCGAGCGTGGCCGCGACCGGGTCCGCATCCGGCCCGGGGTCCGGCGCATCGGCAGCGGCGCCCGCGGCCCCCTCCCCGGCGGCGTCCGGCGCGTCCGGCGCGACGTCCTCGCGCCCGCCGAGGAAGGCCGCGACGGTCGTGAGCGGCCGCGCCGTGGCGGAGAGCCCGATGCGCTGGGGCGGCACCTCGGTGAGCGCCGCGAGCCGCTCGAGGGAGAGCGCGAGGTGCGCACCGCGCTTCGTCCCGGCGAGCGCGTGGATCTCGTCCACGATCACCCAGCGGACGCCGCGCAGGGCCGCCCGGGCGGCCGAGGTGAGCAGCAGGTAGAGCGATTCCGGCGTGGTGACGAGGATGTCCGGCGGCGCCTTCGCGAACGCCCGCCGCTCGTCCGCGGGCGTGTCCCCGGTGCGCATCCCGATGCGCACCTCCGCCGCGGGCAGCCCGAGGCGCTCGGCGGCGAGCGCGATCCCCGCGAGCGGCGCGCGGAGGTTCCGGTCCACGTCGTGGACGAGCGCCTTGAGGGGCGAGACGTAGAGGACGCGCAGGCGGAGCGCGGGATCCGTCGGCGGCGGCTCCGCGACGAGCCGGTCGAGGCACCAGAGGAAGGCGGCGAGGGTCTTGCCGCTGCCCGTGGGCGCGCACAGGAGCGCGTGGCCGCCGGCCGCGATCGCGGGCCAGCCCTCTGCCTGGGGCGGCGTGGCGCCCGCGAAGGCCGCCGTGAACCAGGCGCGCGTCGCGGGGGAGAAGCCCGCGAGCGGGTCGGCGGCGGCTGCCGGCGCCCCGGCCCGGGGAGCGCGGGGCATCCGCGTCAGCCCGCGCCGAGCCGCGTCAGCGCGAGGGCAAGGGCGGCGTCGGTGACATCCCGGTCGCGCTCCGTCACGAGCTCGCTCTCCGGCCGCCCGACCTCCGGTCCGTCGCGCCACATCCGGGGGAACGGGCGCTTCGCGTCCGCGGCCGACGACCACTGCGCGTGCCAGGCCTCGGGGAGCATCTCCGGCACCTCACGGTGCGCCATCGCGTGCCACACGATCGCCCACGAGCGGGGCACGACGCGGTACGGGTCGTAGCCGCCACCCCCGGTCGCGACCCAGCGCCCGTCGCACCAGCGGTGCGCGATCTCGTCGCACAGGCGCGTGATCCGGATCCAGGCGTTCGTCGTGAGCTCCAGGTGCGCGAGCGGGTCCCAGGCATGGGAATCGCAGCCGTGCTGCGTGACGAGGAAGGTGGGCCGGAAGAGGCCCGCGAGGACGGGGACGATCCGCTCCACCGCGTCGATCCAGCTCGCGTCGCCCGTCCCGGCCTCCAGCGGGACGTTCACGACCGTGCCTTCCGCGCCCGGCCCGCCATCATCCTCCAGCGTGCCGGTGCCCGGGAAGAGGGTCCGGCCCGTCTCGTGGATGGAGAACGTCAGGACCTCGGGGTCGTCCCGGAAGAGCGCCTCGGTGCCGTCGCCGTGATGGACGTCGAGGTCGAGCGAGAGGACCCGGTGCCCGGCGTCGCGTGCCGTCGCGATCGCGAGCGCGACATCGTTGTAGATGCAGAAGCCCGACGCCATCCCCGCCGCGGCATGGTGCAGGCCGCCCGCGGGCATGAACGCGTGGGTCGCGGTGCCCGCGATGACCGCGCGCGCCGCCTCGATCGAGCCGCCGGCGACGAGCGCCGCCGCCTCGTGCATCCCGTGGAAGGCCGGGACGTCGCCGGAGGCGATCCCCCGGCGGGGCGGCTGCCAGGGGTCGTCCGAGAAGGAGCGGACCTCGCGGATGTACTGCCGACTGTGGAGTCGGGCGAGCTCCTCGTCCGCCGCCTCGCGCGGCTCCATCCAGCGGTCCGCACCCGAGGCGCGGATGAGCTCGATGCCCGACCCGAAGCGCTTCGGGGTGAGCGGATGGCCGGGGCCGAAGTCGTAGGCGCGGATCCCCTCCCCCCAGACGACGACCGGGCGGGCGTCGTCGCTCATCGGCCGTCCGTCCGCTCGCCGCGCGCGGCGGCGATGGCGCCCGCGAGCGCATCCGCGGGCGCGGCCCCGTCGGCCAGCGCGAGCGCGAGGTCCGCGACGAGCGCGGGGAAGGCGCCGTCGGTCGCCGGGTCGGTCGGACCCGCGGCGTCGGGCGCTCCGTCCTCCTCGTCGTCCTCCGCCTCGGGGATGCCCAGGACGATCGCGTCCGGGCCCCAGGCCGCGGAGAGCGGCTGCCGCGGGTCCGCGAGCACGACGAGGGGCACGGCGTGCCAGGCCGCGGCCTCCGCCGCGACCGTCGCGACGTCCGGCGGGAGCGGGTCCGCGACGATGAGCACGCGGCAGCCGGTGAGGTAGCGGAGCGCGAGGTCCACGTCCCCGCCGTCGAGGCGCGGGGCCGGAGCCGTGCCGGGGCCGGCGTCCGTGCGCGGCGTCCGGGCAGCCGGGTCGCGCAGCAGCGCCGCGTGGCCGATCCCCGCCCGTCCGAGCGCGACCGCGAGCGCGTCGCCGTCGCGGTCGTCACCGATCGCGCCCGCGAGCTCGACGGAGCGGCCGCGGGTCGCACAGGCGAGCGCCACGGCGCCTGCGCGGCCGCCCGGACGTGCGGGGGCGGCCGGGCCGGCGGGCACGAGCGCGGGGCGGCCGAGGACGACGATCATGCGCCGGGCACGCCGTCCGCGGCCACGACCTCGACCTCGCCGAGGCCCGCGTCCCGAAGCGGCCCCGCGACGGAGGCCGCGTCGCCCACGAGAACGATCGAGGCGCCGTCCGGATCGAGGTGCGCGCGGGCCGCCGCGAGCACCGCGTCCGCGGTCACCGCCGCGACCGACGGGCGGTAGCGGTCGAGCTCGTCGTCCGGGAGCCCCTGGGCGACGAGGCCGCCGATCGCGGCCGCGACCTGTGCGGCGCTCTCGAAGCGCAGGGGGAAGACGCCGACGAGATAGTCGCGCGCGACGTCCAGCTCGTCCGCGGCGACCGGCGCCTCGCGGATCCGCCCGAGCTCGCCGAGGATGTCCACGAGCGCGGGGACCGTGACGGCGCTCTGCACCGCGCAGCGGACGGTGAAGGGACCGGGGTGGCGGCGCATGTCGAAGGAGCTGTTCACGCCGTACGTGTAGCCGCGCTGCTCGCGGAGGAGCGCATTCAGGCGCGAGGAGAAGAGGCCCCCGAGGATCGCGTTGAGCACCGTCACCGCGTGGAAGTCCGGCGTGCTCCGGGCGAGCCCGAGGTGACCGACCCGGACCTCGGTCTGCGCGGACCCGGGGCGATCCGCGAGGATGATCCGCCGGCCGCCGGCGCGTGCCGGGCTCGGGCGGCTCACGGGCGCCGGCGTCGCCGGGGCCGTCCAGCCCGCGAAGGCACGGGTCGCCTCCGCGGCCACGTCGATGCCCGCGAGATCGCCGGCGACGATGAGCGTCGCGGTGTCCGGGCGCAGGAGCGCGGCGTGGCGCGCCACGACGGCGGCCCGGTCGATGCCGGGGACGGTCGCCTCCGTGCCCGCGAGCGGGCGACGGTAGGGCGCGCCGTCGGCGAAGACGGCCTCCGGGTAGATCCGCTCGACGCGTCGGCGCGGCTCGGCACGGACCTGCATCAGGTCGTTCAGCCGCTCATCGCGCAGCCGCTCCACCTCCGCCTCGGGGAAGGCAGGCTGGAGCGCGACCTCCGCGAGGAGCGCGAGCGCGGGCGCGAACCGCGAGCGCGGGACCTCGAGCGAGACGCCCAGGCTGTCCCAGCCGGCGTCCGCGCCGATCCCCGCGCCGAGCCGCTCGGTCGCCTCCACGAGGGCGACGGCGTCGCGGACCGCGGTCCCCTCGGTCATCGCGCGGGCCGCGAGGACGGTCACACCCGCCAGCACCTCCGGCTCGCTCGTGCCGCCACCCGGCACGAGGAGCTGGGCGGCGAGGAGCGGGCGACCGGGCAGGTGCGCCGCGAGGAGGGTGAGGCCGCCCGGCAGGACGCTGCGCGTCCAGTCGGGGAAGTCGTAGGGTCGCGCGGGCGCCGGCGCCGGACGGGTCGCGAGGTAGGCGAGCGGATCGCCGGCGGACATCAGGCTTCCTCCGCCGGCGCGGCCGGCACGTACGTGATCACGACCCGATTGTCCGGCCGGAAGACCGCGCGGGCGGCCGCGGCGATCGCGTCCGCATCCACGGCGAGGAGACGGGCGAGCTGCTCGTCCGCGGCCTCCGCCCGCCCGAAGAGCGTCTCCGCCATGGAGAGCCGGTCGGCCACGTCCTCCATGCGCGCCCGGGCGGCGAGCTCGGCGGATTCGATGAGCGCACGGGCACGCAGGAGCTCGTCGTCCGTGACCGGCACGTCGGCGAGGCGCGCGAGCTCCTCGAGGTAGATCCGCTCGGCGCGGTCGGCGTCCATCCCGGGCCGGACGGTCACCCAGCCCGCGAGGACGGATGCGCCGGCGACGAGCGGCAGCGCGAAGGCGGTGACGTCCTGGGCGATCCGCTCCTCGCGGACGAGGCGCCGGTAGAGGCGGCTCCCCGTACCGCCCGCGAGGATCTGCGTGGCGACCTCGAGCGCATCGAAGGTCGGGCTCCCGTAGGGCGGCGTGCGCCACGCGATGTGCACCCGCACGAGCGGCACCTGGTCCTCCACGACCGCGCGCGTCTCCGTGCCGATCGTGTGGGGGATCTCCGGCCATGCGACCGGGGCGATCGCCGGGTTGGCGGGGATCGGGCCGAACCAGCGCTCCACCGCGGCGAAGGCGGGCTCCACGTCCACGTCGCCCGCGATCGTGAGGACGCAGCCGTTGGGCCCGTACCAGCGTCGGAAGAAGGCGATCACGTCCTCCGGTGACGCGGCGTCGAGGTCCTCCATCGAGCCGATCGGCGTGTGGTGGTACGGGTGCCCGGGCGGGAAGACCGCGGCCATCACCTTCTCGTAGAACGACCCGTACGGACGGTTGTCGTAGCTCTGGCGCTTCTCGTTCTTCACGACCTCGCGCTGGTTGTCCAGGTTCTCCTGGCTGAGCGCGTCGAGGAGCGTCGCCATCCGGTCCGCCTCGAGCCAGAGGCCGGTCTCCAGCCGGTGGGACGGCAGCGTCTCGAAGTAGTTCGTCCGGTCGAAGAAGGTCGTCGCGTTGTTCACGCCGCCCGCCGACTGGATGATCGACATGTGCTCGGCCTTCGCGACGTTCCGGCTGCCCTGGAACATGAAGTGCTCGAAGAGGTGCGCGAAGCCCGTCCTGCCCGGCGTCTCGTGCCGCGAGCCGACCGCGTACCAGAGGTTGATCGCCACGACCGGGGCGATCCGATCGGGCGCGACGATGACGCGCAGCCCGTTCGGCAGGGTGCGGCGGACGAAGGCGATCGGCGGCGTTGCGGTGCCGGGCTCGGGCATGCGGGCTCCTGATCGTGCGGCCTGGGGCGGTCCGTGCGCATCGTAGCCGTCCCGCGCGGAGCAGGGCGCGTGGTGCACGGGCGCGCCGGACCTTCGTCCCACCGCCCGGCCCCTGACCATCCGGCCATGGCCCCGGGGGGGTCATCCCCTCGACTATAGCCGCGTGTCGCCCCTCCGTCGTCCGCGCCTCGCCGTCGCCCTCGCCGCCGTCCTCGGGATCCTCCCGGCGGCGACACACGCGGAGGTCACACGTCCGTGGACGGAGACCCGGACGCGGACGCTCGCGCCGGGGATCGTCCACGCCACGGGGACGATGGAGACGCGCGGCGGCCTGCGCCAGGCCGTGCAGGTCGCGACGATCGACCTCGCCGACCCGACCGTGCGACTCCGCGCCCTCCTGTCGAACGACCGCGTCCTCGGCCTCGAGCGCCCAAGCCTCCTCGCCGAGCGGAAGAGCACGCCGGCCGCCCGCGCCATCGTCGCCACGAACGGGGATGTCTCCGTCGCGGGCGCGTGGGACGCCCTCGCGGCCCCGCTCTCGCTCCACGTCGCGGACGGCGAGGTGATGGTGGCGCAGGAATGCGCCACGCCGACGCTCTCGGTGGACGCGAACGGGACGGCGCGGATCGGCACGGTCAAGGTGCTCGTGCGCGTGGACCTCGGCTACCGCATCCCGGGCACGTGGCGCGAGGAGATCCAGGTGAAGGGCGTGAACACGGAACGCCGGGCCGACGAGGCGATCCTCTACACGCCGCGCTTCGGCGGGCGGACCCCGACGGACGCGCGGGGGACGGAGGCGATCCTCGCCGTCGCCGACACCCTGCCGCCGAGCGGCAGCATCTGCGCGACCGTGGTGGATGTCCGTCGCGACGCGGGGCGGACGCCGCTCGCCGCGGGCCGGTTCGTGCTCTCGGGGTCCGGCAGCGTTGCGCGGGAGGTCGCGCTCCTCGCCCCCGGCGACACGGTGACCATCCGGACGGACGTGGTGCCGCGCGGTGCCACACCCTGCGGACCGACGGACGGACCCCTCGCCGCATGGGGCTCGATCGTGGACGCGATCGGCGGCAACCACTACGTCGCGCGCGACGGCCGGAACGCCGCGCCGACGACGCGCGACTACCCCAAGGGTGCCGAGCTCGCGCCACGCACGAGCGTCGGGGTCACCGCGGACGGCCGGGTCCTGCTCGTCGTCGTGGACGGGCGCCAGCCGGGGTACAGCGTCGGCGTGACGCTGCGCGAGATGGGCACGCTCATGCTCCGCCTCGGCGCCGTCTCCGCGTTCAACCTCGACGGCGGCGGCTCGTCCGTCATGGCGACCCGGCGACCCGGCGCGCCGCGGATCACCGTCAGCAACCGCCCCTCGGACGGGTCGGAGCGCGCGCTCACCCAGGCGCTCGCGATCTTCAGCAGCGCGCCGTAGCGGGCGGGGCGGGCGCCGTCCCGCGCCGTACCCTGCCGCGGACCCGTCGGCCACGCACCCGGCCCCCCCCTGCGCTTCGGCCCGCGCCCCGCGTGCAGCCCGGCCCTGCCGCGCAGCCGACGGCGGGCGCATGATGCGCGCGAGGTTCGCGCCCCCGACGGCGCACCCCACGGGGAGGTGGCCGCGATGCCCGACGTCCAGCTCGAGGTCCCGCCCGCGGCGGATCCGGAGCGCGACGCGAACGGACGGCCCACGGCCCTCCTGCCGCTGCGCCAGCTCGTCACGATCTCCGGCTACTGGCTGGGCATCTCGATGCTCTGGGGCGGCTACGAGATCTACGGGCAGCAGAAGGTGGAGCAGCTCGTGGGGATCGAGCAGCGCGGCACGTACATGGGCCCGCTCGAGCTGCTCACCGGCCTGATCGCGATCGCGGTCCAGCCCACGATCGGGACGATCAGCGACTACACCACGACCCGCTGGGGTCGGCGCAAGCCGTACATCCTCCTCGGCGCCTGCTTCGACCTCGTCTTCCTCGTGGGCATCGTGAGCTCCTCGAGCATCCTCGTGCTCGCCGCGTTCCTCGCCCTGCTCCAGCTCTCCTCGAACGTCGCCCAGGGGCCGTTCCAGGGGTACATCCCGGACCTCGTCCCCGAGCGGCAGGTGGGCCGCGCCTCGGCGCTCGTGGGGATGATGCGCATCATCGGGCTGATCATCGGCTACGGGGCGGTCTCCACCGGTGCGGCGACGGGCGAGTACGGGATCCCGCTCCTGCTCATCGGCGTGACCGAGCTGGCGCTCGCCGGCGCGACCTTCCTCCTCGTCCGGGAGGGTCCGCGGGGGCGCGACCGTGGCGGCCGCTCGTGGGGTGCGATCGCGCGCGAGGCGTGGGGCACGGACCTGCTCCGGGAGCGCTCGTTCCTGCGGATGGCGGGGGTCCGGCTCCTCTTCCTCGCGGGCCCGTCCGCGTTCGTGAACTACAGCGTCTTCTACGTCCGCGATTCGCTCGGCCAGACGGGCGCCGACCAGACCTTCTGGCTGATCGTCGCGAACGCCACGCTCGCGCTGAGCACGGCGATCGCCTCCTTCCCGGCCGCCGCCCTCTCCGACCGCGTCGGCAGGAAGCCCGTGATCGTCCTTGCCGGGGTCGTCCTCTCGGTCGGCATCGCGTGGATCGCCGCGGCGCCCACCCCGCTCGCGGCGATCGGCGGGATCGCGCTGCTCGGTGCCGGCGCGGGCGCGTACCTCTCCGTGGACTGGGCGCTCATGACGGAGATCATCCCGATCGCCGCGTCCGGCCGGTTCATGGGGCTCGCGAACATCGCGAACTCGCTCTCCGGCCCGATCGCCACGTTCGCGGCCGGCATCGTCCTGGACATCGTCACCCGCTCGGCCGGGCCGGGCGCGGGGCCGCGCGTGGCAGCGCTCACGGGGATCGCCTTCGTGACCGCGGGCGTGCTCCTGCTCCGCGGCGTCCGGCCGGCGCGGGATCCGCGGGCCGCGCGGGCCGCGGCCGGCGGGTAGACGCCGGGCGCGCGCAGAGGCGCGGGTGCCGACCCGGACAGGGCCGCGGGCGCCGGCCCGGGCAGAGGCCCGGCCGCCACGATCCCGATCAGCCCGCGGGCGTCCCCACCCAGGCGTCGATGGGGCGGATCTCCACGATCCGGTCGCGCACCGCCGGATCGAGCGAGCGGGCCGCGGCGATCGCGGTATCCATGGAGGTCAGGCAGAGGATCCCCTCCGCGACCGCGGCGAGCCGGATCGCGGCCGCGTCGCGGACCGGGCCGGAGCGCGGCGCGGGGGTGTTCACCACGAGCGCCACGGACCCGTCGCCGATGACGTCGAGGATCGGGGGCATCCCGGCGGCCTCGCTGCCGAGCGGCGCGACCTCGGTCACGCGATGCCCGAGCGCGCGGAGCGCGGAGGCCGTCCCGGCCGTCGCCGCGAACCGGTAGCCGGCGCGGGCGAGCGCCACGGCGAGCGCGGGGAGCTGCGGCTTGTCGCGGTCCGCGACGGAGACGAGGGCGACCGCCCCGTCCGGGCCCGGGACGGGCGGCCGGAGCGACGCGGCGAGGAGCGCCTTGGCGAGCGCGACGTCCGCCTCCGCGTGGATGCCGATCACCTCGCCCGTGGAGCGCATGCCGGGCCCCAGCAGCGGGTCGACGCCGCGGAGCTTGGTGGTCGAGAAGACGGGCGCCTTGACGGCCACGACCGCGGGTGCCGGTCGGAGCCCGCCGGTCCAGCCGAGGTCGCGGAGCGTCGCGCCGAGCGAGACGCGCGTCGCGAGCTCGACCATGGGCACGCCGGTGACCTTGGAAAGGAACGGCACGGTGCGGCTGGCGCGCGGATTCACCTCGAGGAGGTAGACGCCGTCGTCGCGGACGATGAACTGGGCGTTCATCAGGCCGCGCACGCCGATCGCGAGGGCGAAGCGCGTGAACGCGTCGACGATGAGCGTCTGCTCCGCGGCCGACAGATGCTGCGGCGGGAAGACGGCGACGGAATCGCCCGAATGGACGCCCGCCTGCTCCACGTGCTCCATGAGCCCGGGGATGAGCACCTCGGACCCGTCGCAGATCCCGTCCACGTCCACCTCGAGGCCCTCGAGGTAGGCGTCGATCCGCACCGGGCGGTCGTCCGTGATCACCGTCGCGGCCGCGAGCTGGCGGCGGAGGTCCGCGGGGCCGTAGCAGAAGTCGATGGCGAGCCCGCCGATGACGAAGCTCGGCCGGACGATCACCGGGTAGCCGACGCGCTCGGCCACGACGAGCGCCTCGTCGAGCGAGGTCGCCATGCCGCCGGCCGGCTGGGGGATACCGAGGCGCTCCACGAGCCCGGCGAAGCGCGTGCGCTCCTCCGCGAGGTCGATCGTCTCCATGGACAGCCCGGGCAGGTCGACACCGGCCTCCGTGAGCGCGGCCGCGAGGTTCAGCGGCGTCTGGCCGCCGAACTGGACGAGCGCGGGGAGCGCCGGCTCGCCGGGGGCGGTCTCCGCGGCGATGACCTCGAGCACGCTCTCGGCGTCGAGCGACTCGAAATAGAGCCGGGAGGACGCGTCGAAGTCCGTGGAGACGGTCTCGGGGTTGGAGTTCACCATCACCGCCTCCCAGCCTTCGCGCCGGAGCGCGTCGGCCGCCTGGACGGCGCAGTAGTCGAACTCGATGCCCTGGCCGATGCGCACCGGCCCCGAGCCGATGACGAGCGCCGCGGGCCGCCGGACGGGCGGTGCCTCCGGTGGCGAGCCCGCGGCGGCGTACGTGCCGTAGAAGTAGGGCGTCTCCGCGGCGAACTCCGCGGCGCAGGTGTCCACCATGGCGTAGCCGGGGCGGATCCCGGCGGCGGCCCGGCGCTCCCCGACGCTGCGCACGGGGATGCCCGTGAGGGTCCCGATGTCCCGGTCGCCGAAGGACGCGCGCTTGGCGGCGATGAGCGTCCCGTCGGAGAGCGCGCTCCCCTCCTCCGCCATCCGGCGCGCGAGCTCCACGAGGCGCTCCATCTCGCCCACGAACCAGGGGCTGATCCCCGTGATCGCCTGGAGCTCGGCCGCGGGCACCCCGCGCCGGTGGCAGCCGAGGAGGCGCCAGAGGCGCGAGTCGGAGGGCGTGAGGAAGCGGCGCAGGAGCGCCGCGCGCCCGCTCGCGACCGCTGCCGCGCGATCGGTCGTGACGAGGCCGTCCGCGCCCACGAGGATCTCGCCGGAGATCGCGTGGCGCTCGTCCGGCAGGTCGCGTTCGGGGCCGCTGAGGATCTCCAGCGTGGGGCCCCACGCGGGGTCCTCCGCGAGGAAGCCCGCGCCGGCCTGCTCGAGACCGCGGAGGGCCTTGTTCAGCGCGGAGCCGAAGGTCCGGTCGATGGCCATCACCTCGCCGGTCGCCTTCATCTGCGACCCGAGCGAGCGATCGGCCGTGGGGAACTTGTCGAACGGGAAGCGCGGCAGCTTCACCACCACGTAGTCGAGGGCCGGCTCGAAGGCGGCGACCGTCGTCTTCGTGATCGCGTTCGGGATCTCGGCGAGGCGGCGGCCGATCGCGATCTGGGCGGCGACCCGGGCGATGGGATAGCCGGTCGCCTTGCTCGCGAGCGCGGACGAGCGCGAGACGCGCGGGTTCACCTCGATGACCGCGTAGTCCGTGGCGTCCGGGCTGAGCGCGAACTGGACGTTGCAGCCGCCCTCCACGCCGAGCGCCCGGATGATCGCGAGCGCCGCCGAGCGGAGCCGCTGGTGGACCGGGTCGGGGAGCGTCTGGACGGGCGCGACGACGATGGAATCGCCGGTGTGGACGCCGAGCGGGTCCACGTTCTCCATGGAGCAGACCGCGATGCACGTGTCGTCCGCGTCGCGCATCACCTCGTACTCGATCTCCTGCCAGCCCACGAGGCAGCGCTCGACCATCACCTGGCCGATGGGGCTGAGCCGGAGCCCGGCCTTCATCCGCTCGCGGTAGGCCTCCTCCGTGTCCACGATGCCGCCGCCCGTACCGCCGAGCGTGAAGGCGGGGCGGATCACCGCGGGGAGGCCGATCTCGCGGAGGGCGAGGTCCGCCACGCGGCGGCGCTCCTCCTCCGTCGCGCCCTCCACGATGACCGACGGCGCATAGGGCTGGCCGATCCGGTCGAGGAGATCGCGGAACGCCTCGCGGTCCTCCGCCATCTCGATCGCGGCGATCGGCGTGCCGAGCAGGCGCGTCCCGTGGCGCTCGAAGACGCCCGCGCGCGCGGCATCCATCGCGAGGTTCAGCGCCGTCTGCCCGCCGAGGCCCGCGAGGACCCCCTCCGGCCGCTCCGTCTCGATGATCCGCTCGATGCTCGCGATCGTCAGCGGCTCGAGGTAGACGGCGTCCGCGACCCCCGGGTCGGTCATGATCGTCGCGGGGTTGGAGTTCAGGAGGATCGTCCGGACGCCCTCCTCGCGGAGCGCGCGGCAGGCCTGGGTGCCCGCGTAGTCGAACTCCGCCGCCTGGCCGATGACGACGGGGCCGGAGCCGATGATGAGGACGGAGGCGGGCTTCGTCACCGGACGGCCTCCGCCGCGCCGACGCGCGCGAGGAAGCGGTCGAAGACGTCCACGGCGTCGAGCGGGCCGGGGGATCCCTCGGGGTGGTACTGGACGGTCTCGATCGGGAGCGTGCGGTGGCGCAGGCCCTCCACGGAGCCGTCGTTGAGGTTGCGCTGGCTGACGAAGAATCCGGAATCGGCGGGGAAGCTGTCCCCCACGACGGTCACCTCGTGGTTCTGCGCGGTGACCTGGACGCGGCCGGTCCCGACGTCCTGCACCGGGTGGTTCGCGCCGTGGTGGCCGAAGCGCAGCCGGCGCGTCTCCGCGCCCGCAGCCCGGGCCACGATCTGGTGGCCGAGGCAGAGGCCGAGCAGCGGCCGGCCGTCCGCGATCACGGCGCGCGCGAGCGCGACCGGGCCGTCCAGGCGGGCCGGGTCGCCCGGGCCGGGCGAGAGGACCACGCCCGCGACGTCCGGCCCGAGCACGTCCGCGATGGTCGCGGTGTGCGGCAGGACGCGGACGCGGGCGCCACGCCTGCGGAGCGAGCGGATGATGTTCGCCTTCAGCCCGTAGTCCACGACGACGACGAGCGGGCCGCGGTCGCCGACCTCGAACGGGGTGCGCGCGGAGACCTGGCCCACGAAGTCCTGGTCCTCCCAGCGGACGACGGCGCGCGCGTACGCGGCGGCGGCGTCCGGGTCCGTCTGGCCGGGCGCGGTGATGATCGCCCGCTGGCAGCCGGTCTCGCGCATGTGGCGGGCGAGCGCGCGCGTGTCCAGCCCGGCGATCGCGGGGACGCCCGCGGCGCGGAGGAGGTGGATGATCTGGCGGGCGCGGCCGAGGACGGCGGCCGTCGCGTGACCCACGACGAGGCCGCGGAGCCAGGGATGCTCGGACTGGTCGTCGTCGCGGACGCGCCCGTGGTTGCCGATGAGCGGGTAGGTCATCACGACGACCTGGCCGGCGTACGAGGGATCCGTGCAGACCTCCTGGTAGCCGGTCTGCGAGGTGTTCACGACGAGGTCGCCGCCGGACGCGACGGGCGCGCCGAAGGCGATGCCGGCGAAGACCGTGCCGTCCTCGAGCGCGAGCAGCGCCGGGCCGTGGCTGCCGATGCGCGGATCGACGGCGGCGTCCGCCGGGACGGCGAGCGGGCGCGGGGCGCGCCCTGCGGTGGGACCCGCGCTCATCCGCGGCGACCTCCGGGGAAGCGGCGGCCTGCGGGAACCCCGCGGCGCCGGGCATGCGACGGCATGTGCATCCTCGTCCTCCTTGCCGGCCTCTCGGGACCGTGGCTCCGGCCTCTCGGGACCGGCGAGCAAGCGACGCCGGAAGGCTACCACGGCCGGGGCGGACCGCCCGCGTCGCGCGCGTCGCGCGCCTCCCGCGTCAGCCGCCGACCAGCCCGCGCACGACCGGCGCGATGAGCTCCACCCAGCCCGCGAGCTGCTTGCCCGACGGGTGGAGCCCGTCCGGCGCGATGAGCGTCGGATCGCCGGACACGAGGTCCGCGATCGGGGCGACCGCGACGACGGCGATCCCGCGCGCCGCCGCGACCGCGCGGAGCGCGACGTTCGCCTCGGCGATGGCGGCGGCATCGCCGGGTCGGCGGTAGTCCGTGCCGCGCGGGGCACGCGTGTAGTCCGGGGTCTCCACGAGGAGGATGCGCGCCGCGGGCAGCCGCGCGAGCAGCCCGGTGACGGCGGGCTCGCCGTCCGCGGCAGGTGCGCCATCGAGGATGCGCTCGAGGTTCGCCCGGTAGGTGGCGAGCGGGACGTCGCGGATGACGTCGTTCACGCCGACCTGCAGCGAGACGAGCTCGGCATCGAGACCGTCGAGGGCCGGCAGCTGGGTGTCGAGGACCTCGAACGTCGACGCCCCGGCGGCCGCGAGGTTCGCGACGAGGTCCAGCTCCACCCCGGGCCGGAGGGCACGGACGAGCTGGTTGGGCCAGCGCTCCGCCGTGCGCTCCAGGCCGATCCCGGCCGTGAACGAATCGCCGAGCGCCACGTAGCGCAGGGGACGCGCGGCGGCCGGCTCGCCGGACGCCTCGGACGCGGTCGGGGCGGGGGTCGGGGGGACAGCGGCTCCTGCAC
>JBJTJV010000055.1:0-2924 GCA_046352645.1 Chloroflexota bacterium | reverse complement strand
TCGCGGCCTGGCTCCGGGCGGGGGCCGGGCAGCCGGACCCGGCGCCGCTCCCGGTGCTCGCGTCGGCCGCGGAGCTGCGCCTGCCCGCGATCCCCGACCTGCGGCGCGCCCGCCTGCTCGAGGCGACCCTGCGGGTCGTGGCACGGAGCGGTGTCGCCGGTGCGACGCTGCGGCGGATCTCCCGCGCATCGGGCTACGCGCACACGGCCGTCTACCAGGAGTACGGCTACCTCCACGCGCTCATCGTCGACCTCGTGGCGGTGGTGGCGGGCGCGGCGCGCGTCCCCGACCGGACGCCCGGTCGGTATACCGATCCCGCCGGCGGGGCGGCGCGCGTCGTCGCGCTGCTCTCACCCGCCGGCCGGACGCGCAGGCGCCTGCTCATCGAGTTCGTGCTCGCCGCGGCCCATGACCCGGAGCTTGCCGCGGGGATGGCGGCTGCGGACGCGGATGCGTACCGGGCGATCGCCGAGCTCCTCGCCCCCGACGATCCGGACCGCCGCGCGCCGATCGTCCGCCTGCGCGCGACGGTCCGTGACCTGCAGGTCGGGCTGGCGCTCCTGGAGGAATCGGCGGGCGGGCTCGCGGGGATCGACTGGCGGCCGATCTACACGCCGTTGAAGAGGGCCGCTCTCGCGGAGGCGGCTGTCCCGGAGGGCCGCTAGGAGGTCGCGCGAGCCGGCGCCGGCGCTGGGGGACGACCGGTGCCGGCTCGGCGCGATGCGAATCCCGGCGGGGCCGTGAACCCGCGGGACGGCAGAGGCGGGTCGGTGGCTACCGCCGCTCCACGGCGAAGATTACTAGTAGAGTGCATCTCCTGCAAGCGGCCGGCGGCCATGGTGCGGCGTCGGACTACACTCCCGCTTGTGACCGTGTACCCCGACCCCTCCCGGTTCGCCTCCCTGACGGAGCTGCTCGACGATGCCGCCGCGCGCTGGCCCGACGAGCATCCGATCCTCAGCCTCCGGTCCGATGCGGGCCTCTCGGACCGCTGGTCGGCGGCAGAGCTGCGCCGCCGCTCCCGGCTCGCGGCCTGGCGGCTCCACGCGAGCGGGCTCCACGCCGGGGACCGTCTGCTCACATGGAGCCCGTCCACGCCCCGCCTGCCCGCGGTCTACTGGGGCGCCCTCCGGCTCGGCGTCGTCCTCGTGCCCCTGGACCTGCGCATGGCCCCGACCGTCCTGCGCCGGATCGCCGACCACGCGCGGACGCCGTGGCTCGCGCTGGGCACGGGCGGGCAGGACGCACCGGACCCCGCGGCCGCGGGCCTCGACGATCTCGCCGTCCTCACCCTCGACGACCTCACCGCCGATCCCGATCCGGGCTTCCCGTCCGACTGGGAGGCACAGCTCGATGCGCTGCCGCTGCCGGATCGCGCGACGCTCGCGGAGGTGATCTACACCTCGGGCACGACGAGCGCCCCGAAGGGCGTGATGCTCACCCACGGGACGCTCCTCTCCACGCTGGAGGTCTGCCGGGTGCTCCTGCCGCCCCGGCCGCACCGCGCCGTCTCGCTCCTGCCGCTCTCCCACCTTTTCGAGCAGGCACCCGTGCTCTTCGACGGCACGATGATCGGGGCCGAGATCGTCTACCTGCGCTCGCGCAACCCCCGGGTGATCTTCGAGGCGTTCCGCGAGCTGCGCGTCACGACGATGGTCGTGACCCCGCAGCTGCTGGAGATCTTCTGGACCGGCATCATGCGCGAGGCGGAGCGCCAGGGGAAGGCCGCGCTCGTCGAGCGGATGCGCCGGGTGGCGCGCCGGCTGCCCTTCGGGGCCCGGCGCCTGCTCTTCCGCTCGCTCCACGACCGGCTCGGCGGCGCGCTCCGCCTCTTCGTCGTCGCGGGGGCGTATCTGCCGCCGGAGCTGCAGCAGGCGTGGGAGGACATCGGCGTCGTCGTCCTCCAGGGCTACGGCGCGACGGAGTGCGGCCCCGCGTCCGCGAACGCGGAGGCGGACCATCCCGCGGGCGTCGTCGGACGCACGATCGCGCCCGTCCGCCTGCGCCTCGACCCCGAGGACCACGAGATCCTCGTCACGGGGCCGACGGTGAGCCCCGGCTACCACGACGACCCGGCGGCGACGGCAGCGGCGTTCACGGACGACGGCTGGTACCGGACGGGCGACATCGGCCGGATCGATGCCGCGGGACGTCTCGTCCTCGTGGGCCGCAAGAAGAACATCATCGTCCTGCCGAACGGCCTGAACGTCTACCCGGAGGACATCGAGAATGTCCTCGCCGACCACGGGCTGAACCAGGCGGTGGTCCTCGAGACGGCGCCGGGGCGCATCGAGGCGGTCGTCCTGCCGCCCGGGACGATGCCCGTGATCGGCCCGGGCCGCGGCGGCCAGGAGGCGCGCGACGCGGCGGAGGAGGCCCGGGTGCGCGCGGAGATCGAGCGCATCGTCCGGGCCGCCAACGGCGTCCTCGGGATGCACCAGCGGATCGACGGCTGGCGGCTCTGGGAGGAGCCGGACTTCCCCCGGACGCACACGCTGAAGATCCGACGGGACGCGGTGCGCGAGCGACTCGGCGCCGATGGGCCGCTCACGGTCCGCGAGGAGTCGCGCCAGGGCCCGGACGCCGCGTAGGTGTCGGGCGCCGGCGCGGGCGGCGGCGGCGCCGGCGGCTACTTCACGACGGGGTAGGGACGGCCGACGGTCGCAAGCGCGGAGAAGACGGCCTCCGCGACGCCGGGGTCGGTGGCCCGCTCGCGGGACCACCACGTGAGGAGGACCACGCTCCCGTCCCGGCCCACGTGGAACTGGGCATCGAGGGGGAAGTTCGTCTGCCCGAACCCCGACCCGAGGTAGCGGGCGAGCTCCGTGGCGGCGATGTCCGCGGCCGGGTCGTCCACGAGCTGGTAGAGGACCACGTAGCCCTGCGCCGGATCGCCGAACCCCGCCTGGAGGACGGTCCGTGGC